>CALYAJ010000001.1 GCA_944393485.1 uncultured Clostridia bacterium
TTCTCTATGTGGTTGGCGATATCTACCTCCACTACGGACTTTCACCGATTAGCTAAACGACATGCCTGTCGCACATTATATGAAAAAGTCCTAGCAATTTAACATTGCTAGGACTTTTTATTTTTGTTTCGATAGGGATTTTAGGACCGCCCCCATTTCCCTATCTTTATTTTCCATAATAACTGTCTAATAGAATTTGTTTTATTTCTTTTACTAATGGTAATCTTGGATTTGCAGGTGTACATTGATCTTCAAATGCTCTATCTGCTAATTCATCTACATTGTCTAAAAATTCTTTTTCGTCTACTCCTGCTTCCTTAAATGATACAGGAATATTTATATCTTTATTCATTTTTCTAATAGCTTCTGCTAATGAATGTACTCCCTCTTCTACTGTGTCAGCTTTTAATCCAACCATTTTTGCAATTTTAGCATATTTTTCGTCTGCTATATAATATTCATATTTTGGGAATGATGTAAATTTAGTTGGTTTACTTCCATTATATTCTACAACATATGGTAATAAAATTGCATTAATTCTACCATGTGGTAAATGGAATTTTGCTCCTAATTTATGTGCCATAGAGTGACATATTCCTAAAAATGCATTTGAAAATGCCATACCTGCCATTGTACTTGCATTATGCATTCTTTCTCTTGCATATTTATTATCTCCATGGTTATATGCTTCTTCTAAGTTTTCAAATACTAATTTTGTTGCTTTTTCTGCTAATGCATCTGTATAATCTGTTGCCATATTTGATACATATGCTTCTAATGCATGTGTTAAAACATCCATTCCTGTATCTGCTGTTAAAGATTTTGGAAGTGTTGATACAAAATCTGGATCTACTATTGCAACATTTGGTGTTAATTCATATGCTGTTAATGGATATTTTTTACCTTCTTTTTTATCTGTTATAACTGCAAACGATGTAACTTCAGAACCTGTTCCAGATGTTGTAGGAATTGCTACCATTTGACATTTCTTTCCTAGTTCTGGAATTTCATATGTACGTTTTCTTATATCCATAAATTTTAATTTTAATCCATCTAAATCTACATCAGGAACTTCATATAATAGCCACATCCCTTTTGCAGCATCCATTGCAGATCCTCCACCTAATGCAATAATTACATCTGGCTCAAATTTTCTCATAGCTTCAACACCTTTTTTAACTGTGTCAAATGATGGATCTGGCTCTACATCAAAGAATATTTCAGAATGTACATAATCTTGTCTTTTTCTTAAATGATATAAAACTTTATCAACATAACCAAGTTTAACCATTGATTCATCTGTTACTATAAAAGCTCTTGAAATATCTCTCATATCTTCAAGATATTTTATTGCTCCCGCTTCAAAATATATTTTCTTTGGAACTTTAAACCATTGCATATTAACTCTCCTTCTTCCCATCTTTTTAACATTTAATAAATTTTTAGCAGATACATTATCTGTTGTAGAGTTTCCTCCAAATGTACCACAACCTAGTGTAAGTGATGGTGTAAATGAATTATATATATCACCAATTCCACCATGAGAAGATGGTTGATTTACAATGATTCTACTAGCCTTTACTCTTTTACCATATTCTTTAATTATTTCTGTATTTTCAGAATGGATTACTGCGGAATGTCCTAGTCCTCCATTTTCTAGTAGTTTTTCTGCTTTTTCTATTCCCTCTTTGCTATCTTTTACAATATAGTAAGCAAGTACTGGGCTTAATTTTTCTTTAGAGAATGGGAATTCTGGTCCCACTCCTTCTTCATATACTACTAAAACCTTTGTATCTTCTGGAACTTCAAATCCTGCTTGTTTTGCAATACTATATGGACTTTGTCCTGGTATTTTAGATTGCAAAGCATATCCTTTTTCTTTATTAAACATTACTTCTTTTAATTTTTCTTTTTCTTCTGGAGATACAAAATAACATCCAGCATTTTTCATTAATTCTTCAAATTCTTTATAAATTGCTTCATCTACTATTACTGATTGTTCTGAAGCACAAATCATTCCATTATCAAAAGATTTAGATAATACTAAATCATTTACAGATGTTTTTAATTTAGCTGATTTTTCTATATAGCATGGTACATTCCCTGGTCCTACACCTAATGCTGGCTTTCCAGATGAATATGCAGCTTTAACCATTCCAGTTCCACCTGTAGCTAATATTAAGTCTACATCTGGATGTGTCATTAATGCATGTGTTGCATCCATTGATGGTTCTTCTATCCATAAAATACAATCTTTTGGAGCTCCTGCTTTAACTGCTGCATCTCTTAATATTTCTGCAGCTCTTTTACTACATTGTTGTGCAGATGGGTGGAATCCAAATATTATTACATTTCTTGTTTTTGCAGAAATTATTGATTTAAACATAACTGTTGATGTTGGATTTGTTACTGGTGTTACACCTGCAATAATTCCAATTGGTTCTGCAATTTTTATATAATCATCTTCTTCATTTTCTTCTATTATACCAACAGTTTTTTCATTTTTAATGCTATTATATATATAATCTGTTGCAAACATGTTTTTTATAATTTTATCTTCGTAAATCCCTCTTCCAGTTTCTTCTACTGCAAGTTTTGCAAGTTCCATATGATGTTCCAAGCCCGCCATAGACATGGCTTTTATAATTTTATCTACTTGCTCTTGATTTAGTTTCATATATTCTTTTGAAGCTTTTTTTGCTCTTTCTACTAAATCATTAATCATTTTCTCTACTTTATTGCTATCATTTTTTGTTTCAGCCATAAATATGCCTCCTTAAAATATATTCATACAATTTTAATAATATCTTATTAAAATTGTAAAGTCAATAGAAAGAATCTATTTTTATGTGACAATATTTGCTATTTTTCATAGCACAAAAAAGAGAAGATTTTTAATCTTCTCTTCCATCACCTTCCGGTGGATTAGGATTATTTAATAAGTCTGTATTTTGTACAATATCCGCTATTTGCTGAACAGCTTGTTTTCCTGCATCTCTTTGCACTTTTGCTAATTTTTCCCTTTGAATTCTATCTTTTTCCTCTCTTAATTCTCTTTCTATTTCTTGTTTTACCTCTTCTGAAGATTCTTTTTCAACATATCTTAAGAAAAATTTTTCTTGAGCCTGTTCTATTGTTATTTCTGAATCCTTTTTATTTTTTGTAACAAAATCAGTTAATTCATCTAATTCACCTAATGGTGATGCATCTATAAATTTAGTAATCCTCATATTTATTCCGCTTTGCCTATAATTTGCTATAACTTTTTTAGCAGCGATGGCAACTAATTTTCTATTTATTGCTTGAGCTTGTTGTCTTCTTTTTTCGATTATAGCTCTTTGTTCTTCCAAAGATAAATCCTCTTCTGAATCTTTGTTTTCTTTAGTGACTGGCATATCTAGTAACTCCTGTATTCTTGATTTAGCTACATCTATATATCTTAATGTTTTCCAATCATTTGCATAATTAACCATTCTATAAATACCATTTATAGATTTCTCTAATTCTTGGAAATTCATGTTATTTAATCTTACTTCTTGATTTGTAATTACTCTTCTTACAATATCATAGCTATCCTCTTTTGGTAATTCGTCAATAAAATCTTTTCCAGCCTGTTTTAATAAGGTTTCCGAATCTATTGTTTTGGCAATTGCAGTTTTTTGTGGGCCTGTTAATTTACTTCCTATATCTGTTTCTGTTAATATTTCAAGTTGTTTTTCTGATTCTTCAATCTGTTCTAATGCTTTTGCCACAGTTGCTTTTTCTTCAGTATCGCCTTTTACTACAGCCCTTTCTTTCTTGGCAATAAAATCCAATAGTTCCTCATCTGTCATCGCTTTAAATTTAGCTACTAATTTTTTATTTCTCGAATCTGTCATTTTTGTTTCTATCTTATCTTTTATGTATTTTATTATTCCCATTCAAATTATCCTTTCTGCATAAATATTAATTGTATTTATATATTTTACTTTATTTTTACCATAAAGTAAAGCCTAACTATTAGCTTTCACAAAACTTTAGTTAGGCTTTATTAATTTTATATTAAATTATAAATATTTTTGAGGATTTATGGTTTTTCCATTTTTTCTTATTTCAAAATGTAAATGAGGTCCTGTTGAATTTCCTGTAGAACCTACTGCTGCAATTTTAGTACCTGCAGAAACTCTTTGACCTTTTTTTGCATATAATTTACTACAATGTGCATACCACATTTCGTAACCATTATCACATTTTATTTTTATCATATATCCATAGGCTCCATTATAACCTGCAAATGTTACTTTTCCTGTTGCAGCTGCTTTTATTGTAGTTCCTTTAGGTGCTGCTAAGTCTATACCAGTATGTGTACTAGAACGAATACTACTTCTTTCTCCATATCTTGATGTAACAGTTCCTCCTGAAATAGGTCTTACTGCGACAACCACTTTTTTAGCTTTCTTAGCTTTTTCTTCCTTCTCTTTCTTTTCTTTTTCCTCTAATTTTTTTAATTTAACATCTAAATTATCTTCTTTAAGTTTTGCAATAGCTTTTTTAGTATCTAAAGTTTTTATTTTTTCTTTTTCAAATACTTGTTTTACTCCAATTTCAACAGTCATTTTATCTTCATATTCTTTTTGTAAGTCTTCTGCAATTTTATCTGCTTCTTCTTCTGTATCAACATATGTTTGTATTTTATCATCTATTGTTATACCATATGCTGTATATGTTGTAGAAATATTTTCTTTTAATTTACTTATAACTTCTTCCTCATTTTGTTCTTTATTACTTACAAATTTTAATTCATAGACTGGTTCTATTTCTAAGTTTTTAAAAGCTACTCCATCCTCTTTATTTTCAAGAATCTTATTTATTTCATTTTGAATTTCATTCTTACTTCTAACATAACCTAATTCTTCACCATCAGCAGTAACTTTATATAATGCATTATATTTAAATAATACAACCATTAAAAAAAGTAATGCTATTGATAAATATCTAGCTATTTTTATAATTTCTTTTGTGTGTTTTCCGGTTTCTTCTTCGTTTAAAATATTCTTCACTCTCCTTTAATTTCTACACACACGTATTAATTATTATACTATATATTTTATGTTTTTTCAATCTTTCTATACATTAAATTCCTATTTCTTCATATTTTTTCAATTTTAAACACTAAATATTAAGATTTTCCATATATTTATCTCTTTTTATCGCCTTTTTCCTCGTTTTTCCAGCTTTTTTCATTTTTGAAAGCTTCGTTTTTTTCTTTAAATACGCAATCTAATCTTTGTTCTCGCCAATTCAAGTTTCAGATTAAAATAAGAAAAAAGACAAGCTTAAAATTATAAGTTTGTCTTTTGAATTATTCGTTTTATTTTTATCTGCCTCCCATTCCGGCCACCGGCCACCTCCGGCCTCCGCCTCCTGAAGAGAAGCTTCCTCCTCCACCTCCATAATTCGAAGATGAATGGAAGTTTATTGTATATGTATGAATACTAATATTATGTGTTGTCATTCCATGTGTAAAGTTTATAAAATTACAATTACTACGTACATATATTGGATTACATACCATATTTAATATAGTACTTGTATTTCCATTAATATCCCAATATTTTTCTGTAAATAAATCTGGATATTTTGCTTTTAAACTATTAACCACCTGTTTTGATATTCCCAGTGCAGTAGCAAAAACCAAATATTTTTCCCATAATTTTATATCAAAAACATCTTTTTCTTCTATTAATGAATAATCTTTTAAATAATTCTTCAAACCATTCCACTCTTCGGCTTCATATGCACCAGTTTGTGTTAATTTAAATAATTTATTAGCTTTATTTCTTACTTTTGAAATAATTACCATTTCTATAATAAATAATGGAATCGTAATATATAATAATAAATTTACAAATTGTATTGCAAAAGGTACTATAAGTGCAAATAGAAATCCATAATATAATACACTTTCTTTTTTTACATTTCTTCTTAGAGCTTCTTCATTTCTTTCTATTAAATTTTCCTTTTTTAGGTTATATTCTACACTATCAATTATTGATTCTACATATTCTTTAAATTCTCTAGAATGTTTTTTAGAAAATTTATTTAATTCTTTTATATTAATTTCATTAGCCCCTAATGCTACTTTGTTTATAATTTCTAATACTATTTTTTCATCTTCTTTTAAATTTTCTGGCAATTTTAGAATCTTTACAAACATCTCTCCATTTTTCTCTTGAATATCTAAATAACCTTTTACAGATAAGTTTAAAATATATGCTGCAATAATAGATGTGTTTTTGTCTTTTCCTGCAAACATATTATATAAATATATTGCCTCTCCTGGAGTTGCAGTATTTTCTCTTGGAATTTCTCTAAAGTACTCTATTCCTTTATAATTTATTCCGTCATTATCTTCGTTTCCAAAATATGAATATTTTATTATTTTAAATAATCCATATAACAAAATTATTCCTTCTATAACCAAAATTGCTATATTAACCATGTTCCAAAAGTTCTTTTCATTATCTGTCTCTATTGCCAAAAGATTTTCCTCTTCTAATAAGTCATTTAAAACAGTTCTATCTTCTACTTTTAAAGTATTAAATATTTTATCGGTTACAACTGTTCTAATCTCTAACATCGTTCCCGAACTAAAATTGTTAATATTAAATTCTATAGTATCATTTGAAACTCTTTGAATTGTTCCATCAATAGGTCCATGTCCCCAAACTTTCAAATTATCTATATATGAAACTGGTTTATATAATTTTATATTTCCAGTTATCTTTTTACATGGTATACCATTTGATGTATCTAATAATTTCCAATATAGTTCTTGGCAATCATTATATGATGTTATTACATTATTAACTTTGTATGATATTTGATATTTAAGATTTCCTTTTGTTGTATTTTTTCCTGTTCCCCATGCTATTTCAAAACTATCATAACCTGTTTGAAGTCCATAATATTGTCCTTCTGGTACATCTTGCATCTTTCTACTAATACTATTTAACTTATTATTAGTAGTTAAATCTACTACTTCAGCATCACTTATTTGATATTCATTAAAATCATCAAACGTTCTAAATAATGTTCCTGTATTTTTTACATATATATCCCATGTTTCTATAACATTCATGCTTCCATCTTCATTTAATGTTATATTATAATTTAATTCATTCATCTTTTGAGATTTTGCAGTTTTAGTTTTTGGTAAAATTGTTAGTACAGTAAAAAATGCAAGTAATGTAAAAAATACAATCAAATATTTCTTCCCATTCAATTTATTTTTGTCCTCCTACATAAAATAAACTTGCTAATTTAGATACTGGCATTGATTGTATCCAAACTGTTCCTGGTCCTTCTAATGTGGTTAAAAATAGTCCTTCCCCACCAAAAACAATGTTTTTTACACCTTTTACTGTTTCTATATTTAGATCAACCTTGCTTGTCATTGCTGCTAAATGCCCATTATCTATTTTTAATTTTTCTCCTGTTTGTAATTCTTTCTTAACTAAACTTCCATCAATTTCTAAAAATACTTTACCAGGTCCAGTCATTTTTTGCATTATAAATCCTTCTCCACCAAAAAATCCTGCACCTATTTTCTTTCTAAAATGCATAGAAATATCTACAGTATTTTCCGCACATAAAAAAGCTCTTTTTTGTGCAATTATTGTTTCTCCTTCTTTTAAATTAAATTCTAATATTTCACCTGGAAAACATGATGCAAAAGCAATTTCTACATCATCTTTTTCTGCTGTATATGTATTCATAAAAATTGATTCCCCAGCTAATGCTCTTCCTAATCCTTTCATTATTCCGCCATTTGTTGTAGTTTTCATTGTAATATCACTATCCATCCAGCTCATTCCACCGTTTTCTGTAAGTACTGTTTCACCAGCTTTTAATTTACAAATAACTACTGGTAATTCTTCTCCGACTATTCTTGTTTCCATATTACTCCCCCTTATGATAATTTTATATTATTGTATCATACTAAAATTTATAACAAAACTAGAATTTAAAAAATTTTATATTTTGTATAATAACTCTATATTTTTAAAATTTTTTTGTGAAATAATATTTTAAATACTCTGGCATAGTACACAAAAAAAAGATATAGCATAAGCTATATCTTAAATTTATTGCTCCAAAAATCTAAAGATTTTTTCGGAGCAACAAGGTTAAGTTACCTTTGTTCGTGCGATTGCGAAGCAATCTGCACATGTGGCAAAGCCACTTTTCTTATAATTTATATTATTCTGCTGATTCTTCAGATTCTTCGTTTTTTACTTCTTCATTATTATCAGGAGTTTCGTTATATTTTTCAATTATAGCGCTTTGAATTTTCTCCCTTGTTTCAGCATTAATTGGATGAGCTATATCCCTAAATTCGCCATTTTGAGCTTTTTTGCTAGGCATAGCAATAAATAATCCATCTTTCTCGATAACTTTAATGTCATGTACAACAAATTCGTTATCAAATGTTACAGAAGCTACTGCTTTCATTCTGTTTCCTGAATTTACTTTCTTTAAACGTACATCTGTGATTTGCATTTGAGCACCGCCTTCCAAAGTTTTAAATATTTGTACATTTTTATATGTACACTTATATTATTCGTCAAAAAAACTTTTTTTCCTTCTATTTTTTTAAATTTATTTATTTTTTAACAATTTTGAAATATTTATCATAAAATAGTAATAATTATATTGAAAAAAAAACATAATAATTGTATAATCTTATGTGTTCACAATGGGAGGGGAACTTAATGCCTAATTTGAATTTAATAAAAAAATATAATAGAGTACATATGATTGGTATTGGCGGTGTTAGTATGAGCGGTATCGCCGAAATACTTCATAAATATGGTGTAATAGTAACAGGTTCAGATATGTCTAATTCTGAAATTGTAGAAAAATTAATATCTAATGGTATACCTGTTACAATTGGTCATGATTTCGAAAATTTAGCAAAAGCAGATATTGTAGTATATTCAGCGGCTGTAAAACAGGAAGATCCTGAAATGCAAAAAGCAAAAGAACTTAATATTCCTGTTTGTGAAAGATGCGATTTTTTAGGAATGCTTACAAAAGCATTTAATGATACAATTGGTATCTCTGGAACACATGGAAAAACAACAACTACATCTTTAGTTTCTTTATGCTTTTTAGAAGCAAAAAAAGACCCAACAATTCAAGTTGGAGCTTTATTAAAAGCTATTGATGGTAATTATAAAGTTGGAACTAGTGAACATTTTATTATTGAAGCATGTGAATATGTAGAAAGCTTTTTAAAATTTTTCCCAAAAGCAGAAATAATATTAAATATAGACAATGATCACCTAGATTATTTTAAAACTTTTGAAAACATAAAAAAAGCTTTTATAAAATATGTTCAAATACTTCCAGACGATGGTTTACTAGTTGTAAATGGTGATGATAGCAATTGTTTAGATTTATTAGAATACACTAATGCAACAAAATTAACTTATGGAATTACAAATAAACATACAGATTTCTTTGCAGTAAATATTGTTTTTGACAATAATGGATTTCCTGCATTTGATGTTTATAAAAAAGACCAATTTTATGAAAGAATTCAATTAAAAATACCTGGAATGCATAATGTATTAAATGCTTTAGCATGTATTGCTCTTTGTGATTATTATGGAATAAGTTCAGAACATATTAAATCTGCACTACAAAAGTTTACAGGAGCACATAGAAGATTTGAATATAAAGGAACTGTAAATGGTGCAACTGTTTTTGATGATTATGGTCATCATCCTACTGAAATTGTTGCAACTGCAAAAGCTTTAATGAATAAAAAATACAATTCTTCTTGGGTTGTTTTTCAACCACATACTTATAGTAGAACTAAAACATTATTAGAAGATTTTGCAAAAGCATTACTAAATTTTGATAATATAATTATAACAGACATTTATGCTGCTAGAGAAACTAATAGATATGGTGTATCTTCATTAGACTTAGTAAATAAAATTAAGTCTTTAGGAAAAGATTCAACTATTTATATTTCAGATTTTGATGAAATTATAAAATATTTAAAACAAAATGTAAAAAAAGATGATATTATACTTACATTAGGCGCAGGTACAGTAACTGATATATCTAATAAAATAGTAGAAGACAATTAATTGTCTTCTACTTCTTTCATTTGTTTTAACATTGTATCAGCAAAAATTCCATATCCTTTTTCTGGATTATTGACCATAACATGTGTTACAGCTCCAACAAATTTTCCATCTTGGATTATTGGTGAGCCACTCATACCTTGAATTATTCCCCCTGTTTTTTCTAATAATCTTTCATCAGTTACTTTAATTATCATATTTTTATTACTTCTATTTGTTGCAGTATATACTCTTTCTATTTCTATTTCGTATTCTTCTCTTTTATTATCATCTAAAGTACAAATAATACTTGCCTTTCCAGTTTTTACTTCATCTCTTGGCATTACTTCTAACTCTGTACCATTTTCAATAAAGTCTGTATTTGTTAATTTACCATAGATACCAAAATTAGTGTTTTTATATACTTCTCCGATAACTTTTCCATTATCAATACTTCCTTGTACTTCTCCTGGACTCCCCTTTTCTCCTTTAATAATAGAAATTATTTTACTTGTTATAACTTCCCCCTTAGCAATATCTATTAATTGATTTGTATCAACATCTAATATTCCATGTCCTAATGCCCCAAACATTTTACTCTGTGGATCATAATATGTTATTGTCCCCACACCTGTTGCGGCATCTCTTACCCATAGCCCTAATTTATATTCATTTTCTTCTGTCTTTGTTGGTAACATTTCTGTAGTATAATTATTTCCATCTCTTATATATGTTATCTCTACTTTTTTACCATTGCATTCATTTACTTTTGAAATTAAATCACTAGTACAAGTAACAGATTCATCATCTACTTTTACAATCATATCTCCTTCTTTTATTCCAGATTCTTTATATGGTGAATAGGTTTTATTATCTGTACCAACAATCTCTGACATACCAACTACCAAAACTCCACTAGTATATAGCCTTAAACCTATCGCTTCTCCTCCTGGAATAACTACAGTATTAGGTATTACATTCACTGTTATATCTTTTAGCGAAAAACTTCCTAAATTTAAGGATAAATCAAGCTTTCCAACTTTATTTGATATTTTTTGTGTGTCTGATGCTACAGCTTCTATTGTTTCTCCTGATGAATCGGAAAAATTTATTCCTAAAATTGTTTTTAGATTTAAATTTTCTCCTTGCAAAAGTATTATGCTATCTGGGATAGAAGTTATATTTGTTACATATACTAATACTATAAACATTATTAAAATTAATAAAATTCTAAAAAATTTTTTCATAATAACCTCTCAAAGTTATTTTGTCCTTTTTTTATAAATTAATACTAGAAAGGTTTTTAACTAAATAAATTAGATTTTTTTATTTTTTAGTTATAGAAATTACATTTCATATGACTAAAAATAGGAAGAATATTTAAATTCTCCCTATTTTTTCTATTATTAAGTTGGATCTCCTAAATCTAAACTCTTAAAAGCATTATACCTTTCTCTAAATAGAGCTGTATAATAAGCACTTTTAAGATTATTATTTGTGCTCTGTGCTAAAATTTCATCTACACTAGGCGAAATGCTTCCTTCAGCATTTGAAGAGCCATTTCCAGTAACTATATCGTTAGAAGAAACTATACAACTATAATCTGCTGTTGCATCTCGATGTGGATAAAATTGAGATGCTGTACCAGTTGCATCATTAAAACTTTGTGGTTCAAAATCTACATTTCTATATCCTATCAAATCCACTCCAACATTTGAAGAAAGGCTTGCATCTAGATGTCTAAAATCATGATATACATTTTCATTTTTATCATAAATATATATTAATTTAGGATCAACAAATTCTCTATTCTTATTATTTGTTACAATTGTGTATCCCATATATTCATTATAACCTAAATTTTGACCTTGCATGAATGCTAATAAACATGTATTATTTAATATTCTATCCCATTCTATTTCTGTTAATGTTGGCATTTTAGCTGAATTTGCTGAATTTGCATTTCTTTTAGCTATAGTTGCTTCTAAATTTGTAGTTATTGAATGTCTAATAATTTGTTTTTTATGTTCCTCAAAATTATTCATTCCAGTATCAGTAAAGTTTATTAGTTTTTGTTCTCCCATTGCCGTTGACATACCTAAATCCTCAAGTGATACATCTTGTATATCTTTATAATTAATCCAAGATAATTTATTTTGAACTTTTTCGGAAAAATCTTTTGCCTCTATTAAATATTGTATAGCACTGTCATCATTTCTTGGAGCTGTTCCTAATGCTGTAACATAAATATCTGTATAATTTTGTGTTGTTCCATCAACATTATATTTAAACCATGCATTACCATCCCAATATGCCTTTTCTCTTCTTCCTTCACTATTATCTACATAAACATATTGCATTTCATTGTATCTTCCTTGACCATCTCTTGCTGAAAAAGATGTAATATTGGCTTCATATAGTTCTTCTTCTACAATTGGTATTCCTTTATATGATCTTCCATCTGATGATACATCATTTGGATTTACTAGATATCCTGAAAAAGTTTCATAATTGGAACCATCCTTTAAAAAAACTGTTATATAATTATCTAATGTATAATTTATTGTTGCTTCTTTAGTTCCTTCTTTATATCTAGCTGTATAATAAAAATATGGCTTAAGTCCATTTTCTGATTCATTTGAATTTAAATCTACTACTATTTCATCATTGGAATCTAAAGATGCCACATTATTAAATTCTGTATAAATATAATATCCATCGTATAAAGTATATACTAATGCTGGTATATAACCGGCTAATTCATCTTCTGAATATCCTGCTCTTCCAAAATTTGTTGCCAAAGAATTATAAAAAGAATTAACAGATGCTTCAACATCTCTTATCTTTTCCTCTGATATATTTTGTGTATTACTATTTAACTCATTAATTTGAAATGCTTTAATTGCGTCATAAGCAGCACTACTTAATATTGAATCATAATTGGCTTGTGTATTCATATAACTAATTTGTAATTGTAAATATGCAGATGTTACTATTAAAATAGGTATTATTATTAGAATAAATATAACTATCCAACCCTGTAGTTTCATTTTATCTCCTCACTTTATCAGTTGTAAAATTCTTTTATTATATAAGAAAATATAGAATTATTTTCTTATATAATAAAAGAAAAGGTGTTTTTTACAAGACACCCCTCATTTCTTTTTTTCAATTAATTTCTTCCATTAACAGTAACAATACCACCTTGTGAACCACCTATTGTAGCAGCATCATTTCCTGTTACAGTATAAAAGAAGTTTCTTAATAATTGAGAAATTGTTGTGTTTGTATTTTTTGCACTAACAGATACAATATCTCCTTCTTTTAAATATTTAGTATAATTATTAGAAGCATCACTTATTTCATCTAATATTTGTGTTGTATATTCTGAATAGTAAACATTTTCACCAATTTTTTCATATGTGGTTTGTGCTGTTTTTTTACCTGGATTTTCATCTAATACTTGTACTATTATTTCTACATCATATGTATTACCTGTTGCGTTAAGTTCTCTAACAAGTCTATCATAAGACGATAGAGTTATTCGACCTGTAGAACGAACTTCATCCACAAATGTCGAAACAGCATTTTGAACTGCTAATTGTGATACATCATCACTTCGGTCAGCCACTGACATTAGTGGAAACACAAATATTAATATTGCGCCTAATACTATTACTATAATTGTAATCACTGTATCTCCCATTTTTATTACCTCCTATTTTCTATGGCATAACAGTATATGTAATTATTCTTTTATAATTTTTATTTATATCTATATCCGTATCTCCGCTTCCACTTGGATCAACACTAGTATCTTCAACTATGCCTAATCTTTCAATAAAATTTGTATTACTGTAATTATCAATTAGGTCAGATACAATTTCATCAACATGTGCTTTAAGACTTTGCCAATCTCCATAAATATCTTTATCCAAATCTAAATAATTAACTAAATTACCATTTTGATCTGTATATAATCCTAGTGGTGATTCTGATGCATCATAAAAATACACAATATATTCTTCTGCACGATAACGATACAATGTAGGGATTATATCTGCTAATGTAACTGTTCTAGAAAGGCCTAACTGTGGATTTTCTACTTCTATATATTGATAAGAAGCTTGCCTATCTTCATTTTGTATAATAGAATCTGCTGCTGAAGTAGCACGAGAGAGCATAGCCATGGTCACTGACAAACCCAATATAAATATTAACATAAAGCCTGCCATTTTTAATGCTTCTGCCGCATTCTCCATGATTATCCTCCCTCCTTAATTTTTAAATAATATTTTTATTAGTTAACAGTTATTGCTGTTACCCAACCTTTATATTCTCCATCAGCTGTTTGGTATTCATCCATAGTCATTTGATATTGTGCATTTGGATCTATTCCAGATTTTGTAGTAGAAAGAGCAGCTGGATCTGAATCACCATTTAATTCGATTTGAGCTTCAGCATCTGTATAATTTATATTATTATTTCTTATAAGATCTATTAATGCTCTATATTCTGTTCCTGAAATTGTACCTTCATAACGAGCAAATGGATCATTATGTGCTTGAACAGCTGTTGATGTTAAATCCTCTGTTCCTGTGTTTGAACTAGCTTGTTGATAAATATAAACTCCTAATGCGATAATTAAGATAGCTAATAAAATAGCTCCTGCTATGATTAATGCTTTTGATGCATTCTCCATAATAAATTCCTCCTTTGTTTTTTTATATTATATATTTATAAAACCTTATTAACTAATTTAAGATATTTGTTTAATATATATATAGCTTATCCTTCCTGTTCTTTTATGATATTCTACTTTTGTACATTTAAATTTAATATTACTATAGTTATTAACAAAATCAGAAATGCCCCCTGAATTTATTAATTCCATAGAATATTCTTTTTCTGTATCGCTTAAATATATATCTACTCTTACAGAATATGAATCATCTTCAATATATTTTCCATTTGAATCTTTTTGAATATTATAAGCTTCATTTGTGTCTATTGCTAAGTTTATTATTGTAGCTAATTCATTTCCATAAAATTCTGTTTCTGTATAAGTTAAAAAATCATTATTAAATCTTTTAACTTCATTTTTATTTTTAGTATACATTGAATATGCATATGTAACTGATAAAACAATGCAAATTACTATTACGCAAATTATACAAATTATTTTTTTCATATGCAACCTTTCTATCATTATAACATTATACGACAATAATTGTAAATATTTTTCTTAATAAATTTACTGTAAAAACTTGTAATTTAACTTATTCTTGTAAAAATCACCTCAGAAATTAAATCATCAGTGTTTTTAACCACACAACTAAATAACGTTCTTTCACCTGGATTTGAATTAGAAGACGATAATTCATATTGAGTATATTTATTTAATATATCTGTTAAATCTACATTTGTTCTTTCCAAATGTGAACCACTAACTCCAGATATAGAATTATTTATACTTACTGAAATATATCCTCTTTCTCCTTGTGAAAGACCTTTAGATTCATTATTATCTCTAGCATTATTAGCTGCTGTAACAACATCATAGATAGTATTTTCTGAATCTTCATATCTAAGATATTCTTGGTTTGCTTCTTCTATATGTCTTGCATTAATTCTTTCAGTCATTTCTCTAGCATGATCTCCATATACGTTAAATATAAAAACAAGTAGAGAGGCAACCATTAATGAAATTAGTAATCCACCAGCCATTATTAATGCTTTTGATGCATTCTCCATATTAAGTTGCCTCCTTCCCTTTACTATTTTTGTCTAAATTCCATGCTTTCTACTCTTCCACTATCTGAAAAGGTAGTATTTTCATGCGAAAATTTTAATCTTTTAAATTGCACATATTTATAATATTCTTTTGCCGCATTTTGCAAATTATTTCTATTTATACTAGAATCTATTTCTAACTGTGTACATAAATTGTCAAATTCAGCTGAAGATAAGCTACTACTTTTAGCTAACCTTTCCCAATATGATGGAAGTATTTTACTAAATTGTGAATTATCTACTGTTTCGTCTTCAACATCTTCCAGTTTTCCTGAAATTTCCTGTAAATTATAATATTTCTCTGATGTAAACAAATCATCTGCCGTTCCTTTTATATATACTTCCATAGACATCGTAGTATAACCGTCATATATTACATCAGCTGATCTATTATAATCTAGCATTTTATTCACTAAACCTAACAGTTCACTACCATATAAAGTTTTTTCATATGATAAATAACTTTTATTAAAATCAGAAACTACTTGGGCATTTACCTCTAGCTGTTGCATTTCTTGAGCATCGCCCCATTCTCTGAAAGTATATACAACTAGTCCTAATAGCAATAATGCTATTAAAACTCCACCAGCAATTAGAAGTGCTTTTGATGCATTTTCCATATTATTTCTCCTTTACTACATTGATGACATTGTTGAGAAAGATGTGTTCATACTTGTTAAACCTATAATAACTAATGGTGCAATTAGATATCCACAGAACATACATACCATTGGTGCAAAACCTATACCTTTACCTATTAATCCTTTGCTAGCAATTAATCTATCATTAGATTCTTTTCTTTTTGCTTGGTAATAATCTCTTTCTGTGTCTAACTCATCAAAAGCTTCAACAATCGGAATCTTTTCAACTGCCGCTTGTAAACTTTCTACAATTCTTATCATATCTTGATAAGATATATCTTCTTTCAATTGTTCTAGTGCTTCCCATGCACCTGCTTCATAGTTATTAAGACATTTGCTTATTGGTTCTTTAAATATATTTGCATATCTTTCTAACCATTCAAGTATCATTTCAACATTGACTCTCTCAATTCTCATAAGCATTAATATAATAGTTTGGAATTGCATAACTTCGTTTTCCATTTCCATTTGTCTCATTTTCTTTTGGAAGAATAAAAGTAATATTGGGAATGCATATCCAATAATTCCAAATACTAATCCTAAAAGAATTTCAAACCACTTTAAATATTCTCCATTTATTGTTTGTAATTTTTCGTAAATTCTCTCCGAATCTGTTTGAAGCTTTTCTTCTGTTGCTCCTTCATATTCTGCTGATCTTTGCATTGCTTTTAAAATATCTTGTTGAGTTGTTTTTAAATTTCCTCTAAACATGTCTAAGAATTTATTATCAATTCTTGTGATTTCCATTGCTGCTTCTTCATCAGAATCACCCATAGTAGTTATTAAATCATATTCTGATGTAGGTTCTGTATATATATAATCAACCTGTAATTTATGTAAATATATCATAATAAGAATTGATGCAATTAAAACCACTATAAATAAAGTAATTCTATTTATATATAGCCATGACATTTTTAATGGTGATGCAGCATCTTTCAATAGTTCTTTTACTTTTCTATACTCTTTTGTACCCTCTTTAGGTATAAATAAATCAACAAATTTTTTAATTGGTTTTTTTCTGTATAATTTTTCTTGCCAAGGATTTTCTCTATTTTGTGTCTTTGTATTTACAGAACCATTATCCTTCAATTTTCTAGTTAATGTATAACAAATAAATGTTAAAACTATGATTAATATTTGTACAATCATTCCTAGTTTTCCCATATAAAAGCTTTTAGTGAAAGCAAATTGGCTTACAGACCAATTTTTTATTACTTCTAGGAATAACATTGGTACTATAGATATTACAGCCAAACTCTGGAAAACGTAATCTAATTTATCTCTTTTTAATATTTCTAGTTGCATTTCTTGTGTAATATTATTTAAGTTTTTTAAGTACAATGATGCTCCGTCCTGTTTTCTGTCTCCATATTCTTTAGTTAAATATGAAATTCCAGCAAACTCTTTTAAGTAACTATTTGGAGCAATATCATAATATTTTTCTAGTTCCATTTCTGGATCATCAGAAATTAATATTTCATATATTTTTTCTGCTTGTCTTGAAATCTCTAATTCATTATCTTGTGCTGTTTGATAAATTGCTTCTTCAACCATATTAAATTCATGATATGCATGTCTAATTTCACCAAAGAAGTTAATTTGTTGTTTTAATAAGTTGTTATCAATCTTATCTACCATACCATCAATCATGCTGTCTAATACAAAAATTTCAAAAATAATTAAAATACCTAACAATAAAATATTACTTGATGTAAGAAATATAATAAGAATTGTAAGTGGCAATACTACTATTATACCTTTTGTTAATATTTGAGAAGCCTGTTTTCTTGTTAAATATTCGTCATCTATATTTATAATCTCTAATCTTCTACGCAATTTTAACAAATAACGTTTTATTAATGGAATTTTTCTATATTTTAGGTATAACTTTTGATATATTATATCTGATGAAAATTTTGTCTTTTCAGTTCCTCTTTTTAATTGCTGTAATTGTTTATATTGCGAACTTTGCATCTTTTTTCTAAGATACATAAAAACTATTAGCATTATAAGAAAAACTACACCTATTGCAATAATTATGTATAATAAAAACTGGTTTGACATTAAGGTTTGCACACCCCTTTCTTATTACTATTCATTTGTTTTTTTTGGTTTTCCTGCTTTTTGTGTTTTTAATATTTCTGATGGTCTATCATTTGAACTTAAAGTAACTCCCCAGTGGTCTTCTATAAATTTATCAAATTCTACTAAATCTTTGTCATCCATATTTAATCTCATTTCTTGAATATTATGATCTGTTATTTTATTTGTAATTACATATTCACCATCATGGTATTCAAGAATATTTCTATATGTATATAATTTTTTATCTGTTGTTTTTGTAAAATAATGTGTTGCATTATCAAAAAATTTATCAAATTTTCCTTCTAATGTTTTTTCTTTTCTATGATCAAATGTATATTCGTTTTTATCTTCTACTGGTATACATTCTGTTATTCTTTCAATATATCTTTTTCCTCTAAAGTCTTTTACTTGGTGGATATCAAAATTTAATACTTGTACAACTTGCTCTTCAGCTGTTTTTTCATTTGTAAACACACCAGTTCTAAGCATAGAGTTTCTTAGAGCTGTAACTAAATCTGGAAAAGTTTTAGCGTGGTGTGTAAATAATGTAAACTTAGAAGCAACTTGGGCTGCTTGAATCATCCAAGATGCAACCGGGTCTGTTGCAACCTCACCTATGATGTTAACAGAACCGTCAGTTTTCTTTTGAACATCTAGACCCTCTTGTCCTGAAATTGTATCTGTCTCTCTAAATGTTAATATGTTTCTTGTTGGATAAATTTTTCTTAAGTGAAGCTCGAATGCAGTTTCTTGAACCCTTATGTTCATTGTTTCATAAATATTTTCAATCATACCCATTAAAAGTGTTGTTTTACCAGAACCTTGCTCTCCTGTTATTGATACAATTCTGGCTCCTTTAACTAAGAATTTTAGTAAAGCAATCGCATCTTCTTTACCCGGATCTCTAACTAATTGTTCTAGAGTTGCACGTTTTACGTCAAATTTTCTTACGAAAAATGCCCATGTTTCAGAGAAACTTGGTCTAACAACAACAACACGAGAACCATCTTTCATTTCATTAATCTTATAACCATTTGTATCAGATAACTGTCCTGGATTATTGTATTTATAAATATTTTGACAAACTCTCTTTAATTCTGCTTCTGTACCAAATGATAAAAATGCTAAACGTATAGATTTACCTTGGAAGAATATCCAAATACTATCACAAGCACGTGGTACTTTGTGCTCCATAACTTCGTTTAAATAATCTCCATCTGTTTGTGCAACCTGACTTAAGAAACTCTCTGGAAGACCAGATACACCGCCAGATACACCATCTATGTTCATATCTCTTACTTCATCTATAGAGCTATATCCTTTATAATGTTGATATATTCTTTGTACTACAACATTTAATTTATCATCAAATGTAAGCACAAATCCTTCTTTTTCATATATATCATTTATTTCTTCTTCTGTTATAACATAGCATGGTTTTGCATCTCCTGCTACATATTTTAATGTATCCAAATTATATTTCTTTATTAATTCTGTTAATGCTTCATATCCAAATTCTTTCTTATACATAAATATAATAATGTCAAATTTATCTTGTGGTGTTAATAAAGAAGGAATATCAAAAGGTATAGATTTAGATATATTAGTTTCATCTACTCCATATTCTTTTGAAAGAATATCATAAATTAGCTCTTTAACATATTTTTTATCGTTTACATCTCCATATGTACAACCTTTTAAAGCCTTTTTTAATTCGTATTTTTTATTTTTTCTTCTTTTTAGCTCTTCCTCTGATAGACCTAAATCATATAAATTTACCTTTGTTATTTCATCAAGTCTTTTCTTTATATATTCTGTCATTTTTTTCAAAGTATATGTTTGGTCATCAATATTAACAGTTTTTTCAACTTCTGCATTTTGTTTGTTTTTTACCATTCTGTATACTAACGCTATAAAAACCAATGCAACTGCTACTATTAAAACTATATTAAGAATCATCTTTTGAAACTCCTTCCATAAAGTTTATCTATTTCTTAGAACTTCATCTATTTTATATAATATCCCTTTTATCAATTCTTTTATTTCATCAACAAAATCTGTATTTCTATTTTTATCTGTAACTGTTTGTATTTTTAGGAAATAGTCTACCACTACTCCCTCATCACATGCATCTGAAAATAATGTATTATAAACAATAGGATACAATAAATCTTGAGTTTTTGTTGTTCTAGAAACATTCTTTTGTGTATATTTAGAAAATCTATCATATCTTCCAATATATACTAATAAATTATTCATTTTAGAAGTATAACCTTCTTTTCTTGAACTCATATATTGGTCAATTGAATGACGTTTTTGTGTTATTCCATAGACTACAACATCTGAAATATTTAAAATGTCTTGTGCTAGTTTATTAACTCCTTTAGGTAAATCTACAATTATAATGTCATAAACTTGAGATGCTTTTTTTACCAATGAAACATAAAAAGCATCTGTAATATCTGTTTCTAGACCATTATAACCTGCTAAGATTTCCAACCTGTCTTTAAATATAATTCCTGTATAATCTGGAATCATATTTGGACTTAATCTGTTAGTTCCCTCTATTTTCATTAATCCTTCTACTCCAGAATCCAGTCCAACAACTTTTTTACTAACATTTAAAAATGATAATATATTTTTTCTATCATTTTGTGGCTTCCAGAAAGCTGCTTCAAATTCTTTATTGCTTGCATAAGTAGAAATTAGTAATATTTTTTTATTATGTTGTATTGCCATTTGTGTAGCAACAGCAATTGCTACAGATGTTTGGCCTGTCTCTTTGCTATCTTCTGTCCAAAACGAAATTATTGACATTTTGCATGCTCCTTTATATTATTAAATTTCTTTTATTGCTTTTTTTATTCTTGATTGTGGAATTTCTTCTCCAATCAATTTTGAAGAAATATATTCCAATCCATCCCTATACATACTTGTTAAATTTTCAAATCTAACTTTAGATATTTTTTGATTATTTATTATCGCTGCCTGGTCGCCCATTTCTAAAGGAAAATACACTCTTTCGTCTTTCCATATAACTTTTGAACCTAAAGACAAATAATTTAAATAATCGTCATCTTCTTTTGAAGGTTCTCTTGCAAATAATACTTTTGTCATTTTTATTGGGACTTGAAACATATCTAATGCTTCAAGTCCTCTTCTTATTGAATACATATCGAAAGATGTTACAAAAAAGTTTTCTACACATTCTTGAATTTCAAAACTCATTGCATTTTCTCCTCGATCTATATCTAATAGAGCAAAATCATATTCTAATTGTCCAATAGGTTTATTTAAGTATTCTGCTATTCCTTGTATGTCGTTAAATCCTACTGCTACGTCCATTTCTTCAAATTCTGTAATATAAGACATAGTAGGATTTAGAACTGGTACAATATATTTAGCTTTTTGTGTAATTGTTGAATCTACTATTAAAACCTTTTTTCCTAGAACTGTTAATATTCTACCAATATATAAAATTAAATCAGTTTTGTCATATGCTCCTATAAACCCTACTTTTTTCATATTTCCTCCTACATATTATCTAGTTTGCTGTAGTATTTGTACTTGAAGAGTCTGAAGATGATGAACTTGCTGCTGATTCTGCTGCAACTGCTGCATCTTCAAGTGCTTGTAAATATTGTTGTCTTAATTCTTTTTGTGCTTCAATATGTTCTTCAACATTTTCTTCTAAGTTACTTCTTCTATCGTCAGCTTCTATACTATTTAACTCTGCATTAATGTAGTTTTCTCTGATAGCTATATTTCCAGAATTATTATATCTTTCTACTAAAGCACGTTTTGCTTCTTCTACAATATTTGGATCTTGATTTATTAATTCTCTTACTGCTGCATTTCCAGTATATGTTGGTGTAGCTGCTGCTTGCATTCCTGGATCTGTGTATCTAGAAACATATAATTCAATTCCGTTAGATTGATAAGCTTCTACAATTGCACATGATACAGCTAAAGTTTCTTCCTCTGATAAATTAACAGTTATTGTACCTTCTGCTGGTGCTCCTGCTATTTCTGGTATTGCTACTTCTTTTTTAGCAGCAATTATAAAGTCTTGTCCATTTGTCATACGCATACGAAGATCTATGTAATCTCCAGCCTCTAAGTCTACTGGTAAAGAGAACATATTATATTCTTGTTCTCTTAAGTCATCAGTAAGTGTTTCTGAGCTTACTGTTAACATATCTTTTGTTAAAATTGTTCCTGCTTTTAAATCTATTTTAGCAACTATATCTGATCTAGGATTTCCATTTTCATCTTGAAAATCTGATGGTACAGCAAAGTTATCTGGAACGACACTAGCATCTGCTTCTCCCCTTTCTACATTTGCTGTTGCTCTTGTTGCATCTCCCTCTATTGCACCAATTTGTAATCCATTTCCTGAAGAAACATCTTCTGAAACAACATAAACATCTCTTCTAGCAGCTTCTATTGCCTCTTGTTCCTTCCTTAAATTTACTAATTGAACAATTAAAAATGTTATTACTATAGCAGCTAAAATTACTGTTACTAACACACCTAATAAAAATGATACTCTTTTTTGTCTTTGCATTGGATTTGAAGCCATTTATTTTTCCTCCTTATTTTATTAAATTCAATATAATCTGATTTTATTTTACAACAATCATCTCTTTAAAACAATATATTTTTTTATTTTGTAATCTAAAGATAATATTGTTGTAACATTATGGTAATATTTATAGAACATACTTTTCTATAGCTTTTGCAACACCATCTTCATTATTATTTTCTGTTATATAATCAGCTACTTTTTTTACTTCATCATTACTGTGTCCCATTGCTACACCTAGTCCCGCATTTTTTATCATAATGATATCATTATTATTGTCTCCCAAAGCCATTACTTCTTCTTTTTTTATATTTTCTATTTGCATAACTTTTTCTATTGCAAACCATTTATCCACATTTTTACTTGAAACTTCTGTATAAAAATATCCAACTTCTACTTCTTTTGTTCCAGTTTTAATCTTTTTTTGAGACATATGTGAAACTTCTAAAACATCAATATCTTCAATATTTTTTATTTTTTTTATAATGCTTGAAAATACAATTTTACTTTCATCACAAATTGTTATTTTTAAAAATTTATTAATATTTGAATTTTTTATATAGCTATACATATCTTCCACAATATTTATATCAGTTTTTTTATCACTACTCTTTTTAGTGTTTTCATAATTATAAAATGCAACATTATAATTTAACGACTTAGCAAGAACTGCATTTTCTGTATAAATATTGTAGTAAATGCTATTTTTGTCACACAATTCGATAATTTCTAAAACTTTTTCTTTATTTAAATAATTTTCATATATTATTTGATCTTTTTGCATATCATATAATACAGAACCATTACCAGAAATATAATATTTATTTGCACCAATTTCTTTTGCTATTGTTAAAACCGATTCAGATATTCTTCCAGATGCAAGTACAACTAAAACGCCTTTGTCTGTTGTCCTTTTTATTACATTTTTAGTATATTCTGTAACTTCTCCATATCTATTTAATAATGTTCCGTCTAAATCTATAGTTATTAATTTATACATATTGTTGTCCTTTCTTTTTCTAATTCTGTACTTTTATTATATTATAATATATTATTATACTTTTTTTTACAATATATTTTTATTTTTTTCAAATTTTTACCAGAATATTTTTTTATAATTTACACATCATATATATTGAAAAGACAAAAAGTTTTTTCGCAGATTTTTTTACAATCCGGAGGTGAATTTTAGAATGGCTAACTCAAATACAAATAAAAAATTAGTTCCAGAAGCTATGAACGCTTTAGATAAATTCAAATATGAAGTAGCTTCAGAAGTTGGTGTAAACTTAAAAGAAGGATATAATGGTGACCTATCTTCAAGAGATGCTGGTAGAATAGGTGGAAACATGGTTAAGAAAATGGTTCAAAAATATGAAAACGAAATGTTAAATAGATAGTTTTGAATCATCATTAAGACACACATGTAGACTTAGTAAAAGAGAAAGTATTAAGATTTTATTTTAATACTTTCTCTTTCTTGGTATTATTTTATTCACCTACATCTGATTGATACAAACCATTCTCTTTTACTGTCTCATCTTCTCCTTTTTTCCCAACAGTATATGAATATTCAATTATCTTACTAAATATACTATCTATTTTTTCCTTTATATTATCTTCATATTCTTGTCCTACCACAACCTCATTAAAATATCTTCTTATTAATTTTCTATCTTCTTCAGGCGAATTTATAATTTTTTCCCAATTCTCTGGATTATTCCAAAATTGGACATCTTCAATATAGTTTTCATAGTCTTTTGAATCATATGGATCTAGTCCTATTTTTCTTCTATATATAGCAGTATTTGAAATTTTTAATGGTACATTATAAAGTCTTTCCATCATTGTAGCTCTTTCAAAATCTCTTAAGTTAATTTCACAACCATTCGTTTTAAAAAACACACCAATGACTTTAATTTTAGAATCATCCAAAATCACCTCATTTACATCTTCTGTTCTATTTGAAAAAACAGATCCACGTTTTTCTTGATTTTTAATTGTATCTTCTTCTAGTTGATTTGGTGATTGAATCTTTGTAGTACTTACTTTTCCATCTTTATCTAAATTTCCAGGGAAACCAGCATCCAAATAAAGACCTTCTTTAAATTTAAATACTGTTCTTATTCCTTGTACACTTGTTATATTTGTTCCTGCATCTTCTTGTGTAGAACATATAATTGCATCATTTGCCTCAATAATTAATCCTACTTGTGAATTTCTAAACATCGCCATTTGTTTATCACTTAATAATGATGCTGATACATAATCTCCTTCAAAATTTCTTCTTCTTCTATAATTTGGAATACCTGGTAAATAAATAATTCCCTCACCAGAATGAACTAAATATTTAAATTTATCTCCTGGTTTAATTTCCGTATTTATACTTGTTGTAGATTTTTTCCATAATGGTATTGTTATCAATTCATGAATCGTCTCTTCTATTTTAAATACCTTGTCAAAATCTTTTTTTATGCTTTGCAATGTTTCAGAAGAATTTTCATATATTCTTTTCGATTCTTCGCTTGAAAGTCCAGCATATTCTTGATTATTCGCCATTTCATTTAAGCCAAAGCTTATTTGTTCATTAGATATTTTTAAAACTGTTGAAAATGAATCCTTATATTTTTCTAACAATTCTTCAATTCTTCTTTTACTTTCTTCTAAAAATTGATTGTTCATTTCAGATAAATTTTCATTATTTAAATAATACTCTATTTGTCTTATGATAGCTTTAGCTATTGCAAAAGCATCAAATATATCTGTTTCATTATAATTCTCACTAAATTTTCTAGTAGTCATACTACATCTCCCCTATAATATTCTAATTAAATAGAGCTTACAAATGTAAGCCCTGTTTTTATTAAATATGAAAAATCACCAGATTTTTCGGAGCTACAAGATCATGTTATCTATTTCCTTCCATACAAAACAATTGGTATGCATTTCGCCAAGTATCTCTTTTAAGAAATACTTGGCAAAATGTCTTCCTTTTTATGCTTCTGGTTCTATTAAACCATAATTTTTATTATCTTTTAATTTATAAATTACATTAACTTTACCATTTTCTAAATTAACAAATGTTAAGAAAGTATTTCCTTTCTTTTCTTGTAATTTTAATTTTGCATCTTCTGGTGTCATTGGTTTTATTTCATAATATAATTCTTTTATAATTTCATTTTCTGGTTCTGCAGAATCTTCTTCTTGAGAAATTCTAATACTTGCATCTTTATCCATTTTTTCTTTTTTAGTTTTTACTTTTCTTATTTGTCCTTCTAAAATATCTATATTTTTATC
Organism: uncultured Clostridia bacterium; assembly: GCA_944393485.1. Taxonomy (GTDB): domain Bacteria; phylum Bacillota; class Clostridia; order TANB77; family CAG-508; genus Merdicola. Next base: position 26,523 of record CALYAJ010000001.1, read on the forward strand.
TATAGATGCGTATAAATCCTTATGTGCAGTAACGGCTTTATATGTAATTCCTTGATATGCAACTCTTGATTCAGCTACTTGCTCATTCCCTTCTACTTTGATTGTAACTGTGCCATCAAAATCATCCATATATTTTGATAATTTTTCCATCTTTTTTTCTGCATAATCTCTTATTGCATCTGTAACTACTAAATCCTTTCCTACAACTTTTATATTCATAAAAATCTCTCCTCTCAATTATAGTGCTTTCTTTTGTTATATGCTTATTATATCTTGTAATCAGCTTTTTTTCAACCCTATTTTATTTTTTTTAGCTTAGTATTTAAGTTTCTGACATTTTTAGAAAAGATCTTCCATTTTATAATCTTTTTCTAATTTATCATTTAAATATAATTTGGCAATAAGTTTCAATTCTTTCATACTTTCCTCTCCTATGTTAAAAGAAAAAACTTTTTTTATAGGTGCCATCATAATATATCTTATTGATTGAATTGTTCCGTGCAGTTACATGTACAGCACCTGTATCTTGCTTTCCACAAATTGCACATTTAAACCCACTGTCTTTAAAACTAAAATATTCTAAATTGGTTTCTCCACAATTTAAACATTTTGTAATTTGTGGAGTAAATCCTAATATATTCATTAATTTTAATTTAAATATCGCTACAATAAATTCTAAATCTTTATCTGTTTCTGAAATCATGTAAAGTGTATTCAAATAAAGTTGTAATACTTTATAATCATTTTCATTTTCGTCTGTAACATCAATAATAATTTTTGTAATATATGATGCATATCTTAATTTATCTAAATCTTTTCTAATATTGTAAAATATTTCAATAGGTTCACAAGAATTAATATAATATGTAGTTGCAGATTTATATAAAACATATTCTCCAAAACATAAAAATTGGCTACCTACTAGGAGCGAACTTTTAAATCTTTTCGCTCCTCTGGCAGCACATGATATTTTTCCAAGACCTGGTGTTAACATTGTTAGCATTTTATCGAAATCGCCCATATTATGTTCAACTAATATAATCCCTTTTGTCTTTATTGTTCCCATTCTTTTCTTCCTCTATTTTTTTCTCTATTTCTTTAATCTGACTAAATTCCATAAAAGTATTTATATCACCAGTTTTTTTAAAGGTATCCCAAGCTATTTTCTTAATCATGAAATCATCTCCTTTATAATTATCTTCTGTATTTTATGCAATTTTATACAATTAGTTGAATTTAAATTTTTTCACAATATTTTCTTTGTCCTGCCAGTCTTCTTTTACTTTTACCCAAACTTTTAAATTAATCTTCATTCCTAACATTTTTTCTAATTCTATTCTTGCTCCAGTTACAATTCTTTTTAGCATCGAACCATTTTTACCAATAATTATTCCCTTGTGAGAATTTCTTAAACAATATATAGTGGCTTCTACATCATATATGTCTTCACCTTTTGTTGTTTTTCTATCTTTCATTTTTTCGACTTCTATATATATTCCATGAGGTACTTCTTCACTTAAAAATTTTAATGCTTTTTCACGTATTACTTCTTCTACTAATTGTCTTGCTGTTTGATCTGTATATTCATCTATATCATAATATGCAGGTCCTTCTTTTAAATTTTTTTCTATTTCATCTAATATAATCTCATTCCATTTATTACTTAATGCAGAAATTGGAATAATTGCTTCAAAATTATATTCATTTTTATACATATCTATTACTTTTAAGATTTCTTCTTTTTCTATTAAATCTATTTTGTTTAATACTAATATTGTCTTTTTATTAATTGCTTTAATTTTGTCTAGTATTATTCTATCTCCTTTTGTTATTTCTTTTTTAGAACAATCTACAATATAAAGTATTAAATCAACATCACCTGCAATTCCATATGATGTTTCTAACATTGTTTCTCCTAATTTAGTAGTCGGTTTGTGTATTCCTGGTGTATCTATAAAAATTATTTGTGAATTTTTTCTATTTACTATTGCCCTTATTGCAGTCCTCGTTGTTTGAGATTTATTAACTGTTATTGCTACTTTCTCTCCTACCAGATTGTTAATAAGTGTTGATTTTCCAACATTAGTTTTTCCTATTATTGCTACAAATCCAGATTTAAATTTTGCCATCAAATTTTTCCTTTCTTATAAAATATTTTAGCTATAATTTACTTCTCTCTAGAAGGTATTTTACCATATATATATAATTAAATCTAGCAAAAAACAAATATTTAATTATACATATTCACAAATCAAATTTTATAATATTATATAATTTAAATAAATTCGTCAAAAACAATTGTAACTCTTGGATTTAATTATTCCAAGAGTTACAAAAAATGTTATTCGAATGTTACATCACTATCTATAGGACAAATATTAAAAAATGTATTTCCATCATTTACTTCTATTTCATTTCCGTCTAAATCTTGATAAACAGTTTGCCCTTTTCTAGATTTTTTTACACATTTAATTTTTATTGCTTTTCCATTTGTAATATAATATCCATCACATGTTTTTACATTATTTAATGTTTGTCTATCTTTTTTAGTTCCATCATTAAGTTTAGAATTTCTTACAAATGTAATTATTATATTTTTAGTCGTTATAGGCTCTTTCGTTTCGTAATCTGTTTGTTTTTTACCTCTAGCATATCTTGTATATCTTTTTGTTTCTTCATCATATTTATAGCTTGTTGTATGTAATTCTGAATATGGAATAGTTACTGTATTTGCATCAATTCCATCTTCTAAATTCACTTCATCAAAAGTATAATTTAATACACTATCTTCATCAGAAGTTAAACTATATCCTTTATTTTTAGCAATTTTCTTAATATCTTTTGTACTTGTAAAAACATTATGTGGAGCTGCTTTTGCCTTTGTTCTCCAAAAACTACTTGAACTCTCTGTTATTCCATTAATATTATCCACATCTAATGAACTAATATCTGTTCTTGCCTTTGGACTCCAACCATAATGTGCATATATTGCATCATTTTCTAAAGCATAATCTAGAAAATAATGTCTAGAACTACGAACTGGACCTATTTCATCCAAATCTACTCCTTTAAATAAAGCCATTAGTCTAGTTTCTCCACCTTCTACTATAATTTCGTAAACACTATATGCTTTATTTAAACCTGCTTGTGGCCATGCTCCCTTATGATTGTCGATCATTACTGCTATTGGTCTTTCATCTCCAGAAAATATACTTTCTTGTTCTGGCTCTGGTTCTTCCACTACCTCTGGTAAAATTGTATTTGTTTCTGAACTGACTTCAGTTTTATTATATATTTCAAAATAATAGTAAGTTCCTGCAATTGCAAGTAATATTATAAGAATTAAGAAAAATGCTCCTACAATTTTCTTTTTACTTTTGTGTTCCTCTACTTTCAATCTTTTTCCTGCCATTTTGTTTCCTTTCTATTTAAACATTTGAATTATTTTGTCCGCAAATAAAAAATAAGATACTACAACCGCATTTATAGAAGCTAAAACTACAGCTCCTGCAGCAGTATCTTTAGCTAACTTAGCTTTAATATGATATTCTTCGGTTGTAAGGTCAACTGCTGTTTCTAAAGCTGTATTCATCATTTCAGAACCTAATACCAAAAATACAGCTAAAGATAAAATTGCCCATTCAGAAGAACTAATTTTTAAAACAATTCCAAGTATCACTACAATTATTCCTGCAATCAATTGTATTCTTAAATTTCTTTGTGTTTTAAATGCATATACAATTCCAGAAAAAGCATTTTTCCATGCTTCAAAAAAATTTTTATTATATAATCTGCTATCCTTTTTTTTATCCATGTTTACTCCCTATTTATATTTAATTCACTTAATACATTTTCTTCTTTTTCTCTCATCTCTTTTTTATCTTCTGGTTGAATATGATCATATCCCATTAAATGATAAAATCCATGAACTAACATATAGGCTAATTCTCTTTCAAAACTATGTCCATATTCATCTGCTTGCATTTTTACTTGACTTAAATTTACAATTATATCTCCTAAAACTTCTGTTACAATACTTTTTTCTTGTTTTAATTTTTCTACCTCTTCTTTTTCAAACATAGGAAAAGATAAAACATCTGTTGCTTTATCTATATTCCTATATTCTTTATTATATGCTTGTATATCTACTGGTGTTGTATAAATAATACTTACATAAATATTTTTATCTAATAAATTTTCTGTTTCAAAACATTTTTTTAATACTTTTTCTGTTAATTCTGAATACATTTCATTAGGTTCAACATTTAAATATTCTATTTCTGTACACTTCATATTATACCCCTTCTTCTCTTCAACCTATTTCTTTTTTTTCTTCTCTTTTGCTTCTTGAATATATTTTATCTGAAGTAGTACATGTATTGCTTAAATTTCTCATTTTGCCTAATTCTACTAACTTATTTTTATAAAATTTTATAATATTATTATAATTTCTTTTTGCTTTTCTTAATTTTTCCATATCTGCTTTTATAAATAAAGCTTGTTTTTCTATTTCATATTTTTCAAAATCGTCATCTTTAATTTTTTGTATTTTTTTATAGCTATTCCAAAACTCTTTATATTCTTCCCTATCTGATGGTTTGTCCCAATAAATTTTTGTAGAGAGTAATCTAATATTATAATCTTCTATAAGTTCCATTAATAAATTGTATGCATCATTGCTTTTCTTTTTTATTTTTGTAGTTACCATTATATGTCTTAAATCTTTTAATAATTTTATATAACATTGTTCTGCAACTACTAGAGGTAAACTATGTGTAAATAATTGTCTACTTATTCCTAATAGAATCATTCTTTTTTCTATTGAATCATTCATATCTAGTTTTCCTACTGTAAGTTTATCGAATTTCTCGTATTGAGAAATAATATTTTTATATGTATTTGTAGTATCTAATTTTATTTTTAATGGTAAAATATCTGCAATATATTCTTCTAACAAATCAAATATTTTATCATATACTATATTTTTATCTTGATATGTTAAATTGTCTGCTAATTGTATAGAAAAATGTTTTAAAATACCTTTGTATAATTGTTCCATTTTAGTTATATAAAATTTTTCATATCTTTCTATATTCTTTATGTTTTCATTTTTAGCTGTTTTATAATCTAATTCTAATAAATATTTTTGCTTTCTATATTTATATTCTATATATTCTGTTTGTTTTAAATGTATTACTTCATAATAATTTGAAAGTGCATTTTTTTCAAAATCTGAAGCAGATCCATTTTTAACTTTTTTATAAATAGAATCCATTATATACTTATCTATTGATTCTAAATATAAAGTATATGCATCTTCATATTTTTTAGCTAAATTTTCTTTTTTATTGCCTTCTTCTTTTGTATTAGTATACACTTCAAAAGATTTTAATAAACTATTTCTTTTTATTGTAATCATTAATCCATTAAGCCCTAATTTAGTTGGAATTAGTAACTTACTTATAGTATTTGTTAATTTTGCGAAAAAATTTTTATTTGTGCTTACAACTCTTAGACTTCTTTGCTCCATGCTAATCATCCTTTCAAAATACTATTTTTTCATTTGTCCCTATATTTTCAAATACTTCATATGTTACCTCTGCCTTAACTTTATCTTTTTCTACTTCATAATTTACTGTTACATTTTTTATGTTATCCTTGTTTTCTACTTGTGCATTTAGTTTTTCTTCTGCTATTTTTTTTGCTTCGTTTTTTGCTTCTTCTACACTGTATTTAACACTTTTTTCTTGTATTTCAAAATTATTACATTCAATTAACTCTACGGGTAGATAGAAATTTGAAAATATTTTTATTTTTTTCGATGTGTATATTGTATCATATTTTTCAAAATTTGAAAGCTTTTTATATAAATTTATTCTAAAATTATTTATTTTTAATGCATATTTTTTCTCTGTATTTCCGGTTTTTTCGATACTTTTTTCTTCTAAGTTTACTTCTCCTGTTTCTGTATACCATACATTTGCTTCTATATTTCCATCAGCCCTTACAAACCTTGTACCCGTATACTTTCCTTCTATCCATCCTGCAATTAGCAAAGATCCTTCTTTTACAACATCTCCCGGCTTTACCATTGCAGTACCATTATTGGCAGTAATTTTTAAAATTTTTCCTTCTTTATTTGATACTATGTTACAATAATCATCTTCATTAGCAATTTCGGGTTTTTTCTCTGCTTCTACAACTTGCACTATAGCATTTGTTCCTTTAATTTCTATTCCAATCCACGAAATATCATTTCTATTTAATCTTACTTTATTTACAATTTCTTTTACATCAATTTTATTTTTTCTTTCTCCAATATATAGTCCATTTTCATTTAATGTATTTATAATATCTTCCTCTTTCAAATTACTACCATTAATTTTTACTTCAATATTCCATACAAACTGTGACAATACAATTAGGCTACCAATTATTATACACATCATTAATAAAAAAATTTTTCTCTTCTTATATTTTTCAAATATAAAAGGAATACCTTTTTTATTTTTTATTTCTACTTTGCACTTTGTCTTTTTTGTAATTTTTCTTATTCTTTTAAAATCATTTATCCCTATTTTGCAACTTATAAAACTAGAATTTTTTCTTTTCATGCCCCACAAAAGTATTTTTTGATTTCTGCACATATTTATAAATCGTTCTATAAAATAGCCTTCTACATTTATATTTAAATATCCTAATATGTAATTTAAAACTAGCTTTATAAACAATTTCAATCCTCCTCTGCAGGTTCTAAATATAACTTTTCTATTTCTCCATTGATTACAACATCATTTTCTGTTATTTGATTTAAATCTAATTTTGTTCCTTCCACTATTATTATTCCTATAAAAGTATTTATTTTTATTAAGTAATCTTCATATTCTATAATTCCTTTATAATTTTCTACCATTAATTCAGAAAATCCCAAGATAGTTATTTTAGGATTAGAAGTGGTTACCTCAATTGGCATTTCTAAAATTCTTTCTAATTTATTTCTATTTTTCTTTATTTTAACCACCTATCTTTCAAATTCATCTAGAGATTTAAATTCATATCCTTCTTGCTTTGCAGTCTTTATAACTTCATCTAATACATTTGCATTGTCTTTAGAATTTCCATGTAACAGCATTATCTCTCCATTGTGTAGATTATCTAAAATCATCTTTTTAGCATATTCTTCTCCCTTTTGATTATTTTCATCATAATCCATATATCCAAATGTCCACATTACAGTAGTATATCCTAAATTATTTGTAACAGCTAAACTTCTTTCACTATATTCACCTTTTGGAGGTCTTATATATTTCATTTCATAGCCTGTTTTTTCATATATTGCTTGATGTAATTTCATTACTTCTTCTTTTATTTCTTTATCTGAAATATCTGGAAGAGTTTTATGATTTACTGTATGATTTCCTACTATATGTCCTTCATTAACCATTCTTTTTACCAAGTCTTCTGCCTTATTTAAATAATGTGCTGTTATAAAAAATGTAGCTTTAACGTCATTTTCTTTTAAAACATCTAAAATCTTTTCAGTATATCCTGCTTCATATCCTTCATCAAAAGTTAAATAAATATATTTCTTTTCTTCATTTCCTAAGTACATCCCATTATACTTTTCCATTAATTCTTTGTTTTCTTTTCCCACATCAGGTCTTTTGTGATCTTTTTCTCTTTTTATTCCCCAACCTATTTTTTTATTGCTCAAAGTTGTAGATGTTGATACTTCCTCTGCTTTACTTGTGTTAATTATTAAAATTCCTGTTAATATTACACATATTATCAGCATAATAGAAATATATATTTTTACCTTTTCCATAACATCCTCCATAAAAGACTTTTTTAGTAATTTTATGTGGTTTTTATTTTTTTATTACTAAATGTTGAATTCAATTTATGTAAATCCATTTAAATCATATAAAATGTAGCTTCTCCAATTGTACAAATTGCTTTTCAATCGCACAGTCATAGGTAACTTCGGCCTTGTTATATACATAAAAATCTCTGATTTTCCTACATAAGAACAAATCGGAAAGCCTTAATATTGTACTAACTTTATCCTTTTCTTTGGCTTTCCGTAAATTTGTTCTGTGCCAATTTTAAATTAGTAAAATTGTGTAAAACTGTTGGAACGAAGCGACTTTTATACAACAGGAAAGCATAACTTTCCTATTGTATAAAAAAACACCTAAAATATTAATTTATTTTAGGTGTTTCTATAACTTTTATTATTTTACATCTCTATATTTTCTATTACGTATAAATGTTACAACCAAAACTATTGATAAAACTATAATTGCTATTGCAACTATACTTGTTCCAGTATAAGGTAACTTACCCGGTGCTGTAGTATCATCATCTTTAGAGTTATTATCTTGGTTGTTGCTATTATTATTGTTGTTATCGTTGTTATTATCATTGTTATTATCGTTATTATTACCGTTATTATTATCTCCCGGATTCTCTGGATCTGGATTTTCTGGATCCGGATTTTCAGGATCTGGATTTTCTGTTCCTGGGTCTTCAGGATCTGGATTTTCTGTTCCTGGATCTTCTGGATCTGGATTCTCAGGATCTGGATCTTCTGTTGAATCTCCAACTATATTTATTGTAATTGTTTGTGCTGGTACATAGTAGTTTGAATCTGTTGCTTCCATACTAGCAACAAGAGTTTCTGGCATGCTTATTTGTGTTGTTGTATTGGCTTGTGCATCATCCTTTACTTTGAAAGTTATAACAAATACATCTGCATCTGTTATATCAGGTGCATTAGCAATAACTTCGATTTTATTATTTATTCCTAAATTTGCAAAATTTCCACTTGCTGTATTTGCACTTACAACTTCTAATATATTAGAATCATAATTATATTCTGTTTGGATACCATTGATTTTTTCACTACATGTTGCATGTAATGTAACTGTAAAAGTTTCTCCTGGTTTTACATTAGTAGTACTAGGTACTAATGTTGCTGATACATCTTCAGCTCTAGCAAATACTGAGCTAGTTCCAACCAAAGCCACAACTAATACTAATAACATTGTAATAATTTTACTTTTCATATTATACCTCCATTTTATAAAGTACTTGTATTTCCTAATCTATATTTATTTATTTCTAAAATATCTTGGAAATCAGCCTTTCCATCATCATTTACATCTCCTGCAATTAAGTATGCACCTTGTAAACCATTTCCATTTAATCTGTATTTATTTATATTTAGAATATCTTGGAAATCTGCATCTCCGCTTCCATCTGTATCTCCTGTAACAATAAGTATATATTCCTTATTATTACTTAATCTAATCTTATCACCTGTTGAAACAGTATTTGAAGAACTCATTTTATTTCCATTTTTGTTTATTACATCATATTGTAATTCACAGTCTAAATTATTTTTTAATGTATTTACAGATGTTTTTGGTGATATTCTAGAAATGTATAAAGTATCTTCGCTAACTCTATATTTACTAGATGTTACTACATCTGAGGCAGTTCTTATTTCAAAAGAAACTGTACTCTCATTTCCGAACTCATCTCTAGCTGTTAAAACATATTTTCCATTACCTGAAATCGTATTACCATTTCTGTAATTAATTATTTCTTGTCCATTTTTTGTTAATATTACTTCTTTTAAGTTTTCATCAGTAATTGTAGGTGTTACTGGACCATCATACACTTTATTATTTTCAACATTTGAAATTGTTGGTGGTGTTGTATCTGCTTCTGTTGTAATTGAAATCTGAAGTTCATTTCCTGCTATATCTGAAACAGTAATTGTTTCTTGATCTCCTGCATTAAACGTTTTTGTTAACACTTTTTTATCTTCGCTTAAATCCCAGCCCCAACCAGATGGTTTTTCTACTTCTTCATTCATTGTAATTGTTACTATTACTTTATTTCCATCTTGTTGTTTTGAAATTGTATATTGTGGAGCATCTTTATCTATCCAATTAACTGTAGCTATTGCTTGTCCTGTAAAGCCATATTCATCCATATATTCAAATGTAAATTCATCATTTTGCGTAAATGTATATGTATTACTTCCTGAATTATTTGTTATTGTTACATTTGCTCTATTAAAGCTAATTGTTGCAATTACATTTTGATTTGTTTTTTCTTTAATATTATAATCTATTGTTGCTTCTAATGGTTTTGCTACTGAAAGCATTGTTCCATCTGCATTTCCTCCAGAAATTGTTGCTGTTGCAATTTTATCTCCTAGTGTTGTTAAATTTACTACTATACTATTTCCATCTGGAGATAATGAACAATTTGATAAATTAAAGTCTGCACTAGTATATACTTTACTTCCATTTTGTTTTGATGATTTAAATATTGCTGGTAATTCTACAGTCATTTCTCCTTGAGCACTCTCTGCAGCAGTTCTTACCATTTTTTGTCTTTTTGCAGAAAATACATTTCTTATATTTAATGTTTCTAAAGAAGAAATATCATCAATCATATTATTGTCCATATATAAATCTGTTAAACTTGTCATTCTTGACATTGAGCTAACATCACTTACTCTGTTTCCAGAAAACTCTAATACTGTTACTGCTAATCTTGATATAGGTTCAATACTATAAATTTTGTTGTTATTCATATATAAAGTTCTTAAAGCTGTTAAATTTGATAATACTGATATGTCTTCTATCTGGTTACTTGATATATCTAAAGTATTCAAACTTGTTAAATTGCTATATCCTGAAATATCTGTTATATTATTTCCAGATACATATAATTTTTGAAGTGGTGTAATATTTTTTATTCCTTCCACTTTGTCATCTGATAAGCCGTTATTTGAAATATTTAATTCTATTAACTCTATATCATCTTTTTCAGATATCCAATAATTTACTAAATCATTTACAATATTTATATTTGTAATTCCAGTATTTGATAAATCTAAACTTTGTAATTCTGTCATTTGAAGTATTGCTGAATTATTATCTCCTACTGGTGAATTAGAAAGATTTAGGTTTGTAATCTTGGTGCATGATTTCAATTCATCTATTGTTGTAATTTTATTTTGTGCTAAATTTAAATTTTCAAGTTCTGAGAAACTTGCAAGTCCAGTTAAATCTCTAATATCCCCATTTGATAAATTCAATTCATCTACTTCTTTTATTATACTATGTTCTATATTTATAATTTTTGGAATTCTAGTTATATATGTGTCCTCATCTAAAAGAGTTAATAAATGTTTATATATTGCTGCATCTAAGTTTTCATCAACAAATAATAATGAATCTATTGCTGAAGAAGATGATGAAATTTCAAAATTAATAATACTTCCATCAGCATTTCCACCATGTAATGTAAGTGATAACATATCATCTTTTGTTTTGTTATAGTCAATAATTACATTATAATTTCCTGGTGTTTGATATTCTGAAGCATTATTTAATGTAACTCCATTTACATCAAAACTTGCATTTTCAGAATAAACTATACTTCCACTCGTTTTACTTAATTGGAAAATACTTGGCAAAATTATGTATTGATCAACTTCTGCTTCCTTCTTATATATTGGAAAATCTATTATTTGATCTTGTAAATATATACCTTTTGAATAACTTTCACCAGTTAATGGTGTTATATTATATATATGGTTTTGTGATAAATCTAGGTATTCTACACGTTGAGGTAAAGCTGCAAAAACTGATACATCTGAAATCTCATTGTTTTTCAAACTTATCTCTGTTGCAGGCATATATTTATCTATAACTTGTACATCATCCACAGTTTTCCATTTTATAAAATAACTAATATCAGAAATATTATTATCTTCCAAATTTAAATATTGTAAATTTGACATTTCATATATTCCAGATATACTGCTTATTGAATTTCCTTGCATATATAATTCTTTAAGTTCTGTTAATTTAGATAAAGATGAAAAAGAAATTTTATTTGTATATCTCATATCTAACATTTCCAAATTTGCAAGATATGGAACTGTTTCAGAGTCTACTCTATGTGTTTGGATTATTGGGCTTACACTTATACCTGTTAAGTTTCCTATGTTTAATCTTTTTAAATTTCCTAATTGAATTATACTAGAAATATCAGTTATACCTGTTGATGAAATATTTAAATCCTCTAAAGTATCATGTGTTGAAATTTCATTTAATGTAGCTAAACTTCTATTGCTAGAAACATTTAATGTGATTAAAGAATTTAATAAATTAATTCCTTGTAAATTACTAATATTATTACTAGAAATATCCAATGTCTTTAAATTAACTAAATTATTTAAAAAAGATACATTACTTATTCCAGTATTTGATAAATATAACTCTGTCAAATTAGTTTTATTAGATAATTCTGATAAATTGCTTACAGGATTATCATTTAAATTTAAATTTGTTAAATTATTTAAGCTAATTATTGGGCTTATATCAGATATATTATTTCTTGATAAATCTATACTATTTAAGTTAATAAATTTTTCTATTCCGGATAAGTCAGAAATATCTGAATTTCTTAAGTCCATTGATGTTATTCCATTTAATGTTTCTGTCGCTATTGTTATTGTTTTGGTACCATTATCAGAGCTCATAATTTCTTTTGATAAAACATTTTTTACTGCTTGATATAAATTATTGTCTTGAAATGTTATTTCTGTTTTTTCAATTGTTGCTGAATAAATAATTGCTGATAATGCTAAAAGAATAAAAATAATCAAGAATGAAAATATTATTCTTCTTATGTTCCTTCCTCTTCTATATTTCATTTGTTATCCCCCATTCTTTATCTATTGTAAACATTACTTATATCTTACTATTTTTAACTTTTTTAGTCAATAAAATCTAATATATTTTTATATTACTTTTATGTTACTTATTTTCTACAATATTTTATTCATTTTTACAGAATTACTGTTTAATCATAAGATATTTTTTTGAAATTATTGTAAAATTTTTTTGTATTTTTTCCCTTTTGTATTTTTAACAACTCTGCTACTCTGTAAGGATGTGAGGTTTTTTAATTATTTATTTTAAAATTTTAATTACTGTATTTTTTTATATTGACATTATCAAAATTTTAGATTATATTGTATTTATTATTGGAAAATAAAGGTAATTGTCAAACCAACTTGAATTTTGCATATTCTTGCTGATTCATGAATTATTTAGTTTTAGGAGATGAAAAAATGCTTAGTTTTGTGTTGTGTGATGATAATATAACTGTTTTAAATAAATTATCTCAAATGTTAGAAAATATTTTGATGCAATATGATTATGATACAAGTATTACTTATAAATGTACTAACGCCAATGATTTAATGAAATATATAGAACAACATACTGTTGATGTTCTATTTCTTGATATAAATTTAAAGAATAAATTATCGGGATTAGACATAGCAGAAAAAATTAGAGAAACTAATAAGGAAATGTATATTATTTTTACCACAGGACACCTTGAATATGCATTAGTTGCATATAAGTATAAAACTTTTGATTACATTCCAAAGCCTTTTATTTCTGAAAGACTTGAATTAACTATTTCTAGATTATTTGACGATATAAAATCTAATACAGCAAAATTTATTAAAATCGGTAATTCCCCAATTATAATTAAAGAAGAAGATATACTTTATATTAGAAAAGATAATATGAAGTCAATTTATCATACCCATTTTAATGATTATTCAGCATATATACCTTTTAATAAAATTGAGGCTAAACTACCAGAAAATTTTATAAGATGTCATAAATCATATATAGTGAATATTGATATGATTGAACATATTGATATTAACAATAATACAATATACCTTATGTTTAACAATATTTGTCCTATTGGTCCAAAATATAAAAACAATTTAATGGAGGTTTTAAATAATTATGAATATTTTTCAGAAAATTACAGAGGGCTTGATGAGCCCAAACGAAATGTTAACTAATATATTGAGTATACCTTTCTTTCTAATTGAGGCATATATTGATATAAATTTATTTATAACTCTTTTCGCTAAAAGTCCGTCTAAGAAAAATAAATATTTATGTATGTTAATATTAGTTTTGTCTAGTATTATAAGTAGATTCTTAATTCCTATACCTTATAATACTATATTTAATGTTTTCGCATTTGCTATATCTTATAAGATATTTTTTAATTCTAAAATTTTAGAATCATTTATTGGTGTTGCTATACAGTTTTTACTAACTGCTTTATTTGAGATGATTTCTTCGCAAATATATACATTATTTTTCAATGGAACATATTCTGAATTTGCAAATTATCCAATATATGCTGTTATATTTATGTTTATTGTATATTCTTGTCTATTTATAATGCTTAAATTATTTCAAAAGTTTAATATAAATATTACTTTATTCAAAAATATTAATAAAAAAGATAGTATAGTTATATTAGCCACAATTGTTCTAGGCTTTATTACTGTATTCTTACAATTATATATTTCTGCATTTTATAATAATTTATTACCTACATTTGTTATATTTATTAGTATTATTTGTTTAATAGCATATTTCTTTGTAAGTATGTTTAATATTGTAAAAACTAAACAATTAGAAATTGCAACTATTGATAATCACAATTTACAATCATATAATGATAATTTAAAATCAATGTATGATAATATTCGTGCATTCAAACATGATTTTAATAATATTGTTCATGCAATTGGTGGATATGTAAGAGCAAAAGATATGAATGGACTTTCAAAATATTATAATTCTTTATTTGATGAATGTAGTAGTATTAATAATTTATCTGCGCTAAATCCTGAAACAGTAAATAATCCTTCTATATATGCAATTCTTTTAGATAAATATAATAAAGCTGAGAAGAAAAATATAAAAATGGAACTTGGTGTATATATTGATTTAAACACTTTAAATGCTGATATTTATGAGATTTGTAGGATTCTTGGAATATTATTAGATAATAGTTTAGAAGCTGCACAAGAATGTGATAAAAAATATATTAATATTAGATTTTTAATGGATAATAGAAAAAATAGACAATTAATTATTATAGAAAATACATATAAAGATAAAAATGTAGATACAATAAAAATATTTGAAAAATCATATTCTACTAAGCCACATAATACTGGATTAGGTTTATGGGAAGTTAACAAAATATTAAATAAACATTCAAACCTTGCAATATTTACTAGTAAAAATGATGAATATTTTTCGCAACAATTAGAAATATATTTATAACAAAAACAAAAGCGGACATTAATAACTTTGTTGCTATCTATAATTTTGTAAAGTCCGCATCTTTGTTTGTATGCCAAAATTACTTTGTAATTAAATTTATTTATAATTAGGGAAGTTCTTTGAACTTCCCTAATTATAAATAAAATACCTAATTTCTTAGGTATTTTTCTTTTGTTAGTCGTTTAATTAGTTTAGAATACGCTTAGTCCCTCTTAATCATACTGTCTGGTATCTTTGGTTGATGTATAATTCCAAATATTACACATGCAGTATTTGATGATTTAGCATATTTTTCAGCTAATCTTGCTAAGAACTTTAACATTGCTATTCCTCCCTTTTTTTATATATAGTAAGAGTTTAAAACTCAATTACTACCATAAACTTCATAACCATATTTGTTTTTAGTAATCTTATAAGCTGTTTTTGTTAAGGTACATGTTTGAAATATAATTCCAAGAATTATCAAATTAGAGATTACTTTATATGGTATAAATATTGCAATTATTAATTCAATTCCTGCAATTACAAATGACCATATTTTTCTTTTTCTTCTTTCTTTTTTTTGAAGAATTGGAACATTTTCTGTATC
The DNA here is from genome assembly GCA_944393485.1 of uncultured Clostridia bacterium. Classification (GTDB taxonomy): domain Bacteria; phylum Bacillota; class Clostridia; order TANB77; family CAG-508; genus Merdicola. Next base: position 42,321 of record CALYAJ010000001.1, read on the forward strand.
TGCAGGTGCATATTTATTTATCATCCAAAAACTAAATATAAATGTAAATGCTATAGCTATATATCTTACTTCATCACTTATATTAATTATACTTGCTAAATATGGAGTCCCTATATATAAAAGATTTGTAACTATTATACAGCCTAAATGTGTATGTAAATGAAAACCACCGGAAAATGTTCTATATGGTAGAATAATTAAAAAAGAAATTAAAGTAAGACCAACCATGTGAAATAAAATTGCTAAAATTAATGTAATAAAAAATTTTGGAACTTCTCCAATCAATAATTGTAATCCATAATTTATTTCATCAGCTTTGCTCTCATCTACTTCATCCACTGATTCTATAATTTTTTTAGTTAATGAATTACAAATTGCTTCTATCATTCTTTCATTTCCTTTCTTATTCTGTGATAATTATATTTCTTAATTTATTTTTTTAACTATCATTTTTGTAAAATCAAATATTATTTTTATGAAAATTTTGATTTTAAATTTCACATATTTATTTTGTTTTTTTACAAAATACAAAAGGAAGCAACTACTGTTACTTCTTTTTTAATCTATTTTATTAACATCATTTAATATATTCCATATACTTTCTGCTTTTGGCAAATATGTAAAGCTCATTCTTTCTTTAGTTATTGGATGATTAAATTCTAATTTATATGACCATAAAGCAAGCTTCCCTGTTCTACTTCTTGTCCCATATTTAGAATCTCCACATAAGCTATGACCTCTACTCGAAAACTGTACTCTTATCTGATGATGTCTACCAGTCTTTAAATTTATTTTTACTAAACTCATATTTCTAATTTTATCATAATATAATACTTCATAATCTAATTCTGCATATTTTGCCTTAGAATTTTCTTTATTAGTAACCATAGATCTATTTAGTCTTTCATTTTTTACTAAATAATCTTGCATACTCCCTTTTTCTTTTTCCATTTTTCCCTTTACTATAGCTATATATTTTTTAGATATAGTTTTATTTCTAACCTGTTCACTTAATCTTGATGCAGCTTTAGAAGTTTTGGCAAATACCATAACTCCACCAACAGATCTATCCAATCTATGTACTAAACCTAAATACACATTTCCTGGCTTATTATATTTTTCCTTTAGATATTGCTTAATTATTGTAAGCATATCTAAATCATGAGTTTTATCTGCTTGAGAAGGAATTTTTGGTTCTTTTACTACTACAATAATATGATTATCTTCATATAATATATTTAGCATTATTTTTCCTCCCATTTTCCATATATACCACATGGAAGTACTAATTTTGAATCTTTCATAGGTAGTCCAACTTCTCCAGATTCAAAAACTCCATCATTTTTTATATTTATTCTTAAAATATTTTCTAATACTTTTGCAGATATTCCAGTTGTATATGAGTTTATTAAAAAGAATAGTGGATTTTTAGATAATACTTTAGTACATAATTCTACTAAATCTGTAATATCGTCTTCAAATCTCCAAACTTCACCTTTTGCTCCTCTTCCATAAGAAGGTGGATCCATTATAATAGCATCATATTTATTGCCTCTTCTAATTTCTCTATTTACAAATTTAACAACATCATCCACTATATATCTAACTGGTCTATCCTTTAATCCAGATGAAATTACATTTTCTTTCGCCCAACTAACCATTCCTTTTGAACTATCAACATGACACACAGAAGCACCTGCTGAAAGACAAGCAACTGTTGCTCCACCAGTATATGCAAATAAATTTAACACTTTAATATCTCTTTTTGCAGATTTTATTTTTTCCATCATCCAATCCCAATTAACTGCTTGCTCTGGGAAAAGTCCTGTATGTTTAAATCCCATAGGTTTAATATTAAATGTTAAATCTTTATATTTTATTTTCCATTCGCTTGGCATTTTCTTTTTATATTGCCAACTTCCTCCACCAGTTTTGCTTCTATTATATATAGCATTTGCCGTTTTCCACTTTTCCTCATGTTCTTTTTTATTCCAAATTATTTGTGGGTCTGGTCTAATTAAAATAACATTTCCCCATCTTTCTAGTTTTTCACCATTTGCCATATCTAATATTTCGTAATCTTTCCAATTATTAGCAAGTTTCATAATACATCTCCATTTTACAAGTTTGATAAAATTCTAAAAAAATTATATATGCAAAATATATTTGCAACACAAAATACAATTCCTATTGAAGTTAATAGTTTAAAAATATCTCTGTCATTAATTTTTCTCTTTTTTTCGTCCATATACTCAATTGTATATATTTCATCCTTAGCATATTCCATGTTTTTTCCTCCCATTATAATATATTCAAAAAAACATGCATTATGCTTAGTACAGACTATATTTTACCATATATTTTATTCATTTTTCAATATTATGTAACATTTTATGTAGTTAATTTCTATATAATATCAAAAAATGCACTTATTAAGATAAGCGCATTTTATTATTACTCCATTATATATAATTATTTTTTAATTTCTAATATTTTATATTTACATACCCCCGCTGGTACTTGTACTTCTACTACTTGATTCTTTTTACTTCCTAATAGAGCTGAACCTATTGGTGATTCGTTAGAAATTTTATTTTGTGTAATGTCTGCTTCTGTTGTTCCTACTATAGTATATTCTACTTCTTCATCGAATTCCATATCTAAAACTTTAACTGTGTTACCTATTTGAACTTTTTTAGTATCGATTTCTGAATCATCAATTATTTTGGCAAATCTTAATTTTGCTTCTAGTTCTGCTATTTTTTCTTCATTTGCGGCTTGTGCATTTTTTGCTTCGTCGTATTCTGAATTTTCTGAAAGGTCACCAAATCCTAGAGCAACTTTAATTCTTTCTGCTATCTCTGCTCTTTCTTCTGTTTTTAGCTTTTCTAGCTCAGCTTCCATTTTTTTATATCCTTCTTCTGTTAGTAGAATTTCTTTGTTGCTATCTCCCATATTGTTTTCCCTCCTGATATTTTTATTCCTGCATTATATTAAGCTAATATTTTTGTTTTGTCAAGTATCGACCAATAAGTTTTATTTCATTTATATTCATTTTCATTTATTATTCCATTCTTTCCTTGTAAATACATAATTTTTACTTTATCATTCTCTATTTTTCTTCTTATTTCATTTATAGATTTATTTATTATAAATGACTCATATAATTCATTATAATTAAACTCATTTAGTTCATCTACTTGTTTAATAATAAAATTATTTATATTAATTCCTTCAAAACTTTTTGAATTTATATTAACATTTTCTTCTATATTAATTAAAATTGCTCTTCTATTTATTTTATATTTATTTAGTTGCTCTTCTGAAAAATCTATATTAATTATATATCTTTTATTTTTTAGACTTTTCATTTTATTATTCATAACTGGTATAACTATTCCTTCATTATTATATAATTCATTACTCCATCTTTTAAATTTACTTATATTATTAGTTACTATATTTATTCCTTTTGCTCTTTTTAATATCTCATTTATATAAAATATATTTATTTTTGTAAAATCATTTATTAAAATTGTTATCTCTAATTTCTCTTTATTAGTTTCCACTTTATTAGATAAATATTCAACAATTTCTGGTAATAAATTTTTAAATAAAAACTTTCCATTTAAAACATCTATATTGTTTGCATACAATGCGTTTATAAATTCATCTTCAGTTTTATCTTTTTTAGCTATTACAACAATCTTTATATTATCTTTTAATAATGTTTTTAATAATTTAGAATTAAGTTTTGCAGATGTATATTTAATTCCATTTTCAAAATCTTCTTTTTTTATTTTATTAAAAATCTTATCAAAAAGTCCGCACTCTTCTTCTTTTTTTATATATCCAATCATAAAAATCACCTTCTTCATTATATGAAAAAGGTGATTTTATATTACTAGTTAATTTAATTGTTCTTTTACCATTGTCCAAAATGCGTCGTTTGGCTCTCTATCTTTTTCCCAAAAAGCTATTCCAGCTAAATTATATTGATTTGCCAAATTTATTTTTTCTTGAACTGATCTATCATTTTCTATCCATATTTTATAAGTCGCTCCATCTTCTTGATATTCTGCATAATATTGTTTTAATTCTTCATCCCAATTAGCAACTAGACCTTCTGGAACTTCTGATTCAATATCTTTCATATTAACAACCTTAGAATCCACTTCTCCGTCTTTTTCTTCCCAAATTCTTGTATATAATGGTATTCCTAAAATTATTTTTTCTGCATCTACATCTTCTTGTCCTAAAAATTTCTTTATATTAGTTTCTACCCAATTATATCCAGCTACTGTTCCTGGTTCTTTTGAACTTGGTCCATGTTGATCATATGCCATAAATATAATATAGTCTGAAACATCAGCTATAGTATCTCTGTCAAAACATAATGACCAGTTTTCTGAACCATCAGGTGCTGTTACATCTACAGATAATATCTTACCTGCCTTTTTTAATTGTGGAGATAATTCTATTAAAAATCTAGAATATAAATCTTTGTCTTCTCCATTCATATTTTCAAAATCTACATTTAATCCATCTATATTATATTCTTGAACTAAATTTAATATATTTTGTATCATATATTCTCTTTTATCATAATCATTTAATATTGCAGATGTAGTATCTCTTAAAGAATTATTAGAAAACATTGCCCATACTTGATATCCATTATTATGTGCCCATTCTATATATCTTCTTCCTTCATCATTACAATTATCAAAAATCTCCCCATTACTTCCTGTTTCTAATGAAAAGAATGATGGTGATACAACATTTACTCCATCTATAACTTGATTTGTTCTATCTGGTGCTGTTACATATTCAGAAAAATAATCCCATACTAAATTTACTTTTCCCTCTGGTTTTGTTACAAATTCTTTTTCTTCTCTTATTGTTTGCTTTTCACCAATAGTATCATTTTTAACATATCCTATTATTCCATCTTTTGTTCTTCCCTTTATCCAATCCTCTGTTTCATCTATATATATTAATTCATCGCCTTCTTTTAGTTTTGACAATGTTTTTGAAAATACTGTTGTTTTATATTTTAAATTTGTATCTTTTTCTACTACTACTTTTTCTTGCTTTCTATCTAAAGAATCAATTATTATTGTGTCTGTACTTTGTATATAATTTAAATTAACATCATAAACTTTTTCACTTATTTCTGAAAATGGAATATATACTGTATCATCTCTTTCTAGTATTTCTGAATTTAATGTTTCATCTGTTCCATTTATTGAAATATTATTGTTATTAAGGTGCATTCTTGCAATATTTATTTCTGATGTTGTTATAATTTCACCAGTTTCTTCATCATATTCTATATATTTGTCAAAAAAGTTTTTTATATCTTCAAGTGATAAATAAATATTATTATTATCATCTTTATAAATGTCTTTTTTCATACTTAAAGTAACATCATTATTATTAATTAATATTCCTATTTTTCCTTCTCTATCTTCTTTAGTATAATTTGGTGATAAATAAAAAATAGTAGCTATAATACTCAAAAATAATAAAGCAATTATTATATGAACTATTACTTTTCCTTTATTCCCTTTCGTATCTTCTAACATTCTTTTTGCCATTTGTATTCTCCTTACTTTTACATTTTTTAATAAAATTCTTTATCATCTTATCATAATATAAAAATTTTGCCAAGCATATCTTTGAAGTATATGCAAAATATATGCCACTCCTAAATTTTTAATTTCGTTAGATTTAACTATATGCAACGCTAAGCCACTTGTTTTGTTCGGGCAGACATATGTAACCTAAGCTTTTTTCTAAAAAATCAAAAATTGCTTTATTTACATAATTTGGCAGTATTTTTCTTTACTTTTATATGTCTTTATGGTATAATTTTTATAGTTGATTGTGCGAAAGGAGGCTTTCTTATGTGGTTACTTTGGTTAGTACTAGGAGGAGTACTATTTGTTGGTGAAATATTGACAGCTGGATTTTTATTATTATGGTTTGGAATTGGTGCTATCGCAGCAATGTTGGTAAGTTTTGTAACATCTAATTTATTTATTCAAATTTTAGTATTTGTAGTAGTTTCTATTATTTTACTTATATTTACAAAACCTATCCTTTCTAAATATACAAAGAACGATACTACAATAACAAATTCTAAAACAATAATTGGAAAAAAGGCTATCGTAACAGAAGAAATCTCTTTACTAAAAGGCACTGGACAAATAAAAGTTGATGGCGAAATATGGTCAGCCAAAACTATTGATTCAAGTATAGTTATACCAAAAGGTTCTGAAGTAGAAATCATTGATATAGATGGTGTAAAAGCTTGCGTTGCAAGCAATTATAGATTACCATCTAATAATAATAAAATATAATAAAAGGAGATTATTATGGGAGGAATTATTTTTTTAATAGTTTTTATTGTTTTTGTACTTATAATTGCATATAAATCAATTAAAGTTGTAAAACAATCTGAAGTTTATATTATTGAAAGATTAGGTAAATTTCATAAAGTAGCTGATGCTGGTCTTACAATTATATTTCCATTTGTAGATCACGTTCGTAGTGTTGTTAGTTTAAAACAACAAACAATGGATATACCACCACAAGGAGTTATCACTCAAGATAACGTTACAATTACAATTGATACAGTTGTGTTCTATCAAATAACAGATCCTGCAAAAGCTGTATATGAAATTCAATCATTAAAGAAAGGTATTGAATATTTAGCTATTACAACAATTCGTGATATTGTTGGTAAGATGACATTGGACGAAACATTTAGTTCAAGAGACTTAATAAACCAAAAATTAAGATCTATACTAGATGAAGCAACAGATAAATGGGGATGTAAAATAGATAGAGTTGAAATTAAAGATATTAACCCACCTGAAGATATTAGAGATGCAATGGAAAAACAAATGAATGCAGAAAGAAATAAAAGAGCTTTAATTCTTCAATCTGAAGGTGAAAGACAATCTGCAATCACACTTGCTGAAGGACAAAAAGCTGCTGCAATATTACAAGCTGAAGCTGATAAAGAAGCAAGAATTAGAAGAGCTGCCGGTGAAGCTGAAGCTATTAGAAAAGTTGCTGAAGCTAAAGCAGAAGAAGTTAGAATGGTTTATGATGCAATAAAGAAAGCTGATCCAGATGAAAAGCTTATTCAAATTAAATCCCTTGAAGCTCTTGAAGAAGTTGCTAAAGGTGATGCTAACAAAGTATTTATTCCATTTGAAGCAACAGCAGCATTAAGTGGTTTAGGTGCAGCAACAGAAGTTATTAAAGATGGTGAAAAAAAAGCTGTAGATAAAAAATTAAAAGATGTTGCTAAAGATCAAAAATAATTAAATACGTTAAAAAGTGGATGCTAGATTTTTAGCATCCGCTTTTATTTTATATCATAGATATTCTATGATATTTTTTTATTACATCTGTATCCTTAGATTTTTTATAATTTCTTCTAATGAATCTACTAAATAATCGATATCTTCTTTAGTATTTTCCTTTCCTAATGTTATTCTTATGGTTCCTCTTGCAATACCTTCAGAAAGCCCTATTGCAGAAAGCACGTGAGAAGTCCTTATTTCGCCACTACTACATGCTGAACCAGCTGAAACACATATTCCCTTTTTATTTAATTCTGTAATAATATCTTTATTATTTGTAAATAAGAAAGATATGTTAATATTTCCCGATAATCTATTTTCTAAATCACCATTTATTTGTATATATGGTATTATTTTTATTCTTTGTAAAAAATATTTTCTAAGGTCTAACAATTTTTTATTGTAATCTAATATTTCATTATTTGCAATTTCTATTGCTTTACCTAATCCTACAATACCTGCAACATTTTCAGTACCAGCTCTTTTATCAAATTCTTGATGTCCTCCATCTTGAATCGGAATAAATTTAACATTTTCATTTATATATAATGCTCCTACTCCCTTTGGTCCATAAAATTTATGTGCAGACATAGATAGTGCATCTATTCCCATTTTTCTTACATCAATTTTTATATTTCCTATTGCCTGAACAGCATCTGTATGAAATATTATATTATTTTGATGTGCTATTTTAGAAATTTCTTCTATTGGTTCTATTGTCCCGATTTCATTATTTGCCATCATAATAGATATTAATATTGTATCTTTATTTATTGCATTTTTTAAATCTTGTAAATTTATAAAACCATTTTTGTCTACATTTAAATACGTTACTCTAAATCCTTCGTTCTCTAGACTTTTACAAGAATTTAATATTGCCGGATGTTCTATTACACTTGTAATTATATGATTTCCTTTCTTTCTATAAGCTTTTGCAATTCCTTTTAAACTTAAATTATCACTTTCAGTTCCACAAGAGGTAAAATATATTTCTTCTGGTTTTGCATTTATAGCTCTTGCCACTTTTCCCCTTGCTATATTTATTGCTTCCTTAGATTTTTTACCTAAATCGTATAATGATGATGCATTACCATAGTTTTCACAAAAGTATGGTAACATTTCTTTTTTTACTTCTTCAGCAACTGCAGTTGTAGCTGCATGATCAAAATATCTTATTTTCATATAACATTACCTCTCTATATAATATTATATGTATATAGTAATAAATTGTGTAATTCTTACCACAAAAAAAAATCACTTTAAGAAAATACTTAAAGTGATTTTTTTTTGGCTTTTAAGACCATCTCAAATTTCTAATAGCTAAGTCCACTATATAATTGTTGTAAATATGAATTATAATCAAATGGTGTTACTGTTTCTGGTTCTCCGTAATCAACACCAAATGTATCTACTCTTACGCTTTTAATTACAGGTGGATCAACTGGTGTACTTGCTTCTTCACCATCTTCTGCCTCTTCTACTTCTGTTTCATTTAATTTATCTAATACATCCATTCCTTCTATAACTTTACCAAAAGCTGCATAATATCCATTTAAACTTGAATTATCCTCTGTCATAATGAAGAATTGTGATCCTGCTGAATTGTATCCTTCTTCATATAATCCCATTTGGCTATAATCAGATCTTGCCATAGATATTACACCTTTTTCATGTCTTAAAGTATTTTGGTTAAATCCATTTTGTACGAATTCACCTTTTATGGCATAATTTTCTGTATCTGAGCCTCCGTCTTTTAAATCTGCTAATGTTGGAGATCCTGAACCAGTTCCCTCTTTATCACCACCTTGTACCATAAAGTCTTTAACTATTCTATGGAATGTTAATCCATCATAAAATCCTCTATTTGCTAAAGTAATAAAGTTTTTAACTGTATTTGGTGCTTGGTCTGGATATAGTTCAATTTTCATAGTTCCCAATCCTTCTATTTCCATAGTAGCTATAGGATTTGATATATTAACTGTTTGTTTTTGATAAATAGTATAAGACACTAATCCTATTAAAACAATTACTAATATAATTGCTATTATCATTATTATTCTTTTTGCTTTCATTTGTTTTCCTCCTCTTAAATTAATGCATTATCAAATATAAATTGTTCTTGCATTCTTTTTAGTGATTGCTTGATGGTTTTGGCTCTTACTTCACCAATACCTTCTACTTCGTCTAGTTGTGGTATATCTGCAGATAATATGTGTTGAAAAGACTTAAATGATTTTACCAAATTATCTACAATATTACTAGGAACTTTAGGAATTTTATTTAATATTCTATATCCTCTAGTATATACACCAACTTCATCATAGTTTTCAAAATCTTCATAACCTAATATTTTAGCTATTGAAGATGATTTTAATAATTCTTCATAAGGTAAATTAATTATTTCTTCTAATACTACTTCTTCATTTTTTTCTTTTTGTTTTCCATTATAATCTTTAATAATTAGTAATTCTTCTTTTTCTAATCCTCCAACTAGCTCTTCTAGTTGCATACTTATTAATCTTCCCTCATCACCTAGTTCTGAAATTCCTCTTTTTACTTCATCTACAATTTTCATAACCATTTCTGCTCTTTGGATACATGTTATAACATTATCTAAAGTTACTATATCATTAAATTCATATTCATTTAATACTTTTAATTTACTATCAAACACTTTTTTATATCTTTCTAATGTTTGTATTGCTTGGTCTGTTCTATTTAATACAGTAGAAGATTCCCTCATTGTATAACGTAAATCACCTTTAAAGACTGTTATTATATTTCTTCTTTGTGAAATACTTACTACTAATGCTCCAGTTTGTTTTGCAGTACGCTCTGCAGTTCTATGTCTTGTTCCTGTTTCTAATGTTGAAATTTCTGGTGATGGAATTAATTGTGCATTTGCATATAAAATTTTTTTCAAATCAGAGCTTAATATTATGGCTCCATCCATTTTAGCTAATTCATATAATTTAGATGGAGTATAATCTTCATTTATAAAAAAACCTCCATCAACAATATCTAAAACTTCTTTACTATCTGAAAAAACTAGTAGTGCACCCGTTTTTGCTTTTAATATATTATCTAACCCATCTCTTATTAATGTGCCTGGTGCTATTAATTTTAATATATCTGTAATTTCGTCTTTCTTGCTGATTCTCAAGTTTAACCAACCCTTTCTACCTTACAATATATTAATAGTTATTTTAAACCTATTGCCTTCATAGCTTCATTAATATTTTTCACACCAATTATATCCAATTTATATGTTTCTTTCAATAGTTTTTTGTTATTTTCTGGGATTATGCACTTCTTAAAACCTAATTTTTCTGCTTCTTTTATCCTTTTCTCTATCATATTTATTGTTCTTACTTCACCTGTAAGTCCAACCTCTCCCATTGCTATTATTCCTTTAGGAATACTTACATTTTTATAACTAGATGCTGTTGCTAAAATAATTCCTAAATCTAGTGCAGGTTCATTTACTTTCATTCCACCTACAACATTTAAATACACATCTTGATTTCCCAAACCAAGTCCTGCCCTCTTCTCCATTACTGCAACTAATAAAGTTAGTCTATTATAATCTATTCCATTTGCAGTTCTTCTTGGAAGACCAAATACACTTTGTGTAACTAAGGCTTGTAGCTCTACTAAAAGAGGTCTTGTTCCTTCTATTGTTGCAACAACAATGGATCCTGATGGATTATCATCTCTTTCTGATATAAGAATTGAAGATGGATTTGTAATTTCTACCATGCCTTCTTCTTGCATTTCAAACATTCCGATTTCATTTGTAGAACCAAATCTGTTTTTAACACTTCTTACAATTCTATATGAAAAATATCTTTCACCTTCTATGTATAAAACCGTATCTACCATATGTTCTAATACTCTTGGTCCTGCTATATTTCCATCTTTTGTAACATGACCTATAATTATAGTTGTTATTTGTCTTGATTTACAGATTTTCATTATTCTGGCTGTAATCTCCCTTACTTGGCTTACACTTCCTGGTGCTGAAGAAATCTCGTCAGAATACATTGTTTGCATAGAATCTATTATGACTAATTTTGGCATAATAGATTCTATTTGTTCATCAATTATATCTATATCAGTTTCTCCTAAAAATAATATATCTTCATTTTGAATATTTAATCTATCTGCTCTTAATTTAATTTGTTCTGCAGATTCTTCCCCAGATACATAAAGTACTTTTCCTTCTCCTTTAATTTTATTACATATTTGTAATATTAAAGTTGATTTTCCTATTCCAGGTTCTCCTCCAACTAATACAAGTGATCCTTTTACTAGTCCACCACCAAGTACTCTATCTAATTCTTGATATCCTGTAGAAGTTCTTTTTGCATCTTTACCAACAAAAGTATTTAGTGGCTTTGGTACTTGTTCAATTTTTTTCTCTTTTTTTCCACCTTCTGTTTTTGTTGATATTTTTTCTTCGAAAAATGTATTCCATGAATTACATGCAGGACATTTTCCCATCCATTTTGCAGATTCATATCCACATTCATTACATACAAATACTGTTTTTGCTTTCATTTAAGTCCCTCTTTATATTAATTCTTCTAATCCTAATGCTAATATGAACATTGCATGTGACCATCCTAGTCCTATTACCCATTTAGCTTCCATTTTATCATTATCTACTTGCTCAGCAAGAAATCCTAAATCTGTAGCTGTATTTATAACAAAGTTAAAGCATTCGTTTGCTTCCTCTTCTTGTCCAACCATTTTATAATAGATATACATCCATAGTGTAGCTATTGGCCAAGGATTTTTTCCTCCAATATAACTATCATGTTCAAATCTTAAAATTCCGCCTGTATATGTCCTTAATGTTAAATTTATTTTTTGAACAGTATTTTTTACTATTGGATCATTTGGATCAAACACTTTAAATGGTGTAACAGCTCCTAATATGCTTATATCCATACAATTATCATTTGTATTTCTTTTTAATATATTTTGATTTTTATCAACTAAATTATTTAAAATATATTCTTTTATTTCATTTTTATATTGTGAAAGTTCTTCATAATCATCTGGTAATTTAAATTTTTTATTGTCTTTTTGAAGTTCTAAGTAAATTTTTTCCATAGAATCAAATGCAGAATATATAGCAGATAATGAATATAAATGAATTCCTTCATTCATTTCCCATAAATCATAACTTACATGTTTATATATTCTTTTTCTATTTAAATAACTATATTTATCTTCTATTTCTTCTACTTCATCTGCATCTCTTCCCATTAAATGATCCATATATCTTTTTAAGAATTCTGTAGCATTTTCACACATATCTAAATTGTTTTTTAATAGGTCCATATCTCTTTCTTTTTTTCTAAATTCTTTAATTTTAAAATGTTGATACATACCAGTTAAAACACTTGCTGTTTCATCTATTTGATAGCCCCAACAAGGTGCTAATCTTCCATCTGTATAAAAACGTTGTTCCCACATTCCATTCTTACTTTGTGTTTTCCTTAAAAAGATATTATAGAACTTATCTGATTCATTATACATTCCAATCATATCCAATGCTTGAGAAATAGTTACTGCATCTCTTGGCCAACAATAATTATATCTTCCACACATATCTTTTTCTTCATCAACTTCTAATGCTGCACTAACTCCTCCAGTTTTTTCATTTATTAACAATGGATATAAAAGAATTGTTCTTTTTAAAATCTTTTTTACTTTTGCATTATTGTTTTCTCCATAATCTTTTACTTTTAAAACTTCATGTTTTTTTACATATCTTCTCCAATAATCTCTTGTTTCTTTTAATAATTTAAGAGTATCAAATTTTTTTATCTTATCTATTTCTTTATTCAATTCATAAAGAACATCTACTTTATAATTTTTATTTATATAAATATAAATATTAAAACTTTTTGTTTCTCCTGGTTTTAATACTCCAATATCATAAGAAACAGCAGAATGATCTGACATTCCAATATAATCTTTATCTTGTAAAATTCCATATGCAATATTATTATCTACATTATTTAATTGATATCCATGTATTGGCAAATTAGAAAATGTAGCCATTGCAAAATCATGAGTATATTGAAGCATAGCATTATTGCAAACTCTTGAACTTATCATATTATTTAAATTAGAAAATAATTTTGAATTAATTAAGTATTTAACATCCAAATCAATTTTATTATTATTTGTAAATTCATATCTTCTAATTAATACTTCTTCATTCATTGGTACAAAATCTTGTTGTAAAATTTTAAGATTAAAATAAGTATTATCTATTTCTGTATTTAATATATTTGTATCTTCTATATAATATTGATTATATGAATTATTAATATCATTTTCTAATTTAATAAGCATAGAATCATTTATTTTTATACCTGTTTCGTAGAAATCTATAAATTGTCTGTAATCTACTGTTGGATATGATAATCTTAATAATTCTCCATGTTTTGAGATACTTGCAATCATTCTTCTATTTCCTATAATTGCATCATTAAAATATTTCTTTTTCATTTGTGCTCTCCTTTATTTCTTTACAATTCTTGTAATTTGATTCTGTAAATCGCGTATTTTAGCTGCTAAACTATCTAATTCTGAATTTTGTATTGTATTTTCTGTAGAATCATCTTTAATTAAGTCTTGCATATTATCAATCTTTTCTTTCAATCCATTTAACCTGTCGATAATTGCAACTCGTGTAAATTTGTTGCTTTCTTTTGTATCTCTTCTATATTTACCAACTAAACTTACTCTTTCATCTGTTATTTCATATGTTTCACCAAATGAAGGAATTGTTACTGGTAAATTAGTTGTCTCTATAATTTTATTTTTTAATATATCTTGACTTTCTGGCTCTCCATGAATTAAAAATATATGTTTTGGCTTTTTAATAAATGAATATATAAAATTCAAAAGTCCTTCTTGATCTGCATGTCCTGAATATCCTTCTATATATTCTATTTGTGCATTAACAGCCATTTCTTCTCCGAATATTTTTACTTTTTTGGCACCATTTACAATACTATATCCCAATGTTCCTGGTGCTTGATATCCAACAAATAAAATTGTATTTAGCGGATTCCATATATTGTGTTTTAAATGATGTTTTATTCTTCCTACATCACACATACCACTTGCAGAAATTATAATGCATGATTCATCACTTTCATTTAATGCTTTTGATTCTTCCACTGTACGTGTAAATTTAAGTCCAGGAAATTCCAAAGGATTATTTCCTTCTGAAATGTATTTTTGAGTTTCTTCATCAAATAAATCCATATTATCTTCAAAAACTTCTGTTGCAGAAATTGCAAGTGGGCTATCTACATATACTGGAACTCTCATCAATTCCTCATATTTCTTTCTAAAATCTTCGTCATCTCTTTTATCTTTTAATTTATTAATTTCAAATAATATTTCTTGTGTTCTTCCAACTGCAAATGATGGGATTACAACTGTTCCTCCTCTTTCTAAAGTTTCGGAAACTATATCTAGGAACATTTCTGCTTTATCATCATTTTTCATATGAAGTCTACTTCCATATGTAGATTCCATTATTAAATAATCTGTATCTTCTATCATTGTAGGTTCGCTTAATAGTGGAATATCATTATTTCCTAAATCTCCAGAAAATACTATTTTTTCTTCTTTTCCATTTTCATTAATCCATACTTCAATACTTGCAGATCCTAACATATGTCCTGCATCATTAAATCTAACATGTATATTCTCATCTATTTCTATTACTTCATCATATTTAACAGCTCTAAATAATTCTAATGATCTTGCTGCTTCTTCTGCAGTATACAATGGCTCTAAAGGTTCTTCACCTTTACGTTTTCTTTTTTTATTTGTCCATTCAATTTCCATTTCTTGAATGTGTCCACTATCTGGAAGCATTATAGAACATAAATCACATGTAGCTTTTGTTGCTATTATATTTTTTCTAAATCCTTCTTTATACAATTTTGGAATTCTTCCTGAATGATCTATATGTGCATGTGTTAATAGCATAAAATCTATACTATTTATGTCATATTCAAATGGTTCTTGGTTTTCCAATTCTTCTGTTGCCTTACCTTGGAATAATCCACAATCTACTAAGAATTTTTTTCCAGCTCCCTCTACTAAGAAATTTGAACCTGTTACAGTTTTAGTAGCTCCTAAAAAAGTTATTTTCATTAGTATCCTCCTATTTTAAGAAAAAATTTTTATTTTCTTATTTTCTTTAATTTTGTATTTTCCTATGTCTGGTGGGAAAATAATTTTAATTGCTGTTTCTTCATTATTTCCTTCTAAATAGTTAATTATTAATCCATTATCTATTTTTTGAAAAAATACTTCTGCATTCTCTAAATTTATTAGTCTTAGTGAAAACATATTTTTTAGTACTTCTAAATTTATGTATTCATTATTATTTACTACATTTATAATTTTCCCATCTAAAGCTTTGTTTATTAAAAATGTTCTTACCTCATCTATATCTTTTGCTAATAAATCTTCATCTTTTATTTGTGTTTCTTCATCTATAGGAATCATGTTATAATATCTGAACTCATACATTAGCTCTATTATTTCTCTTCTTCCCTCTAGTTTCTCTATTAGTATTTTATAATCTTTTAAAAATAGTTTTTCTAAACGTATTATTTCATCTTCTCTGCTAGAATTATTAATAATTATTTCATCATAATTTATTAACTGTACTTCTTTAGATTTTTTAACTTTTTTTACAAATCTACTTGGATCAATTGCTTTATTATATTCTTTTATTTGTTTTATGCAATTTTCTCTATCTTTTATTAAAACTTTTCTTAAATCTTCTATATTATCTATATCTGTACCAATTTTTTTCCTTCTTGTTAATTCTCTTTTTAAATTTGTTGTATTATTAATGTATTTATCTAATCTTTCAACCTCTTTTAAACATTTTCTCTTTTTCCTAGAAATTTCATCTAATTGTTTTAATATACTCTTATTATCTGATTCTTCTTCCTTTTTAGGTAAATCTCCTGGAAACCTTGTTAAATATACTACTAAAATTGTTTTTAAAAATTGGTGTATTAATTCTTTAGCCTTTTCATCATCAAGTCTTCTTGCTAATTCCTTTTGCAAGTCTTGCAAATAGTCTTTGTTTGGATCATCATTATTAATCCATGCCTCTACTAAATCATTTCCAGCTATTATTCTTAAGTTTTGAAATATTAAATTTGAATGTATATCTTCAAATTCTATTGGTGATATATACCAAGAATATCCATTAAAATCTCTTATTAATTCTGCTTTGTTTGAAGAATTACCTCTACTTAATACATAAGTTACCGCTTTTTTTAGCACACCATATTTATCACATACCATATTAGGATTATATTCCAAACTATATAATCCTTGTAATATTAATCTTTCATTTGGTAAAACTTCTAAAGATTTTTCTTTAATATTAGATATATAATGTTCTTTAACTGCTTTTAATTCTGTACTTCTAGCACTATCAGGCTTTATTACATTTAATGTATCGCATTTTTTATCTATAATATTTATTAAGTCTGTTATAATCTTTTCTTTTTCTGATACATCTCTTTTTATATTTTTGTAATCTTCATATCCTGTTTCCATTTTATATAATATACTTAAAACTAAATTTTTTGCAGTACTAGGATATTCTTTTGTTTCTAAAACTTTTTCTAGTAATTGATTATAATCTTTAAATTTTAACTTTGAAAAAATTTTTTTCTTTGGCATTTTTATCCACCTTTCTAATTATTTTCATTTTCTGAAGATTCTGACATTTTTAGTTCTGCTAGTCTTTCTTTAGTTATTAAAACTTCTCTTGGTTTACTTCCTTGATATCCTGATATTATACCTCTTTCTTCCATTTGATCAATAATTCTTCCCGCTCTTGCATATCCTACTTTAAATCTTCTTTGTATAAAAGATGTAGATGCCTGTCCTGTTTCTACAACTGTATCTATTGCATCCATTAATAATGGATCTGTATCTGAATCAGCCTCTGCTTGGTCAATTTCTTTATCTGAACTATTTGATTTTTCTATGCTTTCTATAATATCTTCATTATATTTTGCTTCTCCGCCATTAAATTTTAAGAAGTCTACTATTTTTTCTACTTCACTATCTGATACAAATGAACCTTGAACTCTTGTAGGTTTTGATGCTCCTGAAGGATAAAATAACATATCTCCTTTTCCTAATAGTTTTTCTGCTCCTACTGTGTCTAATATTGTTCTTGAATCCACTTGTGAAGAAACTGCAAATGCAATTCTTGAAGGAATATTTGCTTTAATAATACCTGTAATTACATCAACAGAAGGTCTTTGTGTTGCAATTACTAGATGCATTCCTGCAGCTCTGGCCATTTGAGCTAATCTACATATTGCATCTTCTACATCTTTGGCAGCTACCATCATTAAATCTGCAAGCTCATCTATAATTATTACTATTTGTGGAAGCTTTCCAGTTCCTCCTTCTTTTTCTATTGCTGCATTATAACCTTTTATATCTCTTACACCTTTATTTGCAAAAAGACTATATCTGTTTACCATTTCTTGAACTGCCCATGCTAAAGCACCTGCAGCTTTTTTTGGATCTGTTACAACTGGTATTAATAAATGTGGTATTCCATTATATACTGAAAGTTCTACAACTTTTGGATCTACCATTAATAATTTAACTTCATTTGGTTTTGCTTTATATAAAATACTTGTAATTAATGTATTAATACAAACACTCTTACCAGATCCTGTACTTCCTGCAATTAATACATGTGGCATTTTTGCTACATCTGCAATAACTGCTTCTCCTCCAACATTCTTACCTAAAGCTAAGGCTAATTTTGATTTATGATTAATAAATTCCTCTGTTTCTATAATATCTCTTAAGTGAACTACTTCATTTTCTTTATTTGGTATTTCTATTCCTACTGCTTGCTTTCCTGGAATTGGTGCTTCTATTCTTATACTCTCTGCTGCTAAACTTAATGCAATATCATCTGCTAAATTTGCAATTTTACTTACTCTAACACCTTCTGCAGGTTTAACTTCATATCTTGTTATAGCTGGACCTACAGAAACATTTTCTACTTTTGCAGATACACCAAAACTATATAAAGTTTTTTGTAATTTTGTTGCAGTATCTGTTAAAGCTTTTTTCCCACCTTTAAACACTCTTCCTTGACCTTCACTTAATAATTCTATTGGTGGAAATTCATAATTTTCTTCTTCTTCTGTTAAACCATGTTCTAAAACTAATACTTCTCTTGTCTTTTCTTCTTTCTTTTCTTGCTCTTGTTTAAATAAATTTGCCTCTATTTGATCTGGTTTAGGTTCTTCTTTTAATACTGCATCAACTTCATTTTTAGTACTTCCAAATAATTTTTTCTTTTTAGGAGCTGTCTCATTTAAATTAATTGTAATTTGATCCTCCATTGGAATTTCTTCTTGTTCTTTTTCATTTTTCTTTTTCTTCTTTTTATCTTTTTTCTCTATAATAAGTTCTCTATCATCTGTTTTTTCTGTATCATCAATTTCTTCTTCATCGTCATCTTCTTCATATTCTCTACGCTCTTTAGCTCTTTCTACCATATTATTAATTATTTCCGCAGGTTTTATTTCAAATAAATTAATTAAATTAATAATTGCTATTCCAATTAATAATATTACACTACCCAATGTTCCTAAGAATTTACATAGTGGTAATGCTATCATTGCTCCTATTGCTCCACCACCTACATTGGTTGTTCCTAATTCATAAGATTCTTCTAGGAATTCAGAAAATTCCATATCTTCTGATAATGTTCCATTTGATATAAGAAAAATTGTCATTGCTGCAGTTATACATAGTATAAAAATTATATAGTTTATTATTTTTTTGCTTAAATAATCTTTGTCATCTGTTGCTATTTTTATAGCTATAGCAAATGTTCCGATAGGTAGAATATATTTAATAACTCCCATTATTCCACCAAGTGTTGGACTTAAATGTTCTCCCATCCAACCAGATTTTGTATATATTAAAACACATAGTAGTAAACTTACTATTATCATTACTACTACAATTAAATTTTTATCAACATTATTTTTCTTTCTTCTTCCTTTATTATTAGTACTTCCCTTTGGTCTTCCTACTGATTTTTTTGTAGATGTTTTTGCTCTTCTAGCTTGTGCCATTTTTTACCTCCAATATATGTTAATTCTCTTTTGTAAGAAATTTCCTCATCTTAAATTTCACGTTTATATTGTATCATATAATTTTTTTATTGCATAGAAAAAATCGTCAGATTTTTCCAGAGCAATAAGGTTAAATTTTCCTATATTAATTCAATTGTAAACCCACTTTTCTTTTTGCATATTTTTATTTAAAAAAGAAAAAAATCAGATGTCGTTTACAAATAAACCGACCTCTGACTTCCAATTATTTTAATTCTTTTCTATTACTTTGAATAACTTTTAAAGCATCTTCTAATGCTGTTTGAATACTTCCTAAAACATTGTCAGCATATTCTTTTGTTCCTTGAGATATTTCTCTTGACATTTCATTTGCTGTTTCTATTATTTGTGTTCTTTGTTCATAAGCTTTTTTAGTTATTTCATGTTCATCTATCATAGATATAATTCTTGTTTCTGCTTCCTTAACAATATCATTTGCTTCCTTCTGAGCTTCTGATAAAATTCTTTGTCTTTCTTCTTTTACCCATTTAGCCTGTTTTAGTTCATCTGGAAGTTTTAATCTTATTTCTTTTATAATTTCTAAAATTGCTTCTTTATCTACTACTACTTTATCTGTAAATGGAACTTTTTTACTTTGTTCTAGCATTTCTTCCAAAGTTTCCAGTAATGTGAAAATTTCCATTTGTCTACCCCTTTCGCATAAATATTAATTTTGCCCTTCCATATTTTCGAATATCATATATTTCTATTTCTATATTTTCTAATTCTTTTATAACTCTTTCTTCTTGATCTGTTTCAGCTATAATAATTCCATCATCATTTAACAAATTCTTTTTTATAATCAATTCTGTACTTTTGCTTATAAAATCAGTTTCATATGGTGGATCTAAAAAGATTAAATCATATTTATCATTAGAGGTTTCTAAAAATTTTCTATAATCCATAAAAGCAATTTTAACTTTGCTTTCTACATGCATTTTTTGTATATTTTTATTTATAATATCAATTGCTTTCTTTTCTTTTTCACATAAAAATGCTTTTTTAGCTCCACGACTTATAAATTCTAATCCAATTGCTCCGCTTCCTGCAAATAAATCTAGTATAATTCTGTCTTTTATATTATTTTGCAAAATATTGAACATTGATTCTTTTACTCGATCTAAAGTTGGACGTGTATTTAATCCTTCTAATGTATATAATTTCGTTCCCCTTGAATTTCCGCCTATAATTCTCATTTTTACCTCTTATACCATATATTTTATTAAATAATAATAATATGTCAATATTATTAATAGAAATGTAACATACATTTAATAGATTTGTAATAAAGACAATCATAACCACCCGTGAACGGGTGGTTTGCTCATCCCCTAGAAGGGGAATTACTTGCTCACCACCTGAAAGGCG
>CALYAJ010000002.1 GCA_944393485.1 uncultured Clostridia bacterium
ATTTTTCACGATAAAAAAGTAAAAGACTACTAAATATAAAATTAGGTTTCCCATAGTCTTTTACTGAAAATTTATTATTAATATCAATAGTTTTTGAGGATTTCTTCCCCAACTTTTCCCCAATTCTACATAATAACGCCATTTTAAAACATTATTGTAAACTAATTGGAGAATATAAAAAATCGCTACAACTATTGAAATTGTAACGATTAACAAGTTGGTTGCGGGGGTAAGACTCGAACTTACGACCTTCGGGTTATGAGAAATAAATTTTCATTTCTATAATATCTCATTATGTCTAGCATAACTACTAAACTACTTTTATATATTCAATTTTTTCAAGCATATAATTATAACCATTAATAGTAAAAATATTTCCAACTATTGAATCACTTAATTTTCTAGCAAGTTCACAATTAGGAGTCAATTGTCGAAATCCCTCTATCTCTAGTTCATTTATCTTATTTTCATTAATATAATACTTTATTGTATTTTTCTCAATATCATCTAATACGTTATAAATCTTTAAAATTTTGTTTTCTTTAAATTCTTTTTCGTCTTCTGTTATGCTATTAATCTCATCATCAATTTTTTTTATATTAGTTTTAGTTATTTTTTTTATATTATATTTTGGATTATTTTCTATATTGCCCAAAAAATAATCTTCTATAAATTGCCATCTATCATCATCATTATCTAATTTTTCAAAAAAATATTTCATATAATTTACAGAGTTATAATGTAAATTACTTATGTTTTTTAATGTTTGACTACTATAAAATGAGTTATCAATCACTCTTCTTATTGTCTCTTCACTATTAACACGTACGAAAAACTCAGGTTTATTTCCTGCTTCAAAATTATATGAAGCAATATCAAATAATTCCATTAACTGTACAGCAATTATTAAAGGATCATTCCTCATGTTTTCATCTTTACTATCTACTATAGATATACGTTTATTGGTATTTTCATATCCTTTTATGTAATTAAATACAGCTTCTTGAATTTCTGATATTTTTCTATCATATGTTGCACTTTTTATATGATACTTATCCGTCTTGGTATTATAATCACAAAATTTATCTTTATGATTTTTTGCAGCACTATACGCTATTATTAAATTTATTATAGGCTCTATTATTCTTTTTATAAATGTTTTATTAGATTGGTTGTCTTTTAAAGAATAAATATTAACTATTTCATCAATTGAAAAATGTTTTGTGGACATTTTCATCTCGTCAAATACTAATTTTAAACAATTCAATTTATTTTTTAATATATAGAACACTGTTTCTAAATTATTGCCATGTTTTGTTTCTACAGTTAAAATCATTTTTTCGTGCATAAATGATCTATCTCTATTTTCTAATTCATTCTCAAAAAATTTTCTTTTAAAATTTCCAAATGTTAATCCATCATACTTTCCATTATATTTTTCTTCCCAGCAACTCTTAAAATCAAATTCATATACTTTACCTAGAAATTTTGTCACAACACCCTCATAATTCATATTTTCTAACTGTTTTGAATCATACTTTACAGTTAAATATTTGTTCCAATTATATTCTTCTATTAATGGTAATTTAACATCAGGAATATAAAATAATCCCTTTGTATACATACTTCTTGGTTTAAAAACTAATGGAACATAGTTAGACATTGATTTAAAATCACGTTTTATAGCAATAATTGTTGCCTTTAGACTCGCTTCAATATTCTCATCATTATCTTCACTTGCACTAAATATATGTGCAAAGTCATCTGTAGATACTAAAAAATTCCTTCTATTTAATTTTTTATATTTATCTAATATCTTTTTTAATACTCCTATTATATGGTAATTAGTAATTCTTGATAATCCATAAAGTTTATTAATATATCTAAAATCCTCTTCAAAATAATCCGTTGCAGCAACTCCTGTTTCATTAGGATCTCTAGCAGCTCTTCCTATTTCTTGTACATAATCTGAAAGATTTCCAGTTGGTGCAAAATGGTAAACATCCGTAATACCTTTTACATCTATTCCCATACCAAAAGCTTTTGTTGCTAGAACAACATTCCTTTCACCCGTTTTTATATCTTCAAGAGTCATATCTTTTTCATTTTTATCTAGTTTTCCAAAATATCTTGAAACTTTGTCTTGTGGCAAACTTTCATATATATTATTCAGAGTTTTTACAAAAGGAAAATAAACTATGGTTTTCTTTTTCTCTTGTATATATCTATTTATTTTATTAATAACTGCAATATCTTTTTCTTCTTTATATGCATGATCTTTTTTACAAATATTTATATCAAATTTTATATTATATCTTTTTACGTCTCCTAGAAATGGTTCACATGTCATATTTAAACTTTCAATTATATCATGATACATATCATTTCCATCTTTACTAATTGTAGATGTCGCCGTAAATGTTGCTATTGGAAAAATATGATTTAACCTATGTCTTAATCTATTTATATATTCTCCTAAATACCAATAATCAGGTCTAAAGTTTTTCCCCCATGTTGAAACAGTATGCGCCTCATCAACAACTAATAGTCCAATTTTTCTTTCACCTATTATAGATTTTATATCATAGTTTCCTAATAAAGTTTCTGGAGATATATATAAAATTGAACATTGCCCTTCTTTTACTTTTTCTTTTATAATTTCTTTTTCATATGGTGTATACTCTGAATTAATTGTTTGGGCAATGTTAGTAATTTTCTTTAAATTATTAACTTGGTCTTTCATTAATCCTATTAATGGAGAAATTACAATAGTAACTAAATTCAATTTTTCTGCTGCCATTACTGCAGGTATTTGAAATAAGATAGATTTTCCTGCCCCCGTTGGTGCTGTTACAAAAATATCTCTAAAGTCTGTTCCAATTTCTTGTGCTTTTTTTATATTTTCATATATGTAATCAATTATTACACTTTGATTGATATCTATTTTTTCATTATTTAAAAAAGGATTTTTATATATTTTGAAATCTTTAAAATCATAATTTTTATCAATTCTTCTTAATATACTCAAATAATCATTATACTTTTCTGGTTTTTTTAGTTTTTTTCTTTCAGTATGAGTTTCTATATTTATTCCTAAATTATTTAATAAATATAGAAATTTATTTGTTACTATATTCTTATTATTATCTTCTATAATATTATAAACTATAGTATTATATCCTTCATAAATAATTTTATTAAAAATTTCAATATATTTTTGTGAATTAGAAGTATCGAATAACTCTATTGACTTTCTATCTGATTCTTTCCAAATACTATAATCATTTGAATATATTCTAAATAATTGTAATACTTTGTATTTGTTTTCTAATTCTATTGAATTATATGCTATAACTGGAATATTGTTTATTTTATCAAATTCTGAATATATAGTCTGAAAAATATTATCTTCATCAGAATCCTCATCAAATTTAGCTAATATTTCGTCTATATTATTTGATATAATGCCCGGATAGTAGTAATCAAAAATTCCAATATCTATTATTTTAATATTATATTTAGATGTTTCAATTAAACCTAGTAAATTATTTTTAGCTATATAAATTAATTCTTATAATAAGCAATAATATCTTTCTGACATACTTAATTTATTAACTATGTCTACTATAACTTTTTGATTATCTATTTTAAATAAATTATTAATGTCTTTATCTATTTCCAAATTTATAATATGTGTAGTATCAATTTTTAAATGACTAATTATAGAATTAAAACCTTTTAACACATATATAGTATTTTTTTCAGCTATTGCTTCATTTAATTTTTTATTAATTTCTTTCAACATAAACATATCTATTTTTCCCCTTATTAGTATATTTAAAATAATCTTATTACAAACACATATACTTTTACAATATTTATTTCAAATTATTTACTATTTTTAATTTAATTTTATGTATTTTCATTTCATATATTAGTACATACACAATCTAAAAACAAAATTATTATCATAATAAAAAATGCATTTATCTTTTTCATCATATTTTTTCCTATTCTTTTTATTGTATAATCTATACATTTTCTCTATTTCTTATTCTGCCCAGTACCATGTTGTAATTTTTACTATTAACTCATGTACTTTTCCTTTTATTTTATGAAATATCTTCATTTTAATTATTCCATCTTTTTTCTTAAATTCATATTTCAACTACAGACAACTTTTTAGTAAATTATTACGACGCTGTATTTTAAGCATTATATTGCAATTTGCAACATATATTTTCATCTCCTACCCAACTCCAAAATCCGTATTCTCAACTAAAATATCCATATTTTCAAAATCCTTATACAAAGGATAGATCTCCTTCATAAATCTAGCTTTTAGTTTTTCATCAGCTGGCATAATATCATCCATCTCTTTATATAAATTAACACAAACTCTATCAAAATTCTCTATATCAATTTTAATATCAGCTTCTATTTGTTCCAAAGTTTGTCCTTTAACTCCGACTAATAAATTTACCACATCAAATGTTTCTTTCAATTCTTCCAAAGTCGGATATCCAAATCCTTTCATCAAAACTTTCTCTCTAAAGTCTGCATCAAAAGTCTCTACTCCGCCTTTAACCTGTATAACTATTTCTAATTTTTCGCACTTTTTTCTTAATTCAGTTATTTGTTTTTTATACATATAATGACTTTCTATAATTAATCTTTTTATTTGCTTTTGCTTGCATACTTCAATTAATTCATTAAAACTTCTTTCATTTAATTCAAATATGCTTCCTGAATTTATTGCTTCTAGCACGCCAAATTCTCCCGTCACATTCTCCAAAGCCTTACTATTAATTTGATATTGTTTCTATCTAAATGGTAATTACAAAATTTACATTTACTCCATTTGCAACCATTTCCAATTAATAAAACAATTTCTCTTTTATCTTTATCTAATATTTTTGAATATCTCTCCATAATTATCACCTCTTTCATTTTTTATTCTATTTAATTTCTGTAATTAGTAAATAAAAAGTGCTATTTCCATCATCCTCAATTTCATTTTCAGATGATATATCTTTTAAACAATCATTATAATATCTCCATTTAAAAGGTTCATATTTATTTTTTATGTTAACTGTTCTTTTTTTATCAGAATATCCTACTATATTTTCTGTATTATTTTCCAATATAAACTTTCCATTTTTCTTAGGCACTAATTTTTTCCCAAGTTCTCTGCCTTGATGTATACTAAAGTTTATATACTCTGGTTTTTCTCCGTTTGAACATCTAGGCTCTTTAATATATGATTTATCATTAGTTATAAAAATTGCGTATCCTTTTATAAAGTTTTGACAATCTTTATCTGACAATTTTTCTATTCTTGATATATCTTTCACATATCCATAACAACCATTATTTTTAGCACCTTGATTTTTCAAATTATTGATTAAACTTTTTTCTATACCATTATATTTTAAACTTTCTATGTTTTTTATTGCTTTGGTTTTATATTTTAATTCTATTGGTAAAAATTTTTCTCCTTCCACAAGAAAAATATCTGTATGACTTCTTTTATTTTCATCATCATTTGGATATTCTAAAATTATTTCTACATTACTATTATTTAAATATTCTTTTATTTTCCATGCCAATTTAAATTGTAAATCTGCTTCAGAATAAAAAAATTCATAATTTTTGTGTAGTTCTTTTAAAATTACTTTAATATCAAATTCTTCCAAACTTTTCATCTTGTTTTCTCCTATTTTTTTACATATTATATAATAATAACTTTTATCTCTGCAATATAACCCATTCATTCTTATTCAGTCTGTTTTTTTATTACAAATATTTAAATTTATTATATTTTTTCATTCTTGTTTAGTCGTCTAATATTATATATATTATTAATTTCCATTTTTTTGGGCATTAAATAGCATGGTTAAATAAATGATATCTTAACCATGCTATTTTTAATTATATATTATTTTAAGTCGAATATAATTCATATTTATCAATTATTGAAATTCTTCCCATGTTTTATTATTTAATATTTTTGCTATTTCTTCTGTTGATGGCAGATTTTCTGTGTTAAGCATTTCTGCCAAATTAAATAATTTACTTCTTTGAATTGGATTTTTACTTCCTTTTTTAAAGTCTGTTTTTATAAATTCTTCTACAATAAAATAATTATGTAATCTGTCAGCTATATTATAACCATATTTTTTAGATTTTTCCATAGCTTTTTTTATTCTTTCAATCTCATTTTGAGTTACTTCTTCTCCTATAATTGTTTTACAATTAAACTTATTATTTATATAAGAAGCTTGTACTATTTTTTTTAATTTTCCTATGGCCTTAATAGACTTTTGATTATATAAACCAATATATCCGTGTTCAGAATATCCTCTATTAGCATCATCATAGTATAAATTCAATTCCAAATTATCTTGTAATGTAGTTCCTGCAACAATTGCTCTCATCCATTTATCCGAATTAGGAATTAAATTTTCTTCAAGACAATAACTTTTATAATCTTCTAAAATAGACATAATTTCATAATCATTTTCTTCTATTATATCCTCCAACGCATCTATCAATTCTTTAAAAGTTATATTAATATGTTTTATTGGAATTTTTCCCAATTTTTCTTCATTATAGTTATCTAGAAATTTATTAAATTTTTCAAGCAAATTATTTTTCATTGGTTTTGGATCTAATGTCAAAATAACTTTTACATCTTCATTATTAAATTGTTGTAAATGATTAATTAATTGATTTTCATTAAATTGATTGTATAACTTTGTTTCTACTACAATTTTAAAGCTCTTTTGACTTATTATTGCATCTGGTATACTATTATTTTTACTTTTGTAATGCTGTAATTCAATAGATAATTCCGGCTCCTCATCTTCCTTTAAAATAAAATTGTTTAGCAAAGTATAAAATTTATGTGGACTGTATTCATAAAACATAGAAAGCATTAACATCGTATTAGATGTATCTACATTTTCTTTTTGACTATACCTTTGAAAATAGTGTACTTTAATTTTTCATCACCTTCTCCTAACTTAATTCTTTTTTATTATAATTAATGTAATTATATCATATTTTAAAATAACAAACTATAATCTAATTATTAAAATGTTACATCCTCTAAAAGTTGATTACTTATATTTGCAACCATTTCCTATTAATAAAACAATTTCTCTTTTAGCTTTATCTAATATTTTTGAATATCTTTCCATAATTTATTTTAAACAATTTACTCTATTTTGTTAGCATTCTATCATAATAATATTCATCTATTCAATTACGGTAATATATTTTCATTAATTTGCCCTTTTTCCTTTAAATATTTTAAATTTTTTTAGTTGACTTTATATAAAAAGGTACGCTAAAATCTAAACAAGTTATAAAATATATTACTGAATTTTACTATAACTTAGGATATCAATATAAAAACAAAAAGAAAGAATTAAATGATGAAAATGTTTATATAATAGAAAAATATTTATAAATCTGGAGATGATTTCAATGCAAGAAAATGAATATAAAAGATATGAAGAAATTGGAAATTGGGATTTTTCAGACATAAAATACACTGTAGAGCAGAACAGTTCATGGGATTTTTACAAAGAAATCTCAAAATACACTAATTCAAGTTCATTACTACTTGATTTAGGTACTGGTGGCGGAGAAAAAACTTTATCTAATATGCCTGATACTGGCATGATAATTGCTACAGATTTTTCTTCCAAAATGATTGAAACTGCTAATATAAATAAAAAGAATTATCCTAATAAAAGGATCAAATTTGTTACTATGGATAATCTTAATATGAATTTTCCAGAAAACTTATTTGATGTAATAACAGCAAGGCATACTATTATTGATGCCAAACAAATACATCGTTGTCTTACACCTAGCGGAGTGTTAATAATTGAAGGTGTAGATAAATATGATTGCTGGGAACTTAAAGAACTTTTCAAAAGAGGTCAAGCATATAATGATGAAATCGCAATAAGTAAAAAAGATTATAGTGATATTAAAAATGCTGGTTTTGCTGAAATAACTCTACAAGAAATTGTACAATATGAATATTATAAGACAAAAGAAGATTTACTTGCTTTACTTCTTAAAACTCCTATTTTAGATGATTTTTCAGAATTAGATATATCATCTAACACACATAAAAATTATATAGAAAAAGATTTATTCAATAAATATGTTGATGAACATTCTACAGAAAAAGGAATAGAGTTAAAAAGACTCCTATATGGAATAGTAGCCCAAAAATAATAATTCATTTTTCAAACAAAATTTAAATTTTACTTATTTGTTTTTAAGTGCTATAATTCGTGCAAAGGGGGAATTTCTATGGTATGTCCAAATTGTAAAAAAGTAGTACCAGACGATAGTGAAAAATGTACAGAATGTGGTATAGAATTCAAAAATTATCAATCGTCAAATTATGTAGTAACAAAAAAATCAGATTTTATTGTAATCTTCAAAAGAGTTCTTATATTTATATTAATACTTACAGCATATATATCTGCAGTAAGTAGTTATGCGCCTTTGGCAATTGCTTCTATCTTACTTGCAGTTTTTATTTGGATAGCTTTAACAATTGAAGAAAAGAAAATTGATCTACTTCAAGAAATCAGTGAAAAATTAGATAAAAAATAAGGAGTGATAACATGAACGAACCAAATAAAATAAGACCAATTGTTTTAGGAATTGCTATTAAAGATAACAAATTATTAGTAGGTAAAGGATTTGACAAAGTAAAAAACGAAGTATTTTATAGAGCATTAGGTGGAGGAATTGAATTTGGAGAAACAAGTAGTGAAGCTTTAAAAAGAGAATTCATGGAAGAAATACATGCACATATACATATTAAAGAATTTTTAGGTGTTGAAGAAAACATTTTTACATACAAAGGTAATCCATGTCATGAAATCGTATTTTTATATTCTATAGAAATTCCAGACGAAGAATATAAAGATAAATATATAATAAATGATGATGCAGGTGAATATGGTTCAACATGGATTGATATAGACGAATTTAAAAATCACAACAAAATAATATACCCAGAAAATATTTTTAAATATATTTAAACCATAATCACTTAGTTGGTTATTATGGTCTTTTTTAGCCCCACTCGCTAAACCAAGACAAGATAAAATCCCAGATGTAAAAACATACATCCGGGATTTTATCTGTTTATATAAATATCCATCTCCCATTTTTCAAACATTTCTATACTGTTTCTAAACTATTTCTATTGAATTCCTACACCTTCCCATAAATCTTATAATTCACATAGTCCTTAATTCCTCTATTAATAAACTTATTCTGCTTATTTTTAAGTTCTTCTTCCAGCTTTGTAAAAGTATTCCATGCTAAATCACATTCTTCTCTGCTTACTATTCCATCATTATAAGCTGCTTCTAATTCTTCTGCATCATCTGGCCTCATATAATATCCTATTCCAGTTCCAAATGGAGTTTCATAATAGAAATCCAAGTATAAATCTTCATAATATGCTTCTCCGTCCTTTTCGTAATTTCTTAAAGTCATATCTATGTAATATAAAACAATTTCATAATTATTGTTCATAAAAGCTCTTACATTATAATTCTCATCTAGTGGAGTATATTCTATAACTGCACAACCTTTATCTATATTACATATTTCATTTCCGTTTATATGTAAATAATTCTTTTCTTCTACTTCTTCAATTTCTTTTATAGTTATATATGCATTTAATTCATCAATTTTTTGTATATATTTATTTACCTTAACTGTTCCTCTCATATACATATCTTTTACTCTTCTTGTTCTATTTACTTTCATTTGTACCTCCTACTAAAAAAATTTATAAATTCCAGTTATATCCATCCAATATGCATTTCTGCGATTTATTTTAATTGATAATCCCATTAAATAACTATTGGGTCCTGTTGGTTCAGCTGTACTAGATAAATTATACACAGGTATTAATGCAGAAAAACACAAATATATTAATATAATTATTCCTAATATTATTTTATTAAATCTCTTATTTTTCATCATCAGCAATAGCAATAAAATATTTATTACTACTATAGGTATTAATCTCATATAATATTTAACATTATAAAATTCAATATTGTCCATCCATACAAAATTAAATAATAAACATACTATTATCGGTTCAATTATTGATAAACCGAGTATTATTTTCACAATATTAACAAAAATATTTTTCTTCATTTTTCCCCTCTTCATTTTCTGAATAATTTCCTATTTCATCATCTAAAGTCACATAATTTGACATCCGATATTTCATAATTAGCTCTTCTTTATTCTAAGCTTTTCTAATATCTTATTAATAAATTTTTTAATCTTATAATTCCATGAATTTTCATTAATTGCAATTAATTGCTTTTTATTAGTTTCTTCTGTTTTTAAACTATCATTATTAAGTTCATTTTCTCCACTAGTATTTTGACCAGCAACACTATAACTATTAACCTCATTTTCTCCATTAGTATTTTGACCAGCAACATTATCACTATTAATCTCATTCTTTTCAATAAGACTTTGACCAGCAACACTACCACTATTAAACTCATTCTCTCCAATAATACTTTGAACGGCATCACTATCTCTATTAATATACTCATTTTTACTTGCAAAAAATTCTCTTTCATCAAACTGTTTTAAATTTTCCTGCTCTTTTTTCATTAAAAATGCCTCTAATTGCTTTTTTTGCTTTTCATTTGCAACATCATTATAAAATAAACTTAAAAGCATATCTCTTGCTTCATCTGATAAATTTATATCATCTATATTTGTATTAAAAGCACATATCTTTTTAAAGTTTTTATCCATGTTTTTCTTGATATAATTTATTTTTTCTTTAGGAATCAATCTGTACTCTTCTTCTGGCAAATACTGAATTATTTGATATACTTCCGCACATGCACTACTATTCATTTTCTCCTCCATCTACAAAAATACTCATATCCACATTATCCAAAATTAATGGCATTACTTGTTTGAATTCTTCCTCATCTGTTACCTCTTGTAAATCATCATTTTCAACAATTCCTAAAACCACATTTGTTTGCTCTTCTGTATTTACAAGATACACATAATTTTTGTCATCATAACTGCATGTTCCTGCCACCAAGTACTTCTTCTCATTTTCTAAAGTAATTATATCTCCAAATTCTAACATTCTTTTACCTCTTTCTTTAGTATTCTATCTTTCTCCTTTATTTCTTGCAGGAGCTTCCATCTCAAGACTAGGAGTTTCCATTTCTCTTCCAATGCTTTGTAACGTTCTTATGGTCGGAAATTTAGATGTATTTTTCATTGACTCTCCAATATTATGCAATATCCCTTTAAAATTAATTAGTGGAATATTTCCTTCTTTCTTTTCTGCGATTCTCTCTTTTGCAAAACTTCCAACTGATTTTACTGCATCTATTCCTATTAAAACTTTATTCATATCTATATTTTTAGCAGCATCTGCTATTTTGGCAAATTTATGTGGTAATTTTGAAAAATCGAATACTGCATTATAATCTATTTGATGTGTCATTATTAAAAATGTTCTTCCACCAATACCTAATGCGTTTTTTGCTAAATTTAAAAATGCCTTTGAACTTTTGTATTTATCATCTTGCTCTGTTTCTTTTTCTGCTTTACCATCCATTTTCTTAACATTTTGTATTACATGATGTATTTTACTATTCTTGAATCTTTCACTATCTTTTATGGGCTGTATTACTTCCTTTGCAAGATTTAATGATTTAGAAGCTAAAATAATTCCTTGCAATCCTACTGTATCTAATACACCTTTTGTCATTTTCAATACCATATCAGTATATCCTGGTAGCGAATTAAGAACAGGTATATTATCTATAGCTTTTCCAACAGTATCTAAATCAATAAAATTATTATAATTTACTACACCTGTTTTCATAAGAAAACAAGTTAGTCCTAAGCCTATCCCAGCACTTGCTATAGGTAAAATATACTCTTTCTTTGATTTTTTAGTTTCTTTATCTACTTCAGTAATTTTCAAATTTATCACCATTTTTTCTTCAGTTTTTCTGAAATTATTTTATCATTACAGTTTTCTTTTTGCAATGTTTTTGTATAAGAACAAAAGGGGCATGATTAAAGTTTTATGCCATTTTAAACAACTTACATGCCCTGTATTTGTTCACTCGTCAAAATTGCACAGCAATTTTGTATGAAATTTATTTGTATAATATGGAAGTTCGAAGAACTTTCCTTTGAAAATAAACCACCCAGCTGGGTGGTTTGTCAATGGCAATTTACTCGTGAATAATTACATCTTCAGGTAATTTGCCTATCGAGGCTCTTAGCTTTCCAATCTCGGTTACAATTCTAGAATCAAATCTTCGGAAAAGCGAAACTTCTCCAAGTTCTGATTGAACTGTAATGGAATCACCTATCCGTTCAGAGGAAATCTCGAAACTTTCTCCAGGTTCGATAACTATTCCTTTCCCGTAATAGAAAATTCCTACCGGTTTTGATGTTTTATTCGTTATTTTCATGTCTATCTACCTCGCTTTCAAATAAAACACATATATATTATAACATAAATTTAACGTCTGTCATTATTTTCCTTACTTGTACGCCAAAGTGATTTTTCCAAATATGATTTTGTAGTAGTCGCAAAGTATATGCCAGCCACATTGCTCAGGTAGATATAGGCAACCTTGCAATATAAGTAAAATCCGGCAATTTCCCCTACACCAAAGAAAACGGTGCTTTAAAAGCACCATTTCCGTTCCAGAGCAAATACAATTTGCTCTTCTTCGAATGATAATTCATCATTGTGAGAAAAGTAATTTCTGCTCATCTTCTCACCTGCTGAATCAATTAGAGTAATAATCGAATCATAATTACTCCCATATTTTACAAGCACTTCTAATTCTTTTGTGCTTATTCCATATGGTTTCGTTACCCGTTTTACTCTCCATCTTTTTATCCATTCGATTGCTTTATGTACCATAGAATTCCTCCTTTGTTATTATACTTTTATTATACCACTTTATGTATACTTATTCAATTGTTCTATACTACAATATCCTTTTTCCATCTTCTCCCCCTAGAAGAAAAGTAGCTTCGCCACATGTACAGATTGCTTTGCAATCGCACGGACAAAGGAAACTTAACCTTGTTATATACGTAAGAATCTGGCGATTTTTCTTATACAATAAGAAAAGCATTTCTTCTTAGTATTTGCGAAATACGTGCCACTCGTTTTGCTCGGCTAGACATAGGTCGCTTAACCTTTTTGTACATGTAAAAATCTGGTAATTTTCCTATATAAAAAACAACTCAGATAAACAAATTATATCTGTCTTATCTGAGATTGTTTCATTTATTAATTTAATTGCTTTTTCTGCATTTTCTGCTCTTGTTCCATTTGATTCCATTTGTATAAGTGATACTTCCGTACTTAATGCACCTCTTCTTGTTTATTACGGAATATCCATGTATTTCTATTCTTCTATTTTCATATCAATATAATCTTTAGCACATTTCCTTATATTTTCCATTCTTGCTTTTGTTTCTTCATCTTTATATTCTATCTTATCAACTAAAATATCTATATAATTTTTATCTTTTATATATTGAAATGAACTTTTAAAATTAAAATCATATATAAATGCTAATATACATATCCAAAAATCTAAAAGAGTTTTTCTGTCAATTAATTTTATGCATTGATGATTCATAAAATCATTGTATACTTTGTCAGATATTTTTTCATAAGCTATATTTTCTACATTTTTTGAGCCTGGAAAATTGCTTTGAAAATCGTTTTCTTTTTTTACTCTAAAATTATCTAATTTGTCTGCATCCCTTATAATTTTAGAATGCACTACTTCTAAATCTGTTAATTCATTTTCAATTTTGTATTTATTATGATTTGCTATTGCGACTTTAATTATATTGTCATATTTATCTTCTTCTATAAAATTTCTAATCAAATTTTTATTAAATAAAATTTCTACACCTAAGTCTGCATGATCTATTCCTTTGGTATCAGAAAAATCATTTAGTTCTTTTAGCTGTTCAAATCTTCCTATATCATGCAAAAGTGCTATTAATTTAGCAAGCTCTACATTTTCTTCATCAAGTCCTTGTGATTTTGCTATATATTCACTAAAATCAACCACATGATATGTATGAACAATTTTTAATTTAACACTACTATTTTCTGCATCATAGTCTTTTAGATAATTCTTAAATTCTTCTTTTGCTTTTATAAAATCCAATTTTTTCTCCTTTCGCATTACTTAATTATGTATCTTTTTATTTTTTTGCCAGAATATTCTGACTGTAATACTCCTGTAGGAATTGCTCCAACACTTTCTAAAACTTTTCTTGATGCTTCATTTTCTATATAATGACATGCAACAATTTCTTCCATTCCTAGTTCTTTACACTTTGCCACTAGCATATTTGCTATTACTTTTCCATATCCTTTTTGTCTTTCTGATGGACGTACTCCATATGCTATATTTCCTAGTGTATCTTTTCCTAGTTGTGTTAAATTACATCTTATTTCTCCTGCACCAATCAATTTATTTTGATCATTTATTGCTAAAAAATAATATGCATTCATATACCAATCTCTGTCTTCATGTAATCCTTTTTCTGTATTTTGTGCTGTTTCTATTATTTTTTTATACTCTTCTATATTATCACAAGGCATTTCTAATATATCTGGTGTTAGCCCTGTGTTGCTTTCTCTCCATTCTTTAATCATTTCCATATATTCATAAAAATATTGTCCTTCTATTTTCTCTAGTCTTACCATATAAATACCCTCCATATTAATTTTTCTATATTTTTTTTATTTTTCCTTGTATTTTTTGGTAAATAACTCATTTTCTGACAAATTTCTTTTGTTTTTATTAGATTGCATTTATTATATCATCTATATTATTAAATTTGATACTCTTTATTCCTAAACTATTTCCGATATCCACATTTTTTTGCCTGTCGTCAAAAAATATCGTTTCTTCTTTTTTTAGATTAAATGTTTTTATCAATTTTAGATAGATTTTAGAATCTGGCTTGCAGACATGAGCTTTAAAAGAATATATTCCACCATCAAATTCTTCTAATATATTTTTTATATATAAATAGGTGTCTTCTGTTAAATTTGAAAGGAAATATATCTTGTATTTTTCCTTAACTTCTCTTAATACATTTAATATATCATTTTTTATTGGCATTGTTTTTGGTAAATTTTCCTTTGATAAAAGCTTTTCAATAAATTCTTTTTGCTCTGGATTTTTTAGAATAACTCCTTCCATACATTCATCTAAATTTAATCTTCCTATTAAATATTGTCTAAATTCTTTGCTTCCATATACAATTTTATAAAGCTTTTTTATATCTTCTTCTGATACTTCTAGAAATTTTCTTAAATTTTCTTTTCCATCATCTAATAGAACTCCTCCAATATCAAATACTATATTTTTAATCATAGTATTTCCTCCCTAATATTTGAAATTTAGATACTGTTCTTATGTTTCTTAATCTTATAGTCTAATACTTTAGCATTATCGTCTAAAATAAATTTTCCTTCAAACATGCTATCTCGAGAAAATATTTTGTAAATTTTGTATTCATATCAAATTGTTTAATATTATCAAGCTCTTTAATATCTATCCATTCTAACATTCTTTCTTCTAACTCTTGTAAATTACCATAAAAGTTTCCTTCTACATATATAAATATTATTCCTTCTGTACTATCTTTCCAATATAATATCATTTTATCAAATATTTCTTTGATATAATTTTTAAATACCTGCCACTCGCTTGGCTAGGCTGGACATAAAAATCCTAATCTTTTATATACGTAAAAATAAGCTCTTATAATATATTAAGCAATATATCATAAAAGCTATATTTTTACTAGTTTTAAACGTAATTTTAAAATATCATATTGGTAAAATTAAATATTATGCTTTATTCTCCAAATACCATTTTGCAAACGTTCTCATTGCATTTTTGCTTTCATATTTCTTTCTTGTTGCTCTTTCTTCTTTTGTCATTTGTGCTAATGTTTTATCATATCCACTTGGAATATAGATATACCATAAGTCTGACCATTTTTCATTTGTATTTTCTCCTAGAATTTCTTCAGATAATCTTCCTTTGTTTTCTCCCATAAATTGATGTAATTCTTTTCCATCATAATATGATAAACATTCTGTAAATTTACAATTTCTGTTTTTCTTTCCTTCCATTAATTTTAATATTCCTTCTAATCCTAATGTTTCCAATGAGAAATTTACAAATGCTCTTGGAAATCCATTTAATTCTTCTATCCAAAATCCGCAATCTAAAGATATACAAGGCTTTTTTACTAATTTATATGCCTCTTCCACTTTTACTTTAGAAATATATCTTATATCATCACTTCTAGGTTCATCTAAATCATATTCAAATATTTTTACATTTACTCCTTCTAATTGCTTTTGGGCTGATGCAATTTTTCCTTTATTATGTGTTACAAATACTATTTCTTCCATTTTAGCTCCTCCTTTGTTATAATATCTTTCTTAATTCCATCAAATCATGTATTTCGAATGTTGGTATAAATTCTATACATTCCTCGTTTTTGTTATTAAACCAGCATGTATCTATACCTATTTCATTTCCACCTTTTATATCTTTATCTATTTCATCACCTATAAATAGCATTTTTTCTTTATTATAATAATTTATTTTATCAAATAATGCTTCATAAAAATGTGTATGTGGTTTCATATTTCCACATTCATCTGCGGCAAATGTTACATCTATAAAATCATCTATTTTTAATTTATTTAATTTTGCAGGTAAAGCATCACTTGGCCCATTAGTTGCTATTACTATTTTGTAATCTTTTTCTTTAAGATATTCTAATATTTCTATTGCACCATTGATTGGCTCTACTTTTTCTTTTAATCCTTCAACATATAAATTATTGTAATTTACTGCTTCTTTATATGTTATATTTCCGAAATACTTAAT
Source organism: uncultured Clostridia bacterium (assembly GCA_944393485.1). Lineage (GTDB taxonomy): Bacteria > Bacillota > Clostridia > TANB77 > CAG-508 > Merdicola. The sequence goes on from CALYAJ010000002.1 coordinate 17,028, forward strand.
AAATCTTTGAGCTCTAATCCATTCTGTAATCTCATCTCTTGTCATTCCTTCTCTTGGATTTTTTATTAAGCCTTCTGCCCTTTCATTCCAGATTTTTTGATCTATATTATAAAATCTATTAAATTCGTCTTCACTATAATTATCTTTTACTATTGTTTTAAAAGCTCCTTGTACATTTTTTAAATTGTCTGATAATGTGTCATCTAGGTCGAATATTATATATTCATACATAAAAATTTCCTCCTTATGTGAAAATTATATCACGTAAAGAGGAAATATTTTTGTCAGTTTATTTTTTTAAATCAATTTCTTTTTCATATTTTTCATCTAATATTTTATAATTACTAATATTAGCTAATCTAAATAATCTTATCTCGTTTCTAAGTTCGCAAAAAGCTGCAACATACCAATCATTAATATAATCAAATAATTCTGCTGGGTGGATAATTCTTTCTGTTTTTCCTGAATTTACCGAAAAGTATTTTATTTTTACTTTATTTTTTCCGTTTATTGCTTTTCTAAAATCTTTATATATTTCTGTAAATTCTGGATAAATTCTTTCTATTTTTTTACTATTTTTCTTATTCCCATTATTTATATATGCTTTATATATTTTTTCTACTATTTCTTTTTCATAATTATCTTTAGCAATATTTTTTAAATAATATATTTCTTCATCTGTCAAACCTATATCTATATTTGTTTTTATATCCTCTAAAATATATCCTCCTTTAATTCCTTGCACACCTTTTATATAAATTCCTGCCTGTTCTAATTCTTGTTTATATTGTCTTATCATTCTTTCTGAAACTTCTAGTTCTTTTGCTAATTCATTTATAGTATGCTTTTTACCATCTTCTAATATTTTTACCAGATTAAGCATATTTGCAACTTTGCTCATAGTTTACTCCTTTATTTTTGGGAAAGAGTGTCCATTTGTTTAATTTTTAAAAAATGAACACTCTTTTTTGAATTATATTTTATATATAAGTTCCTATTACTACGCAATCATTTCGATTTTACTTGTTATTCTAAATTCTTAATAAATTCTTCTTCTGTAATTTCTTTATTCTCTAATAAATATTTTATAACATTATCCATCCTCTTTTTATTTTTCTTAATTATCTCTACTGAATCATTAAATGCATCATTTAAAATTTGGTTCACTTCTTTTTGAATATCTTTTTCCATTTCATTCTCTGGATTTTTTATTTGTCCAAATCCTAGATTTGACATTCCATAAAATTTTACCATATTTTCAGCATTGAATGTTGCATTTTCTAAGTCTGAAGTATTTCCATTTGAAAATTCACCAAAATAAACTTGTTCTGCTGCCATTCCTGCCATTTCCACTTTTATATCATTTAATATATCAGTTCTAGTTTTTATTGGTTTATCTGGATCTGTACTATGTAATACATATCCTAATGTTCCATCTCCTTCTGGATTTACTGTAATTCTCTTTATTCCTGGCTTTTTAAACAAAACTAATCTTACTAAAGCATGTCCAACTTCGTGTGTAGCCACTCTTTTTCTTATCTCATTTGTTATTGTGTTTGGATCTGTCATATTTGAACCATTAAATACTACTTCTATCATTTCTTTAATAGTTGGTATATCTTGTTCTCTAATTTCTTTTATATTGTCTTTGTAATTTTTTGCGTGTTTTATTAATATTTCTTGTAATACTTTATCTACAAATCTTCCATTTCCAATATTTTCCACATTGCAAAAATATTTCATTATTTTTGCAATACTTTCTTTTGATTTATCATTTATTTGTAATTCGCATTTATCCATCTTTTTGTATAAAATATCTGCTAATTCATATTCATTATAATCTGGGAATTCAAATGTGTATCCAATTCTTGAGGCTATTCCTGGATTACTATCTATAAAATCCTGCATTCCTTTTCTATAACCTGCAAATATTACTACAAATTCTCCTTTATGGTCTTCCATTGCTTTTAATAATGTTTCTACAGCTTCTAATCCAAATGAATCTTTACCTTCTGTTAAGCTATAAGCTTCATCTACAAACAATACGCCTCCCATTGCTTTTTCTATAACTTTAGCAGTTTTTGGAGCTGTCTGTCCAACATATTGACCAATTAGATCTTTCTTTGAAACTTCTACTAATTTATTTTCTTTTACCACTCCTAAGTCAAATAATAATTTTGCCATAATTCTTGCAATCGTAGTTTTTCCTGTTCCAGAATTTCCTACAAATACCATATTCATATTATTTTCTACTAAATTAATACCAGCAGTTCTTGCCTCATTCTGAAATATTACATAATCCTCAAATTCTTTAATTTTGTCTTTTAAATCTTTCATTCCAATTATATCATCTAATAACTTTAATGATTCACCTTTAACATTATTACCTGTATCTGTTAGCTCTTCTATTGTTGGAATATCTTTTTTATAAATTACATCTATTTCATCATCATTTATAGCATGATTCATTATAGCTTCTTGAATTAATTTATCAACAAATCTACCATTTCCAAATGCTTTTCTTTTTGAGAAATATTCACATATGCCTTCTACTACTTCTTTTACACCATCTTCACATTTAAATCCCATATTTTTTATCTTTAACATAAATATATCTACTAATTCATTTGGTGTATAATCTGGAAAATCAAATGTGTAACCAATCCTTGAGGCTATCCCTGGATTACTATCTATAAATGACTTCATTTCGTCTTTATATCCAGCAAATATTACTACAAATTCTCCTTTATGATCTTCCATAGCTTTTACAAGTGTTGCTACAGCTTCTAGTCCGAAATGTATTTCCTCCTTCTGTGCTTCCTTGTGTTAGGCTATATGCTTCATCTATAAATAATACTCCTCCCATTGCTTTGCTTATTACTTCTGCTGTCTTTGGTGCAGTTTGTCCAATATATTGAGCTATTAAATCTTTATTTTCAACCTCTATTAATTTATTTTCTTTTATTATTCCAAGATCAAATAACATCTTAGCCATAATTCTGGCAATAGTAGTTTTTCCTGTTCCTGGATTTCCTGTAAATATCATATGCATATTAGCATTTTTTAATTTTAAACCATTAGCTTTTGCTTTTACTTGAAATAATATATATTTTTCAAATTCTTTCACTTTTTTCTTTAATGATTCTAAGCCGATTATATTACTTAAACTTTCTTCTACTGTTTCCTTTTTATACATACTTTCTGGAAATATTATTTTATTTTTAGCATTGCTATAATCAGCTAAGTATGTAGCTAATTCTCTATTAGAAAATGGAATAAATTTTTGATTTAAACTTACATAATCTTTAAATTCCTTTTTATATTTTTCTTCATGCGTTCTTAAATCATCTACTAAATCTGATTTTATTTTTGAAATATATAATTCGTAAATTTCATCTAGTGATAAATCTTTTACTTTGTAAATATAATTTTGATATATATATCTTAATTTTGGATCAATTGCTAATAATTCTTCAATTTCTTTTTCTGTTGCCATTAAAATAATATAATTGTCTGAGTCCATCTTAGTAAGTAAATCTAACACATGTTTAAATTGCTTTTCTCTAAGCTCTTCTGTAGAATTTAAAGCTTTTCTATAATCTGTTATAAATTCTGTTATACCATTTATAACATATAGTCGTTTTTCTTCTAATTCAGTATATTTTATTGCTTCTTCTACATGATAAGGAACTCCATTTTTATCATTTTTATCCAAATCGTAACTTGCTTTATATGTATTATATGATGCCAAATTTTGCATAGATAATCTTATAATATCTTCTGAATTTAATTTGCCTTTTTTAAAAAGTAACTCAGCAATTTTATTTATTAATTTGTTTTTTGTTTCTAGGTCATTTCCCTCTATTATACAATGAAAATTAGCTTGTGATTCATTTGATATTATTTCACCAATTGATTTTAAATTATCCACCTTTTCCTTTAATTCATCGAAATTATCTAATATATCATTTTTAGAATTATCCAGCTCTCCTAATTTTGCTTTTTTATTTTCCTTAATAAGCTTATCTACTTCTTTTTTGTGTTCTTTATAATATTTTCTATCAGCTTCTATTTGCTCAAACTTACCTTCTCTTTGTAAATAAAATATATAACCAGCAATTATAAACGGACATTCAGAAAGTCTACAATTATATGTATTACAATAATTAAACTCGGTATTAGTACTTCTTTCTATATAAGTATAGTTTTCAAAATTATGAGAAGGAGCTGTTAATTTTGTTACATCATTATTAAACTTTGTATATTCTTTACAAGAGTATAATGATTTTATTTCTACACTATTATTTTCATTTAAAACATTTGATACCCATATACAATTATTATCAACTATTCTCTTACAAAATTGATATGTATCTTCAGACACATTTTTTAAGCCATCTTTTACATTCCATATAAAATCAAATTTATTATTTGTATTATTTTTCTTTCTATATTCTTCTCTTTCTTTTAGCTTGTTGTTTAATTCTCCTTTTCCATATAAATATAGAACATATGCTGCTAATACTTTAGGACATTTATCATAATTACAACCTCTACATACACTATTTATTGTATCAGTTTTACATATTATTTCCCATTCGTCTTTATCCTCTTTAATGTACTGATTTATATTATTTTTTAGATTTTCTAATAATTCTTCAGAAGTTATTTTGTTTTCGCAAAAGCTTATAAGATTTGACTTTATAATTAATTGTGGATAATATTCTTCTGTTTCTGCTTTATAAGATAATTCAATTTTTCCTTCTTTTATTAATCTAAATGCAATCTCTAGTGCAGTATCAGAAACAAATTTTAAGCCTGATGGGTTTTCTAACTCGAAGTCATATTTTTCTACTATACTATTAAAGTTTTCTGGCATACTTAATAATTTATCTTCCTTGTTTTTTTCCATATTCATTATGTATGATATATTTTATAATTAAATATGTCATACTCTCCTTTCTATGATTTTTTCTTTTGAATACTTTGTTTTTATCACTTTAATTTTTTAAGTAAAATAAGTAAACCTTAAGTCAATAGTGATTGTAATATTTTACCTTATTAGATCCTTTTCTTATATAAATAGTGTCCATTTGGTGCAAAGCGACTTTTATACAATATGAAAGTATAATTTTCCTATTGTATAATGAACAAAGTGGACACTATTTTAATATAATAGGAAAGTTCTCCGAACTTCTCTATTATATTAATAAATTTCACACAAAATTGCACGGCAATTTTGGCGACGAACAAAGACGGGGCATGTAAGTTATTTAAAAGGTCATAAAACTTTAATCATGCCCCTTTTGTTCTTTATTCCTTAAACATATTTTTTCTATTATGTTTTTTGCTTTCAATTTCTTCTTTTAAATATGTACATTCTTCTAAATCAATTCCATAAGTATTTGCTAATGAACATGTATAATATAAAACATCTGCTAATGACTCTTCTATAGTTCCTTTTATTTTGTCGTTTTTCATTCTTTTGTCATCTCCTACAGTGCTTGATAAATCACCTAATTTCTCCATTAATTTTAACATATATTTAGTTGGAGCAGATTTTCTTACTTCAATTTTAGCGATACTTGCTTGTAGCTTTTTCATAGTTAACTCTTCTGTTTTAGGTGTCTCTATTGTAGGAATTTTAGCAATTACTGGCTCTGGCTTTGGTTTTTCCTTTTTCACACCATATATAGGGCCTAAATCTTCATCAGCTAATATTGATTTAAAATGTTCTTTAAACTCATCTATCTTCTCTTCTAATAATTCTTGGTTTGCAATATATTCAATACTTTCTTCAGGTACACTCATAAAGCTCTGTGCAACATAGAATATGTTTAATACATCTATTATATTTTGTATGAATTTTTTCTTTTTGTAATTTATAAATCTTTTACTGCTTAATACTACTTCACTTGTAGCATCTAAATATTCCTCTAATGTATATGTCTCTAAACAATATTTGCCCCATACTTTAAGTTTTACAGTATTATTTTCACTTTCTTCAAAAATTGGAAATAATACAATATTTCTTCCATTTTCTTTTATGCATCTAGGAAAAAATATATAATATTCTTTTTTTCCTCTATTTTCATTTTTCCAATTTTGTAAAATTCCTTCTAATAATGCTACTCCATTTTCTACTTCTTCTTCCATAATAACACCTCTAATATTTTTATTTTTCTTCTGTTTTTTATTAATTATAATAATAAATTCGTTTTTTTACAATTTTTTTATTAAATTTCTTGCCATTTGTACTCCAGAGGCAGATGCCATCATTAGTCCTCTTGTCATTCCTCCTCCATCACCTATTGAATATAATCCTTTTACACTTGTTTCAAAATTTTTATCTATTACTACTTTGTTGCTATAAAATTTAATTTCTGGTGCATATAATAAGTTTTCTGGATTTGCAAATCCTTCAACTATTTTATCCATTTTTCTTATAAATTGAAGTATGTCAGTCATTGTTCTATAACCTAAAGCAAATGTTAAATCTCCTGCTACTGCTGATTTTAGAGTTGGCTTTATTTTATTTGTTTCTAATTCTTTTGCCCACGTTCTTTTTCCTCTATAAATATCTCCTAATCTTTGAACAACTATATTTCCTGCTCCTAGTTCGTTTAAGTTTTTAGCTATATTTCTTCCATATTCTATCGGTTTGTCAAAAGGATATTCAAAATTATGTGATACTAAAATTGCTAAATTTGTTTGAGTACTTTTTTTATCTTTATATGAATGTCCATTTACTAAATCTATGCCTTCATCATAAACTTCTGATGAAACAAATCCACTAGGATTTTGGCAAAATGTTCTAACTTTATCTTTATATGGTCCTGGATATCCTATAAATTTTCCTTCATACATATATTTATTAATATCTTTCATTACTTCATCTGAAAGTTCATATCTTACACCTATATCTACTACTCCAGCTTTTGTTTTTATATTATACTTGTTACACATATCTACTAGCCAGTTAGCACCTTTTCTACCAACTGCAATTATAATATTTTTTCCATAGATTTCTTCTTGTTTATTTTCTTTAATATTATATGCTATTATTCCCTTTGCTTCGTTATTTTCTATTATTAAATCTTTTACTTCTGTTTCAAACATTAAATCTATATTATGTTCTTCTAAATAATCTTCTAATTTTTTATATAATTCATGTGCTTTTTCTGTTCCTAAATGCCTTATTGGTATATCTATTAATGTTATTTCTTCTTTTTTTGCTTTTTTCTTTATTTCTGCAACTTCTTTTTTATATTTTGTTCCTTCTAGCTTTGGATCTGCTCCAAAATCTAGATATATTTGATCAGTATAATCTATTAATTTCTTTGTTTCTTCTACTCCAACATATTTATGTAGTTCTCCTCCTACATAAAAGTCTTCATCTTCTTTATTATATAATGATAATTTTCCATCTGAAAATGCTCCTGCTCCTGAAAATCCACTTGTAATATTACAAAACGGCTTACATTTTGTACATTTTCCAATTGTATCTATTGGACAATTTCTATCTTCTACTCGTTTTCCTTGTTCTACTAGTAAAATCTTTTTGTTTTGATTTTTTTGAATCATCTCATAAGCAAAAAATATTGAGCCTGGCCCCATTCCAACGACAATAACATCATATTTTTCCATTTTAAGCACATCCTTTTTTCTCTTTTTTACGACTTCATTTTATACCAAAACTCTTTTTATTACAATAGTGATTTTAAGTCGAAAAATAATTAAATTTTAAAAAGACAAAGAGCCTAGTAAAAGGATATTATCCTTACTAGGCTCTTATTTAGAATCATTCCCACGCTAATTTTAATATTTGTTGCATAAAATATCTTTTTGAATTTTCATCAATATAAGATATTTTTATTGCAGAGTTATCATTAGCGATTAATTCTCCGGTCAATTCTGCCAATAGCTCCTTCGCAAGCATACGATTTACTGAAAAAAAGCTTTCTATTTCTTGCAATAAATCGTTACTCACCTTCACTGTATGAAGCTTGTGTCCTATTTCATGTCCAAAGATTTGGGCCCCGGAACCTTCTCTTCTCATATCTAGTAGTCCATCATTATCAACTGCAATTAGACCACTAGTAGTTGAAAAGATTCCGACTCGTTCTACCATTGGAAAAATATCAATCTTCTGTCCTTCTATATACCTTAAAGGCATTGGACTTCTTTCATATGTTTCTATAATTCTTTTTATAGCGCGGAAATATTGTGGAAACCACATTTCTTCCGCAAACCTCATGATATTTTCGTCCCTTTCCATAGGACTGTCTCCCATAGCCGGCGCTTCTTCTTTTTCCATAATACCTGGAACAGGCACATAAACTGTTACTTCAATTTTGTGCCGTATCCAACTTTTTGAGTAAATTAACCTTTCTGACATAGTCATGTCCTCCTTATTAATTATCACGTGGTTGTTAGTAAACATAATTATTATAGCATCATTATTGTTAATTTTCAATAAAAATGACAAAAACCAATACAAATCTATGCACTGGTTTCTGTTTACTATTTTCCAAATTCTTTTTCTATAAATGATGTATCATATTTATTTTTTATAAATTTTTCATTATCTAATATTTTTAATATGAAGTCTCTATTAGTTTCTATTCCAGAAATTACAAGCTCTGATAAAGCACTTTTCATTTTTGCTATAGATTCTTTTCTATCTTTTCCGTGAACAATTACTTTTGCAATCATAGAATCATAGTTTTGTGGTACTTTATATCCAGAATAAACTGCTGTATCAACTCTTACACCATTTCCTCCAGGAAGATGTAATTCTTCTATTAATCCTGGGCATGGCATAAAGTTTTTCTCTGGATTTTCTGCATTTATTCTAGCTTCTAGACTATGTCCTGTAAATGTAATATCTTTTTGTTTATATTTCATTTTTTCTCCTGAAGCTATACAAATTTGCTCTTTTATTAAGTCTAATCCTGTTACCATTTCTGTTACTGGATGTTCTACTTGAATTCTTGTATTCATTTCCATAAAATAAAAATCTTTGTTTTTATCTACTAAAAATTCAATTGTTCCAACATTTGTATATCCAACTTCTTTTACAGCCTTAACAGCAACTGCTCCCATTTTTTCTCTTAATTTGCTATCAACAATTCCTGATGGTGTTTCTTCTAGCATTTTTTGATTTCTTCTTTGTACTGTACAATCTCTTTCTCCTAAGTGAACTGCATTACCATGTTCATCAGCCATTACTTGAATTTCAATATGTCTTGGATTTTCTACAAATTTTTCTATGTAAATACTATCATCATTAAAAGAAATTGCTGCTTCTTGTTTTACAACTTCATATGCTTTTTTTAGTTCATCTTCATTATATGCAACTCTTATTCCTTTTCCGCCACCACCAGCAGATGCTTTAAGCATTACTGGATATCCTATTTGATTTGATATATTTATAGCTTCTTGCATTGTATATATTAATCCATCAGATCCAGGAACTACAGGAACTCCTGCATTTTTCATTGTTTCTTTTGCCTTTGATTTATTTCCCATAAGTTCAATTATTTCTGGTCTTGGTCCAATGAATTTTAAACCAATTTCATCACACATCTTTGCAAAACTACTATTTTCTGATAAGAAACCAAATCCTGGATGAATACTATCAGCACCAGTTAAGCAAGCAGCTTCTATAATTGCTTTTACATTTAAATAGCTTTTTACAGAAGGTGCAGGACCAATACATACTGCTTCATCTGCAAGTTTTGTATGTAATGCTGTTCTATCTGCTTCTGAATAAACTGCTACTGTCTTGATTCCCATTTCTCTACAAGCTCTTATAATTCTTACAGCTATTTCTCCTCTGTTTGCAATTAATATTTTCTTTAACATTTTAATTTCAAATCCTTTCTTAGTTAATTGCTTCATTTAAAGAATTATATAAAAGTATCCAATATATTATACAATTGCAAATGTAAGTTCACCTTTTACAGCAACTTCTCCATTTACTGTAGCTATTGCTTCTCCAACTCCTATTGGACCTTTTCTTTTTATAATTTTAACTTCTAGTTTTAATACATCTCCTGGTATTACTTGTCTTTTAAATCTTAATTTATCAACTCCACCAAATAATGCATTTTTTCCTTTGTTTTCTGGCATAGAAAGTATTGCAACAGCACCTGTTTGAGCTAATGCTTCTATTGTTAATACTCCTGGCATTATTGGATTACCTGGAAAATGTCCTTGAAAATGAGGTTCGTTTATACATACATTTTTATAAGCAGTACAACTTTCACCAGGTACATATTCTTCTACTCTATCTATCATTAAAAATGGTGGTCTTTGTGGAATTATTTCCATTATTTCATTTATATTTAACATAATTTTTCTCCTTTATATTTTTGTTTATTAAGCTCTATGTTTAGCTTCGCAGTATGGTTTCCTACGTTTTTGAACTTTAAGGACCGTCCCTAAAGTTCATTATTTTATTTTGAATAATGTTGTTCCATATTCTACCATATCTTCATTTTTAACGCAGATTTCTACTATTTCTCCATCAAATTCTGATTCTATTTCATTCATTAATTTCATTGCTTCTACTACACAAAGAACATCACCTTTTTTTACTTTATCTCCAATTTTTACATATGGTGCATCTTTTGGAGATGGTGCGCTATAAAATGTTCCAACCATTGGTGATTTTACTTCTTTATAATTTTCTGTTGCTACTACAGCTTTTTCTTCTGGTTTATTTTCTGCTGGTAATGTAACTTCTTTTACAGCTGGCATTGCTGGAGCTACAGCTTCTATAATTTTTGCTTCATTTTTCTTCATTTTAATTTTTGTTCCATCTGGAAATTCTATATCTAAACTATCTACTTTAGAATTTCCCATATCATCTAATAATTTTTTTATTTCACTATATTCCATTTTTCATTACTCCTATCCTTCATATTTTTTAAATATTATTGATGCATTGTGTCCACCAAATCCTAATGAATTTGACATTGCATATTTAACATCAATATTTCTTCCTTTGTTTGGAACTATATCTAAATCACATTCTGGATCTTCTACTTTATAGTTTATTGTTGCAGGTACATATCCATCTTCTATTGCTTTAACACATACAATAGCTTCAATTCCTCCTGCTGCTCCTAACATATGGCCTGTATTACTTTTTGTTGAACTTACTAAAACTTTCTTACTTGCTTCTTCACCTAAAGCTTTCTTAATTGCCATAGTTTCACCTGCATCATTTAGATGTGTTGAAGTACCATGTGCATTTATGTATGTAATATCTTCTGCTTTTATTTTTGCATCTTCTATTGCAGATACCATTGCTCTTGTAGCACCTTCTCCATCTGGAGCTGGTGATGTTATGTGATATGCATCTGATGAAGCTCCATATCCTACTATTTCTGCATATATATGTGCTCCTCTTTTTTTAGCATGTTCTAATTCTTCTAGAACTATAACTGCTGCTCCTTCTCCCATAACAAAACCATTTCTCTCTGCATCGAAAGGTATACTTGCTCTATTTTTATCTGTAGCTTGTGATAATGCTTTTAAGTTTTGGAATCCTGCTATACCACTTTTTGTAATTGGTGCTTCTGTTCCTCCTGCTAAAACTGCATCTTGATATCCATGTTTAATCATTCTATAGCTTTCTCCTATTGAATGTGTTCCAGTTGCACATGCAGTTACCATAGCAACAGATTCTCCTTTTAATCCTAAATCTATTGAAACATTACCTGCAGCCATATTTGGTATACCCATTGGTATAAAGAATGGTGATACTCTATCTGGACCTTTGTTTGCACATACTACTATATCTTTTTCCATTGTCTCTAATCCACCAATTCCAGAACCTATAACTGTTCCTACTCTTGTCATATCTGTATTTTCTTCTGTAATTCCACTGTCTTTTAATGCTTCTCTAGAAGCTATAACTGCATATTTTGTGTATAAATCCATTCTTCTAGAAGCTTTTCTGTCTAAATAATCTTCTGAATTAAATCCTTTAACTTCTGCAGCTAATTTTACTTTTAAATCACTAGTATCAAATCTTGTTATTTCATCAATACCGCATTTTTCTTCTTTAATACTATTCCAAAACTCCTTAGCTGTATTTCCTATTGGTGTGATTGCTCCTATTCCTGTAACAACAACTCTTCTTTCCATTTTTAAATCATACCCCCATCTATATTTAAAGTTTGACCTGTTATATATGTATTTTCTTCTCCTCCTAAGAAATATACTGCATTAGCAATTTCTTCTGCTGTTCCCATTCTTTTTAAAGGAATTTGTGCATTTATACTTTCTTTTACTTTGTCATTTAATACTGATGTCATATCTGTAGCAATAAATCCAGGTGCTACACAATTTGCTAAAATATTTCTTGATGCTAATTCTTTTGCAATGCTCTTTGTAAATCCTATAATTCCAGCTTTTGATGCTGCATAATTAGATTGTCCTGCATTTCCCATAACACCAACAACAGATGAAATACTTACAATTCTTCCTTCTCTTTTTTTCATCATATATGGTGTTACAAGTTTAGTTAAATTAAATGTTCCTTTTAGATTTATAGAAATTACTTTGTCAAAATCTTCTTCTTTCATTCTCATTAATAAATTATCTCTTGTAATTCCAGCATTATTAACTAATACATCAATTCTTCCAAATTTTTCTATTGCAGATGTTACCATTTTTTCACACTCTTCATAATTACTTACATCTGCCTTTTCTAATAATACTTCTACATCATATTTTTTAAAGTCTTCTTTTATTGCATCTAAATCAGTATTGTCTGAAACATAATTTATTACTAAATTATATCCATTTTTTGCAAATTTTTCAGCAATTGCTTTTCCAATTCCTCTTGCTGCTCCTGTAATTAAAGCTACTTTTTCTTCCATTTTCTTACTCTCCTTTTCTAAAATTTTCTAAAAATGATTCTAGTGATTCTACACTATTAATATTTACTAAGTTTGCTTCTTTATTTTCTTTTCTTACAAATCCAGTTAAAGTTTTTCCTGGTCCAATTTCTACATATGTATCAATTCCATTTTCTTGCATTGTTTTAATTGCTTTATCAAATCTTACTGAACTTACAATATGTCTAGACAATATATCAACCATATCATCATTTTCATTATAAAATGTTCCATCTAAGTTTTTAATTACTTTTGCCTTTGGATTTTCTTTATTAAATTTTACTTCTTTTAAATTTTCTGTATATAAATCTTTTGCTTTATTTAATTTTATAGTATGGAAAGGGCCACCTGTAGCTAGTTTTAAAGCTCTTTTGGCTCCTTTTTCTTTTAAAGCATCTATTGCTAAATTAATTGCTTCTTCATCACCTGATATTACTGTTTGACCTGAGTAATTGTAGTTTGCAGGTGATATAAACATTCCTTTTTCTGCAATTTCTTTGCAAACATCTTCTATAATTTTACTATCTAGACCAATTATTGCAGCCATACTGTAATTTCCTGGTTCTACTTTGTTTCCCATTAAATACCCACGTGTGTTTAATAATGTAATTCCATCTTCAAAGCTTAAATATCCTCCACTTATTAATGCTGGATATTCTCCTAAGCTTAAACCTACTGTTATTTCTGGCTTTACACCATTTTTTTCTAATACTTTTAATATTCCTAAACTCATAGTTGCTATTGCAAGTTGTGTATTTTCTGTTTTACTTAATTCTTCCATTGTGGAATTAAATGTAATTTCTGCTATATCTTTTCCAGAAATTTTAGAAGCTTCTTTATATACTTCTCTTACTTCTTCATATTTGTCATATAAGTCTTTTCCCATTCCAACAGTTTGGGCACCTTGACCTGGAAACATAAATGCTATTTTCATAAAATTCTCCCTTCTATATTTCTAATAATATACTTCCTGTATTTAGGCCTCCGCCATAGCCTATTAGAAGTACTTTATCATTCTCTTTTAATAATCCTTGATTTGCCATATCATCTATTGCTATAGGAATACTTGCACAAAATGTATTTCCATATTCTTCTACATTTGAGTACATTTTTTCTTTTTGAATTTTTAATTTGTTTGACATTGATGATAAAATTCTTCTATTTGATTGATGTGGAATTATATATTTTATATCGTCTAAATTTATTTTATTTTTATCTAATAATTTATTTATGTTTTTTACTGTATCTGTTACAGCATATTTATATACTTCTTTTCCGTCCATATATATTTTTTCATCACTGCTAAATGTTAATATTTCTCCTTTTTGACCTTTGCTTTCTATATATGAATCATATAATTTTTGTTTTTCACATTTTTTTATAACTATTGCTCCAGCACCATCTGCAAGTAAAATTTCTGTATTTATATCATTTTTATCTATATGATCTGATAGTTTTTCTACTCCTACGACTAATGCAGTATTTATTCTCTCACTATCCATATATAATTTTGCAATATCAATTGCATTTATAAAACCTGCACATCCTGCAAGTAAATCTAAGCACATACAATCTTCTATATTAAAATATTTTTGTAAATCATACGAAATGCTTGGCATTTGTTTTATTTCTGATATTGATGCTACAATTATTAAATCTATTTTTTCTTTTGTATTTTTTAATGCTTCTTTACAAGCATTAATTGCTAATTCTTCTATTTTTTCTTCTGCATAAAATCTTTGCTTTATACCAGTTCTTTTTATAATATAATTTTCTTCTACTTGGTATTTTTTTTCTAATTCTTCATTTGTTATTTTTATTTTTGGAATATATTTTCCACTTGAAATTATTTGTAAATTGCTCATATCTGCTCCTATTATATATATTTCCCTATAATATTTTAATAGTTTTTAGAGTGTTTTTTAATTAGTCTGACTGGTCAGATTTTATACTCTACATATAATTTTTCCAAAATGCCAATTGTATTTTATCATATTTTATCTTATAACAAAAGAGCATTTGTTATTTTAAGCCAATTTATTATTTATCTAGGAAAAAGAGTTGGAATTTGATGCTTACATCACTTTCCAACTCTTTTTAGGCTTTGATAACTTAAATATTGGGAGTGCTTTCAATAGGTGCTACTCTAGCATCGGGAATCAATTCTACTTCGCTTTCTCTTTCACCTTTGAAAAATCCCGCAGAATTATACTGAGTTACTTTTTCACCATTATGATGTAAATATTTTGCATCATAGTAGTGAAAGAAGTCCCAGAAATATTCTTCAGTATCTGTTCCTTCGCAATCCATTTCGTCATACCGTGCAAAGCACCAGATTTTCACATCTCTTTCGGGAATTTCTATTGGTTGTCCAAAGTCTTTAGAGCACCTTATTAAGGTCCAATCTATCAGACCATTTCCCAATAATTTTTCATCATCTACCACAATTTTTTTCTGTGGTATTATCCGGATTTTTTCGTCCTTAATTCCAAGATATCTACCAGTAATGCTTTCCTTTTGTTTTGTAATAACATTTATGATAGCATTTTTCCTTAAGTCCTTCATATCCATAAAAAGCCCTCCTTTTTTTTTTCGCTTACTATGATTGTTGTAAGCACTCTTAAACATTTAGTTATCGCTGTTATTATATCACAATTTACGTATTAACCCAAGAATTAAATTTAAGATTCAAAGTGAACAAAGGAGACACTCTTTGAATTAGTTTGTTATCCGTCAATTTTCTTGTACTAAATAGAAAAAGCCACCTGTAATATTTAACATATTATTACAGGTGACCACTTTTAGAATAAGTCAAGACCACAATCTTCTTCCAGACCTTCATCAGGCTCTTCGCCTTCTTCAAGCCCTTCTTCACATTGTGGGACAAGCTCTTCTTCTAGTCCGTCGTACTCCTTTCCATCAATGATTTTCGGAGTCCCATCTTCGCAATACTGTGTAAGACCATTTTCCATTATTTTATAAGAATAGAATCCCGGCCAGCTTGCACTTCTAACCATCGGACTCCCGACAAACAGGATTTGGTCATACTTCAGTTCCTCCATACTTTTTATATCGGCTTTTTCAAGCCAGATTGGTTCTCCATCATCTATGGAAGCTCGTATGTAGTCTTCCAAAAATACTTCGGGCATTACTTTCCGCTGTCTTCTTACCTCAACAGCAGAATTTCCAAGTTCTGTTACTCTTCCTGTTACAACAGTTCCGTCATATTTTTCGATTCTTACAATTGCTTCTCTCATTATTTGAAGCTCCTTTCTTTTGTTTTCTACATATTTTGTTTGTGCGACTATATTATTATAGCACGCTTTACATAATTTTTCAATCTTTTAATTTTTCCTATGCTATAATTCCTTTAATTTTTTAATTAAGGAGTACTAATTATGATAAAAAATATTATATTTGACTTAGGTGGTGTTTTGATAGATTTTTTCCCAGAAATATATTTAAAACACATTGGGCTAAATGAAGAAGAAATAAAATTATATAAAAAAATGATTTGGAGTAGCAAAGAATGGTATTTAGGTAATAGAGGTGATTTATCTTATCCGGAAATACTTGAAGAGATTTATAAAAACAATCCTACATATTCAAAAAAATTAAGATATATATTAGAAAATAAAAATAATGATTATATTCTATTTGAAGCTTCATTTGCATATGATTATCTCTTAAGTTTAAAAAATAAAGGATATAATTTATATTTTTTATCAAATGTTAATAAATTCGACTTAAAATATGATCAGGAACATTTTAAAATTTTTGATTTAGTTGATGGTGCTGTTTATTCTGCAGAAGTTCGGATATGCAAAGCCAGAAAAAGAATGTTACCAAATATTGCTTGATAAATATTCTCTTGTTCCTGAAGAATGTTTATTTATTGATGATAATGAAACAAATGTTGAAGTTGCTGAATCTCTTGGAATAAAAAGTATTCATTTTGCTAGTTTCAAAACTTTAAAAAATGATATTACTATTTTTTTAAAGTAACAAATATTTAGTTAAACATAAAGGAGCCACTCTCATGGCTCCTTTATTGTTACATCTTTTGTTTCGTCAATGATGTAAACTTCATCAAATCCAATAAAATATTTAGTTGGATTTTGAAGTTGATATTGCAAATAGTCATACGTTAATAGGATTAAACTTGTCCTATTCTGCGTATCTCCTCGATTAATCGATCGCAAAACAGCCTTCAACATATCACAATTTAATATTACAAGTATTGCAGAAGAATAGTTATCTTTCAGTCTACTTAACACCTCTGCTCTATCTGTTGGAAATATTCCTAAAGTATCATATATTACAGTAGTCTCTTTTGCCAATGCCTCTTCTGCATTTTGATATGCTTTATCATGGGCTTTCTTTGCGATAAAGTTAATCTCTTCTTCTTTCAGATACTCCGCATTTGGATATAGCTCTTTTGTTGCCTTATCAAATACGCAATCAATGTCAATATGAATTACGCTGGATTGCATACATATTTTCCGAGCCAATGTAGTTTTCCCTGATCCCGGAGTTCCACATAACAAGACAAACGATTTTTTAGGTATTTTTATCTCATTTTTATAAAAATACCTAGTAGTCTTATCAGGCGCATACATTTTCTTTGCCTTTATTAAGTCTTTTTCTAAGTTTTGCTCTTTAAAGTCTATCATTTTTCCTTCCTTCCTTCTATTTGCTACCTTCAAAAAAACTTTGTCCTATATTTTATCAAATTATGTTACCCTAGTCAAATTTTATTGTATTAATGTAAAAATCACTTTCCCCTATACCATAAAAAAAGACATCCCCCCTGAAATGTGTTTTTATTGATTCCACATTTAGGGGGTTACAGAGGTTATTTTACATCAAGTACAGCCCGGTTTTCGAGCTTAACCACTTTAAGCTTAAGCACTCTTGCAATTTTTTTTACCTTATTTTCCGAAATTTCATCCGGAAAATACATATGCACCTCACCGTGCATATATTGTGCATTAAAGCTTTTTGGACCATAAACCTGCCTTACAGCATTTTTAGCCCGATTTAATGATGTTGTTTTGCCTTGAATTATTACTTTCTTCATAGGCATAATCCCTCCTTATTAAGTATTAAAAACTTTAGCCTCAATACTATTATACTCTTTTTGTTGGTTTTATGTCAATTAAATGTATTAATTTGTCATATTTTGTATTATCTGTTATAATATTTGCATTATGGAAACAGGAGAAAGATATAATCATTTAAATACTTATTATAAAAATAAATTTGGTGAAAGGACATTAAAAATTTGTATTGATGCAGGTTTTACATGTCCTAATCGTGATGGAACTTTAAGCAATTCTGGTTGCATTTTTTGTAGTGAAAAAGGTTCTGGAGAATTAATTAAATATTCAAATCAACATATAGAAAATCAAGTAACAAACTTTTTAAATAGCTATCGTGGAAAACGTGCAAATAAATTTATAGCATATTTTCAAAACTTCACAAACACATATGATACACTAGAAAATTTAAAGGAAAAATACGATTCTGCTCTAAATGCTAGTGATAAAATTGTAGGTCTTTCTGTTGCTACTAGACCTGATTGCATTACAGAAGAAATTGCAAAACTTCTTGCATCGTATTTGGATAAATATAATGTATCTGTTGAACTTGGTCTGCAAACTTCTAATAATAATATAGGAAAGATAATTAATCGTTTTTATTCAAGCTCTCAATTTACAGAAGCTGTTAAAATTTTACGAAAATATAATATAGAAGTAATTGCACATATGATGATTGGTCTTCCTACAGAAACATTTGATGATATAAAAAACACTGTAGATTTTATAAATAAACATGATATTCAAGGATTAAAAATACATTCAACATATATAGTAAAAAATACAATTCTTGCAGATATGTATTTTAATAAAAAGTATGAGCCAATTACATTAGAATATTATTTAGATAGCTTAGCGTATGTAATAACACATATTCGTAAAGATTTAATAATTCATAGAATTTCTGGTGATGCTCCAAAAGACTTACTTGTTGCACCAGAATGGAATTTACACAAAAAGTGGATATTAAACGGATTTGAAAAATTATTAAAAGAACAAGATTTTTGGCAAGGAAAATTTTATGAGGCATAGAAAACTATGCCTCATTTTAAGCGCAATTTTTTGCCTGTTATATTTTTTCTGCAATATATAATATATGATTACTACATCCCATAAGATCTTCTCTTTCACAAGTTGCTAAATGATATTTTACCCATATTTTAAAATCTTCATCAGATAATTCATTTACATATATTGCACCAACACCTCCTGCAATTCCATCTGTTGCAAGTTCTTTAACTTTCTTAATATTCTTATAATTTGACATTATTTTATTAAAATCTTTTATATATCTTACTGCAAAAATTTCCTCTGGAATATTTGGAACTTTAAAATTTTCATCACACATTTCTTCAATTTCTTTTAAGTGGCCTTTTCTTAATCCATAATTAAAAATTGGCGCTTCATTAGTTATATATGCAAAAAATATTTTTCCACCATTTTTTGTTACTCTTATTGCTTCACTTATAGTTTTTTCTACATCTTCATCAGAAAACAAATGGTATAAAGGTCCAAAACATAAAGTAACATCAAATGTATTATCATTATATCTACTTAGGTCCATAGAGTTTCCTTGTACTGCATTAACTTTCATTCCTGGCTCTATCTTTTCTTTTAGTTTTTCTAAATTGCTTTCTATTAGTTCTACAGCATCTACCTCAAAGTCTTTTTTTGCATAATAAATTGTATATCTTCCTGTCCCTGCACCTATTTCTAATATTTTATCTCCTGTTTTTAAATATTGTTCTACATATTTTGTTGTTGTTATAAATTCTATACTATGTGCCTTGTCTTTTTCTAATCTTCCATCTTCATCATATTCTGCATAATAATTATTTAAAATATCTTTTACATTATCCATTTTTATTCCCCTTCTTTATCCCAATTTCTTTTTACATTTTCTTTTTCTTTATTATATATCGCATCAAATAAGTTTATATTTAATTTGTTACATATACATGTAAGCACAATAAATACATCTGCAATTTCACTTTCTATATTTGAATAATGATTTAATTTAGTATTATCTACTGCCATATCTGAATAATCTTTTCTTATTGCTTTTGCAAGTTCTCCTGCCTCTTCTAATAGCAAAAGCATTTTTTTCTCTATTTCTTCTTTTTCGAAACCTCTTATACTAATTACACTTCTTATATATTCTTGGATTTCGTCTAAATTACTAGTTCTATCTATATTCTTAAGTAATCCTTCTTGTGTAGATTTCTTATTATTTTCTTCATATTTATATATCATAAATACCACCCTCTTTTTGTCATTTTACATTTTGAAGCTGATATCTGTCAATATAATTATGAAATTTTGTTCGCACTTTATTATCTATTTTTAAATCTTTTATTTACATTATTCCAATTTACAATATTCCAAAATGCTTTAATATATTCTGCTCTATTTGCCTTATACTGTAAAAAATATGAATGTTCCCACATATCTAAAACAAGTATTGGTTTAGAATTCCAAATAGTCAAATCTTGATGTTTTTCACATTGAATTATTTCCAATTTATCTAATCTTGGTACCCACACTAACAAATTCCAACCAGATGCTTCTACAACTTTACTGCTTTCTGTGAATTGCTCTTTAAATATCTCAAAATTCCCAAAATCTTTATTAATTTGTTCCATTAATTTTAAATCTGGTGATGATGGAATTGCAGGGCCCATATTTTCAAAAAATAATTCATGTAATACCACTCCTGAAGCAAAAAATGATAAATTTTTTTCAAGGCATTTTATATTTTCAAAATTTCTTTCTTTTCGTGCTTTGTCCAATTTATCCAATGTTAAATTTGTATTATCAACATATCCTGCATACAAAGTATTATAGTGAATATTTAATGTTTCTCTACTATAATATGGTTCTAAACTGTCTAATGGATATTCTAAATTTATTTTTTTAATCATAAAAAACTCCTCCATATTTTATTTTATGAAGAAGTTTTTAATTTATGATTAATCTTATAATATAACATCATAGCGGTTTTTATATACCATTACATCTATGTTTTCACCTACTTTATAAATATCATCTATGTAATAAAGGCTTTTTACTTTTTTTCCATTAATATCAACAATTAAATAATGTCTGGTTGAAAATTCTGTATTGAATTGGCTTTTTATTTTTATAATTGTACCTATTTCTTTATGACCATTTGCAAAAACTTTTTTTCTATTAATATAGTAATCTAATATTCGAACAACTCCAGATAATATTCCTATAGATACTAAAATCATAATAATAAATAATATTACAAATATTATTATATATACTTCATTATTATTGAAAAATAGAAATTTAGACATATTGTAAATCAATATAGCCATTAATATGTAAGCTATATAAATCTCCACTCCATCTAATATTACATTTAAATTCACAAATTTTTTTGATGAAGCAATTACTCCTATTATTATATATAATACTATTAAAACAATTACTAGAATTTTCATTTTTCCTCCAATTTTATCTTTTGTTAAATTCGTTTTTGTAGTTCTAATTCTAAATTTTCTATTATTTTACAAATTATATCTTCTCTGCAATATTTCTGATTAGTTTCTTTATATAAAGATGTAGCAATATCTACAATTTCGTCTGAAAATTCATTTTCATTAACATTAAATCCAATTCCAATAAATATTTCTTTTACCTGTTCTTTAATTGTTGTAGTTTCAGTTAAAATCCCACATATTTTTTTATTATTTAATAATAAATCATTTGGCATTTTTATTTCTAAATTTATATTATATAAATCTTTAATTGCTTTTTTAATATTTTCTGCGATTGCATAAGTAAAACCTTCTAATTTGCTTAAATTAATTTTTGGCTTTAAGATTATTGTCATTGCTATATTATTTTCTTTAGTATGCCAAATTCTTCCATGTGTTCCTTTCCCACTTGTTTGAACATCTGCTATAATTATACTTCCATCTTTATATTTTTCTACATTTCTCTTGGCTTCTGTTTGTGTTGAATCTATTTCTTTAAAAAAATGTAGATCTTTTCCAATATATTTAGTTTTTGCATTTTGTATTTTTTCTATTTCCACTAAAATATCTCCTTATAGTATTATATCTCTTTTTAATAAATTATTTTTTACAGTTCCTGTTCCTATAAATTTATTATCTACATATATTTTATATAATCCATTTTCATTTTGTACAGTTAATTGCACACCATTTAAAAATAAATTTAGCTTTTTAGAACTAAGATTTAATATTGGAGTTTCTTTTAATATGTCTTCTAATGTATATAAATATTTATCATAATTTTCAATATTAACCTCATCTATTTTTATTGCACAATCTATATTAAATTCTCCAACTTGTAATCTTTTTAAATTTTTCATATATCCTACAGTGTTTAATTTTTCTGCAATATCTTCACATAAACTCCTTATATATGTACCTTTTGAGCAACTTACTATAAATTTAATATTATTTTCTTTATAATTTATTAATTCTATTTTATATATTTCAATTTTTCTAGGTTCTACTTCTACTTTTTCGCCTTTTCTTGCATATTCATATAACTTTTTGCCATTCTTTTTTATTGCAGAATACATCGGAGGAATTTGTTCTTGCTTTCCTATAAAATCTTCTAAGACCTTAGTTAAATTTTGTTTTATATATTCTGTATCAACACTTTTTTCTTCTATTATTTTTCCTTCAATATCTGCAGTATCAGTTTTTTTACCTAATTCTATTTGGGCCTCATAAATTTTATCATGATTTATTAAATATTTAGAAAATTTGGTTCCTTTACCTATTAAAATAGGTAAAACACCTGTTGCATTAGGATCAAGTGTACCTGTATGACCTACTTTTGAAATATTTAATTTTTTCTTCAATTTTGCTACAACATCATGCGATGTATATCCTTTTTCTTTGTTTATTACTATAATTCCATCCATATTTAACCTCTTTATAATTAAAAAAATGAACTTTAAGGACCGTCCCTAAAGTTCAAATCAGGAAAAAGGACAGTCCCAAATCCCTATTTTAATACTTTTCTTATTGCACTTACTAATGTATTTTTTATTTGTTCTGGTGTACCTGCTAACTTGCATCCTGCTGCTCTAATATGACCTCCACCACCAAACAATATTGCTATATCTGATACATTTACATAGTTATTAGAACGTAATGAGATTTTATAAGTTTTATCTTCTCTTTGACGTAAGAAAACTGAAACTTCTACTCCTTCAATATCTCTTCCTTGTTCTACAATTCCTTCATGATCTCCTGGCTCTGCCTTAACATCTTCTTCATCCTGTTTTGTTATATATGTAAATGCAATTTTTCCATCTTCTAAAAATTCCAATCTATTCATTGCAATTCTTGATAATTCAAAACTTGATCTTGTACGAATTTGAAAAGCTTTTTTATATACATCTGAAACATTAACTCCTGTTTGTAATAACCATGCTACAAATTGAAATGTTTCTGCTGATACGCCTTGATATTTAAATCCACCTGTATCTGTTATAATTCCTGTTAATAGACAAGAACCAATGATTTTGTCTATTTTTACTTTTAAAGCTTCTAATACTATTATTAATATTTGAGCACATGCAGGTGATGCTGGATCTACATAGTTGTAGTCTCCAAACATTCCATTTTTAGCATGATGATCAATATTTATAGTAGTTTTAGCTTCCTCAAAATAATTTCTCCAGCCATTTAATCTTTCAATTGTTGCACAATCTACTGCAATCGCTAAATCATAATTTTTATTAGTTCCTTCTTTTTTTATTTCATCTGCTCCTGCTAAGAATTCAAAATTTCTAGGGCATTCCGGAATTATTACATCTGGATTTTTTCCTAATTGTTTTAAAGCATTATACATAGCTAGAGCGCTACCTATTGCATCTCCATCAGGCGTTTCATGTGTTAGTACAACTATGCTTTCCGCTTTTTTAATTTCTTCCACAATATTTTCTAAAGTTGTCATAGCTATTCTCCTTTATTCTCTGGTTTAATATCTTTTATGACTTCTTTTAGAATTGTATCTATTTTAGAACCATATTCTATTGAATCATCAAAAATAAATATAATTTCTGGAGTTGTACGTAAATTAACTCTTTTTGCTACTTCTGTTCTAACAAATCCTGCAGACTTTTTAAGTGCTGCAAGGACTTGTTTATTATCTTTTGCATTTAGCATACTTACATATACTTTTGCATATTTTAAATCTCCACTAACTTTTACTTTTGTTACACTTATTAAACCTGTTATATTTGGATCTTTTAAGTCATAAGTAATTATATTACTTATAACCTTTTTTAATTCTTCGTCAACTCTACCCATTCGGTTTTCTTTTCTATTAGGCATATTTACCTCCTTTGAATATTATCTTTTAACTTCTTCCATTATAAATGCTTCGATAATATCTCCTTCTTTTATGTCATTATAATTTTCTATTTGCATACCACATTCAAAACCTTTATTAACTTCTTTAGCATCATCTTTAAATCTCTTTAATGAAGCTAATTTTCCTTCGTGTATTACAACTTCATCACGGATTACACGAACACCTGCATTTCTTTCTATTTTTCCTGTTAATACAAATGCTCCTCCAATTGTTCCTACACTTGAAATTCTAAATGTTTGTCTTATTTCAGCTGTTCCAATTAATTTTTCAACATATTTTGGATCTAACATACCTTTCATAGCAGTTTCAACATCTTCTATTGCTTGATATATTACAGAATATTGTTTAATTTCTACATTATCTTTTTCAGCTTGTATCTTAGCTGTTGGAACAGGTCTTACATTAAATGCAATAATAATAGCATTTGAGACATTTGCAAGTGTTACATCAGATTCTGTAACAGCACCTACTGCTGAATGTATAACTTTTACTCTTACTTCTTCATTACTTAATTTTTCCATAGATTGTTTAACAGCTTCAACTGTTCCTTGAACATCTGCTTTTATAATTAAGTTTAATTGTTTTAATTTACCTTCTTCCATTTGGCTAAATAAATTATCCAAAGTAACTTTATTAACTTGATTAATTGATTTTTCTCTCGCTTGTCTTTTTCTTCTTTCTATTAGGTGTTTAGCCATTTTTTCATCTTTTACTTCATAGAAAGTTTCTCCAGCTTCTGGAACTTCTGTAAGTCCCATAACTTCAACTGGCATTGATGGTCCAGCCTTTTTAACTTTTTGACCTTTATAATTTCTCATAGCTCTAATTCTTCCTATAGAAGAACCTACAACTATTGTATCTCCAACATCTAAAGTTCCTCTTTGTACTAGAAGTGATGCTACAGGTCCTTTAGATTTATCAAGTCTTGCTTCTATTACTGCTCCTTTAGCTTGTTTATTAGGATTTACTTTTAAGTCTAACATGTCTGCTTCTAATAAAACCATTTCTAATAATTGGTCTATATTTTGATGAGTTTTAGCAGATATTGGAACATAAATTGTATCTCCTCCCCATTCTTCTGGAACCAATTCATATTTCATTAATTCTTCTTTAACTTTTTCTACATTTGCTCCTGGTAAATCTATTTTGTTTATAGCAACAATAATTGGAATATTAGCTGCTTTTGCGTGATTTATTGCTTCTACTGTTTGTGGCATAACTCCATCATTTGCAGCAACAACCAATATTGCAATATCTGTAATTTGAGCACCTCTTGCACGCATACTTGTAAATGCTTCATGTCCTGGTGTATCTAAAAATGTTATATCTCTACCATTTACTTTTACTTGATAAGCACCAATATGTTGTGTAATTCCTCCAGCTTCACCTTCTATAACATTTGTAGAACGAATAGCATCAAGAAGTGATGTTTTACCATGGTCTACGTGTCCCATAACAACTATTACAGGTGCTCTTGGAACTAAATCTTCTTCTTTATCTTCTGATTCATCAAATAAAATATCTTCTTCTTTAACAACATTCTTCTTATTAGCTGTTACTCCAAATTCTTGTGCTACTAAATAAGCTGTATCAAAATCTATATCATTATTAATTGTTGCCATTATTCCATAGCTTAACAATTTTTTAATAACTTCACTACTAGTCTTTTTAAGTTCTGCAGCTAAATCTTTAACAGAGATTGTTTCTGGTATTGTTATTTCTGTAAGTTTAAATATTTTTTGCTTTGATTCTGCTGGCTTTTGATTTTTATTATTTTTCTTTTTATTACGTTTTCCTCTAGTTGTAGATAAATCATAATAATCCAACATTCCACCATCTTGCTCTGTAAACATTGTAGATAAGCTACTAGCTTGTTTTAAGTCTTGTAGTTTCTTTTCGTTTATATCTTCATCAGTAAATCTCTTGCTTGCTTTAGCAGACTTTTTACTTCTATTTTCTTCATATTTATTATTTTTTTGCTTATCTATAGATTTATTATATTCCCTTACATTTTCTTTTTCTGTAACTTCAGAAGCCATAATATTTTTAATATTTTTTTCTATGGCCTTTTCGTCCATTGGTCTTGGAACTCTAGAGAAGTTATTATTTTTATAATTTACATTTTGATTATTTTTGTAGTTATTATTTCTATTGTTATAACCTTCTCTATTGTTATTATTTCTGAAGTTTCTATTATTATCTCTTCTATTATAATTATTATTTCTTTTAAAATCTTCTTTTTTATTATTATTTTCTATTTCTTTTACTGTTTTTGTTTTTTGTAACTCTACCATACTCTCTCTTTCACTTTTTTCTAAATTTTTATTTTCTTCCTTTACAGGTTCAACTTCTTTTTCTTCTACAATTTTTTCTTCTTTCTTAACTTCTTTAACTTTTTCTTCTGTTTTTGCTTTAGGTTTTGGCTCTTCTTTTTTCTTTATTCCAAACAATTCTTCAACTGTTAATGGTTTTGTTTGTTTATTTCTGTATACAATATTAAAATCCTTATTTTTGTTTCTTTCTACAAAACCTAATTGTTTTTCTCTTTCACGTTGTTTTTTTACTTTTTCTTCTTCTTCCTTTTTGTTAAGTTCTTCATCTGAAATAATAACTTCTCTTCTTATTATTACAGGTTCATCTTTTTTTAAATCATTTTTATCTTTTTTTACTGTTTTTTCTTTTTTATTATTTTTAGCTTTTCCTGTTTCATCTTTTAATGCTTTTTCGATTTTTTCTGCTTCTTCATCTGTTACTGCACTTAGATGGCTTTTTACATCTATCTTTAGGCTTTGTGCTTTATCCAATACTTCTTTACTTGCAAGACCTAATTTTTTGGCTATTTCGTGTATTTTTATTTTACCCAATAGCTTCACCCCCATCAATGATTTTTTCTATTCCTTTAACTATATTTATATCTTTAATTCCTATAATTGCTCTGTTTTTCTCACCTATTGCATTGCTTAATTCATCTATTTTTCCCATAAATATAATTGGAATATTGTATTTATTTGCATAAAATTTATAATTTTTCTTGGTTTTCTCTGAAGCTTCTTCAGATATAATTAACATTTTTACTTTTTTTAGTTTTAATGCATTTTCTACTGCGTTATCTCCAGATACTATATTTCTAGCCCTTGTAGCTAATCCAAGTAAATTTAAAATTTTATTATTCACTAATTACACCTCTTAATTCATTATATACATCTTCACTAATAGACATTTCAAAATTTCTTTCTAATGCTTTAGATTTTATGGCTTTTTCTAGGCATTCTATATTATCACAAATATATGCTCCTCTGCCATTTGCTTTTCCAGTTCTATCTAAAGAAATTTCTCCATCTTTATTTTTTACAATTCTTATTAAATCTTTTTTATCTTTCTTTTCTCTGCATCCTATACAAGTTCTTTGTGGTTGCTTTTTCATTTTAACACTTCCTTTAACTTGAATATTGCTATTACTCTTCAGAATCAGTGTTTGAATCATTATTTTCCATTTCTGCTTGTCTTTCTTCTAGTATTTTTCTAAATTGTGATTCTGATTTTATATCAATTTTCCAATCTGATAATCCTGTTAATTTAGCAGCTAATCTTGCATTTTGTCCAGATTTTCCTATTGCTAAAGATAATTGATCATCTGGCACGATTACTTGTGCAATTTTTGTATCTTCATTTATATCTACTGCCATTACTTGTGCTGGTAATAATGCTGAAGAAATATATGTTGATAAATCAGCGTTCCATTCTATAACATCTATTTTTTCACCATTTAATTCATTTATTATGTTTTGAATTCTAACTCCTTTTTGTCCTACACATGAACCAACTGGATCTATATTTTCATTTGGTGAATATACTGCAACTTTACTTCTGCTACCTGCATCTCTTGAAACACCTTTAATTTCTATAACACCTTCATAAATTTCTGGTATTTCAAATTCAAATAATTTTCTAACAAACTCTGGACAAGCTCTTGAGATTATAACTTGTGGTACTCCTTTAGCTCCTTTTTTTACTTCTAATATATATCCTTTTATTTTATCATTTACATGATATGTTTCTGTAGGTATTTGTTCTTTAGCTGGCATAACACCTTCTACTTTTCCTAAATCCATTACTACAATATTTTGATCTGCTTTTTGGATTATACCAGAAACTATTTCACCTTTTCTTTCGCTGTATTCACTATAAATAATTTCTCTTTCAGCTTCTCTTAATTTTTGAATTATAACTTGTTTTGCTGTTTGTGCAGCAATTCTTCCAAAATTTTTTGGTACAAGTTCTATATCTACTGTATCTCCAATTTTTACTGTTTTGTCTATTTTTTTAGCATCTTCTAAGCTAATTTGTAAAACTGGTTTTTCTACATATTCTACAACTTCTTTTACTGCATATAAATGTGATGCTCCTGTTTCTCTATCTACTACTACTTTAACATTTTCTTGTGAATTATAATTTCTTCTATAAGCTGTTAATAATGCTGTTTCGATTGAATCTAATAAATAATCTTTTTTTATTCCTTTCTCTTTTTCTAATTCTTGTATTGCAACAATAAGTTGTTTATTATCTATTCCTTCACCTTTCATTTTTTTCTTAATTCCTCCTACCATTCAAATTTTATTTTTATTAACGAAATATCTTTTCTAGGTATATTAATATCATTTATTATTATGTTTTCTTCATCAAAATTTTTAAGTTCACCTGAAATTACTTTTTCTCCATTTAATGGTTTAAATAATTTTACTTCTACATTTTTTCCAATATTTTCTTTAATTTGCCAGTCTTTTCTTAATATTCTTTCAACTCCCGGTGATGATACTTCTAAGAAATATTGATCTTTTATGTAATCTTTTTCGTCTAAAACCTCTGTAATTGCATTATTTACTTTTTCGCAATCTTCTAAACTTATTCCTTTTTCGTTATCTATAAAGATACGTAAGAAATAATCTTTTCCTTCTTTTTCGTAAATGACATCATAAAGTTTATATCCTATCTTTTCTATTATAGGCTTTACTAATTCTTCTACATTATTTTCTATTTTAGACAAATATTTTACCTCCCTTTACACCTATAAAGAGTGGGATTTGCTCCCACTCTTTATGTAATGTTTTTTGCTCTATGCGTATTATATAACATATATTACCAAAAATCAAGGTTTTTTTGGAAGTTTAACACTGCAAGTCTCGCTTTTTTCAAACTTTTTTCTCATTTTTGATTTAAGTATGAACTTTAGGGACGGACCTTAAAGTTCAAATTTTATGTTAATCAGTCGTGAACTTTATTGATAAATCTATGCTTTACATGTATTTCTATAGCATTACTTAATTTGTTATCAGAATCTTCAATTTTACATCAACCGCTATAAATAAAGCCTGTAAATCCTAAATTCCTAGGGCTTTTTAATTTTTTATATTATGTTGACCTAATGAACTTTAAGGACCGTCCCTAAAGTTCAAAATTTATTGTAATGACTCTGGCAAGCCATGTTGAGTAGATATATACTTTATCTACTTTTCTATCTAACGCTTTTTCTAATGCTTTTTTGTATATTGCAAGTTGTATGTCATATTTTTCTTTTAAACTCTCTTCATCATTATTTTCTACATAATCTGTTTTATAATCTACTAAAACTAATTCGTCATTTTTGTTTATATAATATAAGTCTATTATACCTTGTACTAATATGTCTTCTTCTGATTTTACATCGTATATTTCATTTGCTTTTATATTAAAGTAAAATGGCTTTTCTTGTTCTACTAATTTTGCTTCTTTCATTTCTTTCCAAATATCTGATTTTAAAAATTCTAGTATTTTATTATAGTTCACACTTTCCGCTTCTTTGGGTAATATAATCTCTTTTTCTACTAAAGATTTTACCATTCTTTTTAATTTTTCTAAATCATATTCTTCTTTATGATTTAATTTTTGTAAGCATAAGTGCATTATTGTACCTTTTTCTGCTCCTGTTAGCTCTGTTTTTTCTATTAAGAAATTAGGTTTTGCAAAACTTACTTCTTGATTGTGATTATGATTTTGATTATAATTTTGCCTTTGTTTATTATTCTTTAATTCCTTTATTTTAGAAACTGAAAGTTCACTTGGTAATTCTACAGATTCTTCATATTTATATTTCCATTCTAATTCTTGTTTAATTTTATCCATATTTTCTTTTGATGTAGCTCTATTTTTAATTTCTTTTAATATATCTATATCGCTTTCTTTTTCTTCTGCTTTATCTTTTAATATATCTTTTTTGTTTATTATATTAAATTTCATAATATCTTTATCTTTGTTTTTTAGATATACTAATTCAATCCAATCTATATAAGATTTATATTTTGCAACTAAGCTTGGATTCATTTTGTTTTCTGTAGAGTCTTTATAAATTTCTAACTCTTTTTGTTTACTGTCTATTGAATCATTTACATCTTTTTCTATTCCTGTTATAACTAATTTTTCTTTTGCTCTTGTTAATGCAACATATAAAACTCTCATTTCTTCTGCTAATATTTCTCTTTTACTTACTATTTTTATTGCTTCTTTAGCAAGTGTTGGATATTCTATTTTCTTCTCGTAATTTGTATATATTGGACCTAATCCAATATCTTGATGTAATAATACTTTTTTATTTAAATCTTGCATATTAAACTTTTTGCCAGTACTACTTAAAAATACTACAGGAAATTCTAGTCCTTTGCTTTTATGGATACTCATTATTCTAATAACATCTTCATTTTCTCCAATAATTTTTGCTGAACCTAAATCACCACTACTTAATCTTAGTTTATCTATAAAATTTATAAAATTAAATAATCCCTTAAAAGATGCACTTTCATATTGTTTTGCTCTTTCAAATAACATTTTTAAATTAGCTTGTCTTAATTTACCATTTTGCATTAAGCCAACATAATTATAATATCCTGTATCTAAATAAATTTTCCAAATAAGTTCATCTAAGTTTAAATATTCATTTGCTTCTCTCCAATTTTCTATTTTTTCTAGAAAATTATTTATCTTTATTCTTAATTCTTCACTTACTTGTACTTGAGCTTTTAAAATACTTTCATAAAAATTACAATTTTTGTCTGCAAGTCTTATTTCTATTAAATCATTATCTGTAAATCCACCAATCATAGATCTCATAACTGTTACAAGTGGTATATCTTGCATTGGATTATCTATTATTTTTAATACAGAAATTATTGTTTGTATTTCTACAGAATTTAAATATTCTGATGATGTATCACTAAAAACTGGCATTCCTAAATCTGCAATTTCTTTTTCGTAAATTGGTGCAAGTGTTGCAGTTGATCTTAATAAAACTACAATATCTTTATATGTAATTTTTCTATATCCTTGTTTTTTATCGAAGACATAGTAATTGCTATTAATTAGCTCTTGTATTTTTTTAGCTACATATTTGGCTTCTAATATAGAATCTTCTATTCTTTCATTGTTTTCTGTATCTTCTGTTTCTTCTTCTATTTGATTTTTGTTTAAATTTATTACATCTATTTCTGTTTTTCCAGCAAAATCTACATTTTCTATATCAGGATAATTTGCACCTAGATTTAAATATTCATCTTCATTATATTCTACATCACCTAATTTTTTACTCATTATTTCTTGGAATACTAAATTAGATGTACTTAGAATATTTTCTCTGCTTCTAAAGTTTTTAAAAAGTTGAATTTTTAAATCATCATTTTCATTTTTATCTTTTTTTAGTTTATATTTTTCGTATTTGCTTAAAAATAATTCTGGCATTGCTTGTCTAAATTTATATATACTTTGCTTTACATCTCCAACCATGAAGATATTGTTTCCTTTAGATATTGAAGTTAAAATATATTCTTGAACCATATTACTGTCTTGATATTCATCTATAGCAATTTCTTCAAATTTATCTTTATATTTTTTTGCAACTTCTGTTGGTACATATTTTCCGTCTTCTTCTTTAATTAAAATTTTTAAAGCTAAATGTTCTATATCATTAAAATCTATTACATTTCTTTCCAACTTTACTTTGCTATATGCTTCTTCAAATTCTAATACTACTTTTTTTAATAAATTAAGTATTTCATATACTTCTTGCAAATCTTGTACAGCTTCTTTTGATGTATATATAAAAATCTTGTCTTTAATTCCTTTAAATTTTTTATTAATTTTATCTCTTTTTTCTTTTGCTTCATCTTTAATATTTGATTGTATTTTTCTATCAACTGGCCATTTTGTAAAAGAAAAGCTTTGACTTAATTCATAAACTTTATCCCAAGAATCCAAGTTTGATTTTAATAATTCTAAATTTTCTAAATCCAATCTTATAACTTGTGAAAATTTTTCAAGTTCAGGATTTGAATCTAAATCTTTTTTTACATTTTTTAAGCCTAATATTGTTTCATCTATATTTTTTTCATATTCTCCTAAAATTAATTCTCCCCATTTTGTTTTAGCAAAATCTAGACTTAAATCTTTTATATTAAACTCTTCTACTTTTTCTTCTAGCCATTTTCTTGGAAATGGACTACTTTGAATAAATTTATATATTTCCATTACTAGTTCTTTTAAAGGCTCATCGCCTCTATAACCAGTATATGTATCTACTAATTTTAGAAAATCTTGGTCTTCTTCAAAATATTTTTTCTCAAATAAATCGTCCAACGTTTCTTGTTTTAATAATTCTATTTCTGCGGTATCTCCAATTCTAAAATTAGGAGATATATTTATTTCGTAAAAATTATTTCTAATTACATCTAAACAAAATGAATGAATTGTACAAATACTAGCTTTATTAAGCAAAGTTATTTGTCTTTGTAATTCTATGTTTGAAGGATCTTCTTCTATTTTTTTATAAATAGCATCTAAGATTCTTTCTCTCATTTCACTTGCTGCTGCATTTGTAAAAGTAACAACTAAGAGTTTAGCTATATCAATCTTATCATTTAATATTCTATTAATTATTCTTTCTACTAAAACAGCTGTCTTACCACTACCTGCAGCCGCTGCAACTAATATATTAGATCCTTTTTCTTCAATTGCTTGTTTTTGTTCATTTGTCCATTTAACTTCGCCCATTTTATCTCCTTTTCCGACGTTTTTGAACTTTAGGGACGGACCTTAAAGTTCATTAAATTAAATTTTCTAGCTCGTTTATATCGTTTTCATAGAATTTAAGTGCATTTTCATATATTCTTTTATCTTCTAAATCTATTCCTACTGTTTTTAATATTTCTAGAGGTTTCTTGCTTCCTCCATGTTTTAACATATCTATATATTTTTCTACTAATCCATCTTCTTTATTTAAAATTCTAGATGCAATGTCTATTGAACAAGATATTCCTGTTGCATATGTATACACATAAAAATTCCTAAAGAAATGTGGTATTCTTATCCAATTGTTTTTATTGTATTCATCTATTGTTAGGCTATCTCCATAGTACTTTTTGTTAAGCTCTAAATAATAATTTCCGATTATTTCTGGATTTAAGTTTTCTCCATTTTCTACTTTTGAATGTATTTCTTTTTCAAATTCTGCAAGCATTGTTTGCACAATTAGTGTTGCTTTTACTGTATTTATTCTATTATATAATAATTCTTTTTTAGTTTCTTTATCTTTTGTACTTCTTATTTTATACTCTGCAAATAAAATCTCATTTATTGTTGATGCCATTTCAGCTAATAATTTACTATAACTATAATTTAAAGCATTTTGATTTTTACTTGAATAATATGAATGCATTGCATGACCAAACTCGTGTGCTATTGAAGATACATCAAAATTTGTTCCTGTATAATTCATTAAAACAAATGGATGTACTCCGTATACATTCATATTATATCCACCTCCTCTTTTATTTGGAGATGGATATACATCCATCCAGTTAGAATTAAAAGCTTCTTCTATTTTGGTAACATATTCTTTTCCCATTGGTTTTAATGCTTCTAATACTTCTTTTTCCGCAGTTTCTATATCTGTAAGACTGTCTTTACTTGAAAATGGATTATAGTTCATATCGTACATATGTAATTCATCTACATTTAATAATTTCTTTTTTAAATTTGTATATCTATGATTTATACTTAGATTTTCATTAACTGTTTTTAATAAAGTATTATATACTTTTACACTTGCTTCATCATTATCCACCGCTTTTTCTAAAGAACTTTTATAATTTCTTAAATTTGCAATTTTAGTATCTTGTTTTACATTATTTAAATATAATTCGGTTAATGTATTTGTATATTTTCCATATTCAGAAATTAAAGAATTATGTGTAGCTTTTCTTACTTCTCTATTAGAAGAATTTAAATATTTTCCTGCATTATCTTCATTTATTTCTACTAAATTTCCATCTTCATCTTTTATTGGAGTAAATTTCATTTCTGTGTTTGTAAAAATTTCATATGCATTTTTATATCCAATTAGTACATTTGAAAATTTAGCTAGAATCTCTTCTACATCTTTACTTAAAATATGTTTTTTGCTTTCTATGATATCATTAATTGTTTTAGAATATGCTTCTAATCTATTGTCTTCTTTAAGATATTGTTTTAATTTTTCCGTATCCATTTTGGTTAATTCTGGAACTGCAAAAGCAGTTACTTCATCAATTTTACTATCTAAGGCTTCTACCTCTTTAAATATTGAAATTCCTTTAGAATCTGCCATATTTTTATGGTATCTTAACATTCCATAAGAATATAATTTGCATATTATCTCTACTATTTCTTCATATAATTTATAGTAATTATATATATTATCTGATGAATCAGCTAATATTCCTTTATATTTAACTATTTCATCTAATTTATTATTTAAACTTTCTTTATCTTTTTCAAAATCTTCTTTTGATTTATATATATCTGATAATTTCCATTCATACTTATTTTCCATATTTTTCCTCCATTTTTAAACTTTAAGTGAACTTTAGGGACGATCATTAAAGTTCATAATTTTTTCTTAATTATATCAATCATTGTAATTTTATCCAACTTTATTTAATACTAGCCCTGCAAAAAATGTTATTCTATCATTGTCTACCACTCCATAATTTATATGCTTTTTGGTTCTAGTATTTTCATCAACTTTAAATTCACCAAAAACAAATTGCCTTTCTTTTGTTAAAAAACTTTCTGAATATTCCAATGTAAAATATCTAGGCATAGCAGGAGTTAATGCTAATGCTACATATTTACTTGCAGCATCATTATATTCATATTCAGGAAATTTGAAAAAGAATATATTTACTCCTGAATCTGATTTATTAAATGTTATATCAAAATCATTTTCTGTTACTTCTTTATTGATGTCTTTTACAATTAAATCATCTCTTTGTTTTAATATTTCTTTTATATTATTCCATTCATCACATAACCATTTTCTCATAATATTTGGTCCTGCCTGTAATTTTTCATTAAAACTTCTCCAATTTGCAAATATTTCATCAAATAATTTAACATTTGTCATTTGATATTGTATACTTGTACTTATTTTATTTTCCATAATAAATTCCCCTTTTACCAATAGTATTTAAATAATCCATCAAACTAATTTCTTCATTTTTAATTTTTAGCATATTTTCTTTTTAATTATTTATATATATTTGTGGTATCAAATTATCTAATAACTTTTCTTATCTTCATAAAAAATTTATTGTCCTATGTTTACTTCTTGTATAACGTCCTTATTTCTTTCTCTTGGTGTAAATATTCTTACATAATAGGGCTGAATTTCTGGGAAAACATCTTTTACAAGTATAATATTTCCATTTATATCTGTTACTTTTAAATTTGGAAATGTTTTTAACATTACCTCATCATTTAAATATTTTTCCATAAATTCATTTACACCTGGCGCATTTTGAATTTCTTCATAATCTAATAAATATTGTTCTCCGTTTTGTATTTGTATTAATCCACTATGTTCTATTCTTGCATAAAACATTCTAAGAGCAACTGCTGTATAAATACAATCTATAAACATAAAGATAATCAACAATATTGTACATATTTTTAATAATTTTATATTAAATTTTTGTTTTAACCAGTCAATTAGCATATCTGCTTTTTTATTTATATATGTCATTAAAAAGATTGCTAAAATTCCCCAGAAGATTGAGAAATATACACAAATTCTACCATTTAAATTAAATGGTATATTAGAATAATCCCACCATTTTACATGAAGCATCATTTCTCCAAATAAACTTACAAAATATTCAACAATTGAACCAATTAAAAATCCTCCAAAAAATAGTGTAAAATTATTCTTTTTAAAGTGTCTTAATGAACCAATCATAATTACTGCACCAACACCATAAATGGCACAAAATGGTCCATATATGAAACTTTTTCTACTCTCTATTACACCTTTTGTAACTAGTCCAAATAATGTTTCTATTAAATATCCTAAAATACTATAAATAATGAAATATGCAAGTAATCTCCATATTGTCATTCCTAGTATCGTAAACTTTTTCTTTTCTTTAGTATTTTCATTTTTCATCTTTTCCTCCGTTTATTAGTACATATTTTGTTAAAAACAGATTTCTATGGTCTCCTCTTTTCCATATCTTATTAATATTTTTAATAAATTGCAATATTAATTCTCTTTTTTTATTAAGTTTGTTATAATTTGGATATAATTTATTATGAAAGGAGTTGCTTGTTAGTTGGAACAAGAAAATTGGCATTCGCTTTCTGAATCGGAAGTTCTAGAAAAACTTAAAACTTCTGATTATGGATTAAGTGATGAGGAAGTTCGAAGTAGGCAAAAAGTCTATGGATATAATGAACTTTCAAAAAAGAAAAGAAAAAGCATTTTTAAATTAGCTTTATATGAATTAAAAGATCCTATGATCATAATTCTTATTTTAGCTAGTATTTTATCCTTTATTTTGGATGAATTTGTTGAAGGATATGTTATTTTATTTATAGTTTTTATTAACACTATTATAAGTGTTGTACAGCAAAAAAAGGCTGAAGCTTCTATAGAAGCTTTAAAAAGTATGAGTGCACCTACAGCACATGTCATTAGGAATAATTCAGAAATAATAATTCCTGCTTCAGAACTGGTTATTGGCGATATCGTTATTTTAGAAGCCGGAAGTGTTGTTCCTGCTGATATCAGGCTTATAGAAAGTGCAAATTTAAAAATACAAGAATCTGCACTTACTGGTGAAACCGTTCCTGTTGAAAAAGATGCAGATGAAATATTAAAACCAGATTGTTTCTTAGCTGATAGAATTAATATGGCATATACCTCTTCTCTTATAACTTATGGTAGAGGAATTGGTGTAGTTACTGCAACTGGAATGAATACAGAAGTTGGACATATTGCTTCACTTCTTAATAATTCTGATGAATTTGATACACCTTTAAAAAGAAAACTTTCTGCTGTTGGAAAAACATTAAGTATTGTTGGATTAATTGTATGTGTAATTATTTTTGTAATTGGATTACTTTATAAAAGACCAATTCTTCCATTATTTATGACTGCAATCTCTCTTGCAATTTCTATTATTCCAGAAGGATTACCAGCTACTGCTACTATAGTTATGGCTCTTGGCGTAAAACGTATGGCAAAAGAAAATGCATTAATTAGGAAATTACCTGCAGTAGAAACTCTTGGTAGCAGTACTGTTATTTGTTCAGATAAAACTGGTACTCTTACACAAAATAGAATGGTTGTAAAAAAACTAGCAAATGTAGATGATATTTTTAATAATTCTGCTATCACACCAAATTCTATTTCTAACAAAGAACTATATAAGGATTTAATTTATTCAGGTCTTTTATGCAATGATGCTACATTTGATAAGAAAAATAATGATATGATTATTGGTGATCCAACAGAAGGTGCACTTTTACTTCTTGGTAGAGATTATTTTAAAATTAATCAAGAAGAGTTAGAACGTAAATACGAAAGACTTTTTGAACAGCCTTTTGATTCTGATAGAAAGCGTATGACAACAGTTCATAATATAGATGGAGAAATTACAGCATATGTAAAAGGTGCTTTAGATGAATTATTAGAGCTATGTGATACAGTTCTTACATCTGATGGCATACGTCCTATTACAAATGAAGACAAAGAAAAAATACTTAATTTAAATAATACTCTTTCTTCTGAAGCATTAAGAGTTTTGGGATTTGCTAAAAAAATCTTAAATAAAGTTCCCGAAGATGAAGAAGAAAATGTTGAATTTAATTTAACATTTATTGGAATTGTTGGTATGATTGATCCTCCAAGACTTGAAGTTCCAAATTCTATAAAAACTTGTAAGAATGCTGGTATTAGAACAATTATGATTACAGGTGATCATGTAATTACTGCAAAAGCTATTGCAAAAGAACTTGGAATATATGATGAAAACACAAAAGCAATTACTGGCACTGAACTTGATAATATGACTGATGAAGAATTAGATAAAGCTGTAGAAAATACTTCTGTTTTTGCAAGAGTTTCTCCTAACCATAAATTAAGAATTGTAAACTCTTTAAAAAGAAACGGTGAAGTTGTTGCTATGACTGGTGATGGTGTAAATGATGCACCTGCACTTAATAAAGCAGATATCGGTATTTCTATGGGAATTAATGGTACAGATGTTGCAAAAGATGCATCAGATATGATTTTATTAGATGATGATTTTACAACTATAGTGTATGCAATAAAAGAAGGTCGTAGAGTTTATAAAAATATTCAAAAAGTAATACAATTTTTACTTGCTGGTAATATTGCAGAAATTTTAACATTGTTTATTGCTACATTATTAAACTGGGATCCGCCAATTCTTGCTATACACATTTTATGTATAAATTTAGCAACAGATTCACTTCCTGCTTTGGCTTTAGGAGTTGATCCTGCAAGTAAAAATGTTATGAAAGAAAAACCTGTTAAATCTGGAAGTCTTTTCGAGAAAGCATTGGTCTCTAGAGTTATATTACATGGTATTTTTATAACTATTGCTACAATTTCTGCATTTTTAATTGGGTATAATACAGATAGTTATATTGTAGGACAAACAATGGCCTTCTCTGTTTTAGCAATTTCACAAATGCTACATGCATTTAACCAAAGATCTAATACAGATTCTATTTTTACAAAAGGAAATGGACATAATAAATATTTATTCTTTGCATTATTATCATCTTTTGTTTTATTACTAATAATTTTATTTGTCCCTGTTATTAGAAATATATTTAGTTTGACCATATTAAAACCAATTGAATGGGCTATAACAATCGGACTTTCAATTTTACCTGTAATTCTTGTAGAAATTACTAAATTTATAAAAAGAAAATTTAAA
>CALYAJ010000003.1 GCA_944393485.1 uncultured Clostridia bacterium
TTGTAATTCAAAAAATCGGAATAATATGAGAATCGGAATAATCTATATTATTCGGATATCCGAATAATATAGATTTATTATTTTATAATAGAGCATTGAGTTGCTTAGTAGCATTTGAATTAAAAATAGATAAGTTTCGTCCCGAATTTATTTCAAAAATGGATTTTTATTTAGAAACATTAGATAGACAAGAGAAAAAAGAAAATGAAAATCTAAGCGTTGGAGTAATATTATGTGCAAGTAAAGATGAGCAAGTGGTTGAATATGCAATGAGTAGGAGTATGTCGCCTACAATGGTATCTCAATATACTTTAAAATTAATTGATAAAAAATTATTAGAAGAAAAACTTAAAGAAATTAATGATATTGTAGAGGAAAATAATAATAAAGAGTAAAAAATAAGCAGATTATATATTATAACCGCAAAAACGGACAAAAACTTGCGATGTGTTGATATGTACTATTATTCAAAAGATTTAAAAAGAAAATAGTAAAAGATATGAAAAATAGAAGAATGAAAAAATAGCAAAAATTTTAAATATAATTTGTATAGTATATCAGTTTATATATTTTAAAATAATTCCATAGAAAAAATAAATGTAGTTTCTTTGTATGATGGAAGATGCAATGGAGGAAAAATATATATGAAAAAGAAAAAAATAAAATTATGGAAAAAAATATTAATAGTTATAAGTATAATATTGTTAATATTTATAATAATTAATGTGAGAAAAATTTTTATTATATCATCCTTAAATAAAAAAATTGCAAAATACGAAGAGTGTCAAAATTGTTATTATTTAATGAATCAAACAACACTGAATAAAAAAGATAATAAAATTATTGAAATGTATAAAAAGGATAATGTAGTAAAATATATAACAAGATTTGGTAAAATTATAACGACTGAATTTGTATATCCAAACGAACGTAAAACTTATGTGCAAATACCAGGAAGAAAGGAAATGAGTTTGCAAGAAACAGAGCAAGACCAAAGAGTTATTCCAAATTTTTTAGAAGGTTTGGATAAAATATCACTAGAAACAATAACTGATTATATAAGAATAAAAATAATTACTGAAAAGCTAGACGGTAAAGATTGTTATGTAATATATAATAGCGATGCAAAAGTATATTTTGATAAAGATAGTGGATTAGTAATTAAAGTAGAACTGTTTTTCGATGATGAAACATATACAATAACATACGAATATAATTTTAACGAAGTCACAGATAAAGATATGGAAGAACCAGACGCTTCTGATTATAATGTAATATCATCTGGGAATTTGATAAGTATTTACTAAAATGAATGACATAGGATTAAGCACTTAGTAGATAACTATAAGACAAGATATAAAAAGATGATTGTTGGAACAACAGAAAACAATATATATGTGCTATTATTCGAAAGTCTAAAAAAGAGGGAGAAAAAATAAATGAAAAAAGGAAAATTAATATTAATAATTATAAGTATAGTCATAATTTTAGTAGTTTTAATAATATGTAGATATATCTTTTTAAATAGTGGCTGGAAAAAAATAAATATAGAAAATTATGAATATAATGAATCTACAACAGTCGAATTGGATTTAGATGGAGATAATATAAAAGAAAAGGTCGGTATAAATGAAACAGGTAAATACATTTCTATTAATGATAAAGATTATATTGTTAATAAATATTTGAATGATGATGATACAACAGGTTTAAAAGATTATAATGTAAATCAATATTATATTGTGGATTTAAATGGTGATGGGATATTAGAGATTATACATAGGACATATTCAGATATGATTTCACCAAGTACTAGTAAGTATACAATATATAATTACACAAATAACAAGTTGAAGGAAATAGGTAATATATCAATAATTGGAAGTATTCCAAATGAAATATATGTTAAGAAAAATAAAATAAAATTTGAATATGGGCCATATGAATCTCCAGAAGATTTTACTGAAGAAGTTATATATAAATTAGATATATAAAACTTTTAACCAGAAAAAGAATGTAAAACAAAACCATATAATTAAGCTACAATTAAGCAATAGCAAAATTACAAGAATGTTTTGTAAATACGAAAAAACAATGAAAAATTTAAATTTAATTTCCAAAATAAAGAATATTATATTTAAAAAATATAAGTTATGAAAAAAAGAAAAGAATAATTAAACAAGAATTTTGAAAAAAAGAATAAGGGGAAATGCTATATGGTTATATATTATATAACAATTTTTGGAAGAATACTGATACTAATTTTTTTAGGATTACTTATTTTGATTGGAGCTATCATATGTTTAGTAAGTATTATTAAAGCCAAAAAACAAAAAAAGAAAATTAATAAAATTAGTACTTTAATTGGATGTGTTTTGATAATATTACCACTAGTTTTTATACCATCGATATATGATTGGAAAAATGAAATATCTCAAGATGATAATACTAGTGATTATAACAATTTAGTTGAAAAATGGAGTAACAGCTATACTTCTTGGAATACTGCTAATGATGATGTAATACAATATTTACTAAATGGTATAGAAAGTCGTGATGTTGAAGTAATTTCTAATATGTTTTCAGAGGAAACTAGAAACAAATCGAATTTTCAAAGTGAAGTAAATGAATTTTTAGAAAATGTACCAGAAAATTTTAATGAGTATACTTATAATAAAATAACTTCATCGCAACCAGGCTCTTATTCAAAAGGAACATCAACAAGAGAATTGAATAGTAGTTATATATTTCAAAAAGATAATAAAGTAATTTACTTATCTTATTCAGGATATATTGAAAATGATAGTGAAAAAGCTAAAATAGGATTAGAAAAATTATATTTACAATCAGCAGAAGCAAAAATACTAGAAAGAGAAGAGGAAAATGATATACAAAGTAAATATCATTTTATGATGCCAGATGGTAGTGAATATAGAGAGAGAACAACTACAGATAATAAAGAGAAATATGTTATTAAGGATAATCAAATTCTTGTTTGCTATATAGATGTTGATGAAGAATTTGAGTTTAAAATTATAAAAAATTATTATCCATATAGATTTAATTCTTACGATAGAAGTATAACTAAAGATGAATTAATTAATGCATATGAGCAATCAAGAAAAGTAGAAGATATAGTTTCTTTATTAGGTGATCCGAATGCAATTTCTTATTCTCGTACAGTAAAGAATATTCTTTATGAAGTAAAAGATATGGATACTACCATATATGCATTTATAGACTATGATGTTTATTATAGATTAGGAAGTTGTAGTTTTTATACTCAAGATGGCAAATATATAGAAACTATTAAAAGTTCACAAATGGAAGATGAAGGATGATAAAAAGCGTGTGGTAATAATGAATAGATGATATACATTACAAAATATTTAGAAAAAGATTGGAAAAGAATAGATTAAATAAAGTTATGTAATAAAAAAATAATAAGGTGGAAGTTTTTATATGAATAAGAAAAGAACAAATTTTTTTGTAGCAATATTAAATACTATTGCGATAATATCATTATACATATTGTACTTTACTAAAGATTTTTTAAATAAAAATATTATATCAGGTCCAGAAGGTATTAAATCAATTTATGGTAGCATTATAATAGATGTAATTATGGGGAATATTGTATTAATACTAATACTTATATGTAGTTTAATAGGAGTACTAAATATTATTTGTGCAATACAAAATAGAAAAAATAAAAAAATATCTTTTTGGCAATTAATATTTGGAATATATGAAATATTTATGGCTATTTTATTTTCAATAGATCCAATTATTACAGATTTAAAATTGAATATAATAATTGGATATGCAGTAATTCCAATAGTATTAGCATTAATTAATATTATATTAATAAAAAAGAATAAACCTAAACCAATTCAAATAATATCATATATTCTAGCAATTATAATTTCAATTCTTGTTATATTAAATAGTGAAATTATATATTGGGATATAATATGTATAATTATGCAGTTTATTTACATACATTTTCAAGAAAAAAATATTCAGGAAAGCAAAACAAGGAAAATTGTTAATATAATTTTATATTATATACTTCAAGCAATAGTTGTTATAAGTTTTATGGCTATTATTATAGTAACAATAATAATAAGTATAGTTAATTATAATAAAATAAATAGCCAAGTTATAGAAATATTAAATAATATGGGAAATTTGACAGAAATAACAAATGAAGAGCCATATATGGTTGTCGAAAATAATTTAAAATATGGATTTATTAATGAAAATGGTGAAGAAAAAATACCTTGCGAATATGATGGTGTATCATATTTTCATAGTACAGATATTAATAATCAAAAATATTATTTTGCACTAGCTAAAAAAGGTAATGATTATTATATAATTTCAAAAG
Source organism: uncultured Clostridia bacterium (assembly GCA_944393485.1). Taxonomy (GTDB): domain Bacteria; phylum Bacillota; class Clostridia; order TANB77; family CAG-508; genus Merdicola. The sequence continues at coordinate 4,391 of CALYAJ010000003.1, forward strand.
GAAATGAACAGCTTAATATTAGTAATAATGAGTATTTTAGAAATATATCAAAATATGTAGAACAAGAAATGATAGCTAAATATAGCGACCAGGATTTGCAGCTAGTGACAGAACAATCTTATTCATTTGCTTTACAAATTTTAATAAAGCAAAAAGCAAATGTAGTGATACAATCTATGCCAGAAAAAATTTTAACTTATGAAAAAAATTTACAAAGAGATAATTCAGGATTTTATAATGATGATAATCTGTATTATAAAGCTGAAAATTATACTATGGTTATAGAATCGGTAAAAAATGATAATCCTATATATACTTTAAATGATGATTATTTTATAGAAACTAATCCAACATACAATATAACAATAAAGAAAAATAATGGCGAGGAAAGTTCTAGTATAGAATGCTTACCAGGATTTAACAAATATTCAAATAATATTGAAACATTAAATGATGGTTCTATAGTATTTAAAAATCCAGATGAAGAAATTTATGGTTGGTATGATAATAATGGAGATATGAATTATCTTCCAACTGGATATGAAATAGAAAATATAATAGATAATATAATTATTATATCTAGATATAACGAAGAAAGTATGATAACAGAATATTATTTTATAGATCAGTCAGGACAAATATTATTAAAATCCTATGATGTTCTAGTAATATTAGAAAATACATATGTAGTACAAAATGAGAACAATAAAATGATACTATATGGAACAGATTTAAATAAAATTTCAAATGAATATGACTTAATTGCATTTATGTCTTAAATTAATATGTATTAGAAGAAAAAATCTATCTAAAAAAGATTAAAAGAACAAGAGAAAAATTAGAAAAATGTACATTATTAAGATTATCACTTTCTAAAGCTATTTATGGTAAAAAAATAATAAAATTTAAATAGAGAATGAAAGGACTTATTTAGCTTGATAAAAGTTTAATAAATGTAGCTAATCTAAAAAATAAGCAAATTCATCTAATGAAATTAATAAGAAGGAGGATAAAATGAATTTTAAAATTAATTATTATTTTGAAGATATTGAAAAAGAAGAGATATTCTTCAAATTAACAGAAGGAAAAGAAGAGGCAATGGAAATCTTTAACTCAAGTTCGAAGCTTATCGATGAGATAGAAAAATCAGGAAAACAAGAAATACATACCACTGATATAGAAGAAAATGTGAAAATAATGGGAAATGTATATATAGGTGAAGGTACAAAAATAGAGTCAGGTTGTATTATACAAGGTCCTGTATATATAGGAAAAGATTGTCAATTAATGTATAATTCATATGTAAGACCAGGAACAATAATGGGAAATAATTGTGTAATAGGATTTAGTACAGAGATAAAGCATACTATTATGAGAGATGGGTCAAAAGTATCAGATTTAGCATTTGTAGGAGACTCAATTATTGGTAAAAACTCAAGAATAGGATCTGGTGTAATAGTTGCAAATAGAGCATTCAGCCAATCAAATGTAATAATAAAGGATGAAAACAAAAATAAGATTGACTTAGGAAGAGAAGCAATGGGAGTTATTTTAGGTGATAATAGTAGAATAGGTGCAAATTGTACAGTAGCTCCTGGAACATTTATTGGAAAATATACTTGGGTTTATCCTCATACATGTGTACATGGATTTATTCCAGAACAGAAAAAAGTTTATGATAAACAAAATATAGTATTTGTAGAAAATGAAAGAAAAGTGTTATATAAGTCTACAGATTGGAATTATGGAAATTATAAATAATAATAAACGATCAAAAAAGAAGTAAAATTTAATATTTTTACTTCTTTTTTGATGTAATTAAAATGCAACAAAAATAATATATTATTGTAACAATATTTTTAATAGAGTGTTATATACTTATATAAAGAGAGTTATAAGACATAATGAGATACCTAACTGTTTTAAATATAATAAGTGAGGAAATTATAATATGGAATTAAGAGGGGAACAACCACAAGCAGATAAAAATATAGATGAATTATTTTGGGGAATTGATCCAAAAAGATTTGCTGGAATTGTAGCTACAACTGGCGGAGGAAAAACATATATTTTTTTAAGTCAATTTTTAAAATTTTTACAAAAATATGAAAATGAAAAATCTGAACCAGAACCACAAATAGAAGCTAGTCGTATAAGCAATATTCCTACATATTTTTTTGCACCACAAAATCCTATATTAGATCAAACGAAAGATAGAATTGTTGAATATGTAATTTTAGATAAATATCTAGAAATTTTTAACAATCAATATATGAATTTAATTGGTACAGAAGAGTATTTACAGACTGCTGTAGAAAAAATTTCTGATAGACTTGTAAGAAGTTCAAAAAGAAAAGGAAATAAAAAAGAAGAATTAAAGAAAAATATTAATGATATTTGTGAAAGTGTACAATCAAATCCAGAACTTTCAGATGAAGAAAAATTAGAAGAAATAATTACTCAAATAAATTATATTATTGGAGATGATACAGCTAATATAACAAAAAGTGAATTTCCAAATCTTTTATTTAAATGTTATCAAAATAATGATGATATAGAGAAGTTGTTAGAAGAAATTTCAAATCAAGAAGAACCTGTACTTATAGTTATAGATGAAGCTCATAGAGCAGTTACTCCAGAGAATGGAAAAAAAATAGAAGAGTTAATTAGAAAATGTAGTAATGCTAAAGTTTTGGCATTAACAGCTACACCTGATAGATCAGATGGAATAGATGCAATGGCAAAATTAGCACAAATATGTGGATATAGTATTCCAGAAATACGAAGAGAAGCGTATTTAGCAGCAAAATTAACATTAGTAGATGCCATAAAAAAAGATTTAATTGTAAAACCTAAAGTTGTTACTTTTGATCTTAAACTAGATGAAACACATGAATACACTGATATGAAGGCAATTGTTGAAAAATTAAAGAAAACAGTTGAAGAAAAAGAACCATCTTATAGGGAATATTTAATGAAACACGGTTCTTATTCAAATGCTGCACTAAAAAAAATTCGTGAACGTGATTCTAAGCTAATAGATTTTTATGAGGCATGTAAAATTACGGGGAAAAATGAATTTTTAAAAGAATTATTAAGTGAAGAAATAGAAGAATTATCTAAAACAGATGCTAAAGATCCTAAAATTCAAAAAAGATTAAAAGAAAATGAATCATTATTAAAATATATGATTGAAACAGAAAATGCTAGTAAAAATCAATCATCAAAAGATTTAGTGGCATTTTTTGATAGAATAGATGAAATGGATAGGCCAGGAACAGAGTTTAATAAAAAATATGTTGAATGGAAAAGAAAAAAAACAAATGAAATAATACAAAATACTACAAAAGAGCATGAATATATACTTAATAGTAAAGGAATTTGTTTTACACCTCGTAGCAATAAAAACAAGTCAAGTAAAAAAATAATAGAAGATTACAAAAAATTGATGAAAGAATATTTCCCGGTTGAAGATGAAAATCTATTAGTCACTCATTCTAACACAGGAGTAGTGCCTGAAAAAGAAGATAAGAAAAATTTAAGAAGATTTATGGCTCCTAAAAATCCAAAAGAAGGTATGTTACTTATTATTGCAATGGATAGATTTACAGAAGGAATTCATTCTGAAGGTGTTAGAATGCTTTCAATGTTTAGACAATTTGACGAAAAAAAGCAAAAAGATGAGACTGAGGAGGGGCAAGATCCTTGTATAACTTTTTTACAACAAATAGGAAGAGGAATAACAACAAAAAAAGATGGAGAAATTGTAGATGATATTCCAATTATTTTTGATTTTGCATGTAATTTTATGAGATTTAATCCAATGCTTGAAAATTCTTTTGAAATATCAGAAAGTCAAACGAAGTTTAAGCAAATTGCCGAAAAAGTATTAGTAACAGGAGAAAAACAATTCCGGAATAGAAAGACTAAACAAAAATTTAAAAGTATTAGACGCATTATCAAAGAGTGATTATGATATGGCAAAAATCACTCCGCAAACTAAATGGGGAGATGTATTAAAAAGTTTAGTCAATCAAGAAGAAAAGGAAAAAGTATTAGATGCGGTTTATGAGCTTACATATTTAAAGTTACCGAATGATTATGAAATAGGAAAATATTTGGAAGCTGCAAGGCAACATTTTTGGCATAAAGAAAGAATGAATGAAGAAACAGGCCAAGCAAAAAAAGTAGGATTTAAAAAAAGTGATGATCTTTTCGAAAAATATTCTGTTGAGCATTTAGCGAAAATAGGATTTTTTGAAGATGTAAAAAATGATTTAGATTTTGACAAAGTAGATTCTAGAGGTTTTATAATAGGAGAATGTGCAAATCTTGAAACAAAATATGGATATAATATTTATACAGGAACACAATATTGTGAAGAAAAAGATGGTATAGAAGAACAAGATGTTGATGGATACAAGAAAAGTGGAGTAAATGCATATACTCAGACTTTATATGATAGGTATTTTTTTAGATATGATGAAGAAGAAGCAAAATGGGTGAATTTGCTTACAAGAGAAGATAAGGATCTTCTTGGATATAATCATGAAGGTATAAAAATTGATGAAAAAACAGGAAGAGTCGGATTCGATAGAGATGGATTATGGCATGAAAAACTAGAAGATGGAACGTATGCAAAAATAGGAAGTAAATATGATAAATATGGGTATGATGTACATGGATTTGACCGTTATGGAAAAACAAAATTTAAAGAGACTATTGTAAATGGCTTTTTGGCAGATGGGAGAAATGCGTATAATGATATTATATATGTTGATGGATACGATATAGATGGATTTGATGAAAAAGGCTTTAATGAAGAAGGCATACATAAGGTTACAGGATGTCATTATTCACCACAAGGATATATGAAAGATTCTTCGGATGAATATAAGAGACCGTTTCCAATATTTGAAGCATTAAAAGCGAATGATGAATCAAAAAAAGAAAAAATAATTTTAGAATGGACAATACTTTCTAGTGTATATCCAGAATTTAAGAAAGGTGCTTGGTATGAAGTAGGAAAAAGGGAACTTAAAATAAAGGATTTAGATGAAGAACTTCAAGAAATTTCTCCAGCTTTGCAAGATATTCAAAAACTAGAGTTCCAAACAGGAATGGCAATGCTAGCTGATTTAGACCAAGAAATAGAAGAGAATGCTAAAATGACAAAAGAACTTCGAGAAAAAAGAGAAAAGCTAAAAGCTAAAAATAAGGAAATTATAGCTGAATTAAATTCATCAATGAAATCACATTTAAGAGAAATAGAAGGAAAAAGGAGTGAATCTCCAGATGAAAGATAATAATAAAAGTATAATAAAATATGAAAAAAATATTTTTATAAAGTTTTTTGACTATTTAAAAAATAAATTTAAACAATTACGAAACAAAAAAAATCATGAAGAAAAAAATATAGTAACTGATGAAATTCCAACAAATAATATAAATGAAGAAAAACGTAAAGAAACACTTCAATTATACAATAAATTAAAAAATGGAAAAGTAGATATTAATACTATACCAGTAAAAGATTTAAGGAAATTTAATATATTAATAAAAGAAGAAATAAGATTAAAAAAAGAAAAAATAGCTATGCAAAATAAGGAATTAGAGAATATAAAGCATGATATAAGAGAGTTAGAACAGAAAAATATGGCATTAAGAAAGCAATACAAAAGTACGGTTACATAAATAAGTTACATATTTTGACATAAGTTTTTGGTTATGCTATAATTAGTATGAGTAACTCTGTGTTGAATTCAAAAAAAGGAGGAAAAGTAAATGGTGGCTAAAATCACAACAGGTCTATACATAATGGCCTTGGCCGATGAGTGTAAAACAAAAGAAGAGTTTTATACTCGGCTGTCTAAAAGCTTAAAATGGCTTTTAGAACCATTTATATTTGAAGTCCTAATGGGAATTCAATTTTTTCACAAAACAACAGCAATGAAAACTTCTTGGATAAAATATCCAACAGAAGAGTTTTTAAAGCTGTTGGGAGAGGAGGGCAAGGAAATTCTTGAATATCATATTGAGCCGGGAAATCCGACAAGCAATATAGATATGAAAGAATTTGAGATTAGAAATTATTCTCATCCGGCTTTTAAGGAATTAAAGATTGCCATGATAGTTGAAAATATCATGAGCAAAACAATTGAAAAGTTGGGGATGAAGAATAACCCGAAGGTCTTTGAAAAACTTGCTTTTCTCCATCTTGCGAAACAGATTCAGCATAAGGATGCTATAAATCTTAATGCGAGATGGTGGAGAAATATTGAAATTCCTCTGAAGGAGGCATATGCTGAGAAAGTATTCGAAAAAATATGGCCTGAGATTTTTTTATCAAAAGACGAAGACAGTCGCATCAGTGATTGTAACTTTGGCTTTACAAATAAAGAAATGAGATTTGTAGGTCACACCAGCGAAGAGCTGGAAAGAGCGCTTGACGAGGCGTATGCTGAAGCTTACATTCAGATAAGTGAATTATTATAATCTGAATGTGAGCGAAAAATACTGGCCTAATGGCCAGTATTTTTTGTCTTAATAAGTACGAAATATAACTGTAATGGAAAACTAACAAAAAAATAATTGAAATTAATTTATAAAAAAAATACAATATAATAAAAATGGAAATAAGATTTATGCTATTAAAAACAAGCTTTGTTTATATCATATTCATATCATTAAGCACTTATATTAAATATTATAATAAGTACAATTCAATTAAAAAGTAAATATAAATTAAAAGAAATAATGATTTGCTTATTTATAGAAAATATAGGAATTATATTAGGTGCGAAAATTTTTGATATATTTACAAATATAGAAATATATAAAACAATGAGCATACAAGAAATTATATTAAATGGTTTTTCATATTGGGGAGCAATAACAGGAATTTTGATATATGCAAAATTTGCCTAAAAATCATATACTGATTTAGCACAAATACTATTTCCAAATTTAATTTTAATATATTCAATTTTAAAAATCTGTGTATTTAAACTAATATTAGAAATTTTTAGACAGCCAGTTAATATAATGTCAATATCTATATCACAAATAATATCAATTTGGGAAATTATAATTCTAATAATATGGTATAAAATGATTAATAAGGAGGAAGAAAATGATAAAAGCTATAGTTTATAAAAGTAATACAGGTCATACAGAACAATATGCACATTTATTAAGTGACAAACTTAATATTCCTTGTTATTCTTTAAGAGAAGCTAATAGAAAACTAAAAAAAGATGATGGAATAATATATTTAGGTTGGCTATTTGCTGGAAAAGTAAAGGGATTAAAAAAAGCTTCAAAAAAATATAAAATAAATTGTTGTGGAGCAGTTGGCGCATATCCAAAAAGTGAAAATTACACTAAAAACTTAAGAAAGGCAAATAAAATAACAAGTCCATTTTTTTATATGCAAGGGGGAATAAATTATGAAAAACTAAATTTTGTGTATAAAAAAATATTAACAATGGTCGGCGAAAGAATTGCTAGTGAAGGTAATGAAAATAAAAGTGAATTAGTTGATGTGTTTATAAATGGTAAAAATTGTGTACAAGAAGAAAATATAAATGATATGAAAGAATACATCACAAAAAATATAAAAATAGTAAAGTAATATAAATATGAAAAGGGAATATTCTGAAAACGAAAAAAGAGAATAAAAATCGAATAGCTTGAATAATTATTATAATAATCTTATCATTAACTACTGTCGTAGGAACATATCAATATATACAAAAATATAGAACATAACTATTGAAAAGATAATTATTAATTAAATAATATGTAGTAAAAATAGAAATTACTTTAATGAAAGGGTAGAGTAATTTCTTTTTTTATGATATAGTATGAAATGTGAATTTCAAAATTACAAAAGAATAAAGGAGAGAACATGAAAAGAAAAACGAAAAATATAATTTTATTTTTTATTTTATTTGTAATAACAGGGGCTGTTTTTTGGAATTATATATCTATGCATTATGCAACAGATACATATAATATTATGAATATAGGATATAAAGAATATGCAATAAATAATTCTTTAAGTGATGGAAGAATATTTATGTTTTTAATAGGAATGGTTGCAAATGCAACTAATATGCCTATTAATATTTTTGTAATTGGACTTACAGTAATAGCACTTGCTGTTTCATGTATTTGTGTAATCATACTTAAAGATATGATGTTAAAACATGGCGGAACACGTGAAGGAAAATTATTTGAATTTATAGCTATTTTAATTTCATATTGTATAATATTTAATTTTATGTATGTAGAAAATTTGTATTTCGTTGAGTCAGCCGTAATGGCATGTAGTATATTATTCTACATATTAGCAATAAATCAAATTGCTAAGAAGAGTAAATATTATTTTATAAAAGCACTATTATTAGCAATATTAGCAACTTTTTGTTATCAAGGAACAATAGGATTATTCATTGTTTTAGGATTGGTATTTTCTATAATAAAACATCCAAGTGCGCCTAAAGAAGTTGCAAAAGAATTTTTAATAATAGTTGTTATTGCAGGAATATCATTTATAGCAAATTTAATACAAATAGAAATAGCTACAACAATTGCAGGAACTGTACAAAAAAGATTAAATGGAATTCAAAATTTAGTCGAAAATTTATTATATATACTTGGAAATTTTGGAACGATGGTATTTTCTACAATATTTGTTAATAATTGTGGTTTATTCCCAAGCTATTTAATGCTAATTTTTGTTTTATTTGTTATGCTAATTGCATTAATTCATGAAATTGCACATAAAGAGAAAAATATATTTTTGAATATTTTAATAATTATTGCTATGACTGTAGCTGTTACAATAGCTATGTGTGTAGTAAGTATAACCAGTTATGATACAGGAAGAATACATATGCCTGTTGGCTCTTTAGTTGGAATATTATTACTTTATTTATTTTCTGGAACACAAGCATTTATTTATTATAAAATTATTAAATATATCTTATTATCAATTATAATTTTATATATAGCTACTGTAACTGCAAATACAATTTGGCAATTATATGAACACAAAGAAGTAAATAAATTAGAAGAAAAGCAATGTCAAGGATTAGAAGAATATATTTCGAACTATGAAAAAGAGAATAATGTAAAAATCACAGAAGCAAGATATTTTAAATTGTCTAATATGAAAAAATATGGTTACTTTTCAGAAATAGACAATGAATCTGTATTAACATATGATGGAGTTGCATGTACTTGGTCTGCAATTGGAACAATTAATTTTTATACAGGCAGAGATTTTGAAGATAATTATTTAGAAGCATATCCAAATAAAGAATTATTTTATGAATATGCTGCACTTAGAAATTTAGGATATGAAAACAATTTTGTTATTATGGATAACATATTATACTTTTTAGCATATATTTAGGAGAAATATGAAAAAGAAAAATATATATTTTTTAATAGTAGTAATAATATTGGCAGTATTAATGTATATTAATTGGATTACTATGCATTATTCTGCCGATACGTATAATATAATAAATGTGGGCTATGAAAAATATGCCACAAATTGGTCATTAAAAGATGGCAGATTATTTATGTATGTAATTACAATGTTGGCATCTATATTAAATTTGCCAATTAATATTTTTGTAATATCTACATTAGTATTCGCAATAATCATATCTTCAGTAGTTGTAATTAAACTAAAAAATCTTGTTATAAAAAATTACGAAAATATCACAATAAAGAAAGAAATATTGTTTACAATAATTTCATTCTTTACTATATTTAATTTTATGTACATAGAAGATATGTATTTTGTGGAATGTGTCGTTATGGCAATTAGTTTATTACTTTTTACTTATTCTGCAGAATTTATTGTATATGCAGAAAAAAAGAAGAGAATTTTTATAGCTGTAATATTATCAATATTAGGAGTAATTGCATATCAGGGAACTATTGGTTATTTAATAATTTTAACATTTATATTATCGTTACTAAAAAATCCAGTAATATTAGAAGGGAAAAAAGAAGACTTAATTAAAAATATAAAACAAATATGTTGGGATTTATTTAAATCTATAATAATAGTTGTAATTTCTATAGCTATTAATATGTTATTAGTTAAAATTATAGGAGCTTTAACTAATCAAGAACAAACAAGAGTAGGAAGTATTACATCAATTTTTAGTAATATAAATTATATATTAAATAACTTTTCAAGCATTTTGAAAAATTGTATAGGTCTATTCCCAGAATATATGTTATATGTTTTTTTAGGTATATTATTAACATTTTCAGTAATATATGATATAAAAACAAAAGGTAAAAATCTGTTTACAGTAAAAACAATTTTAATAATTTTAATAAGTTTAATAAGTGCATTTATAGTTTCTGTGGGAACATTATCAAGCTTTTTTACAGGAAGACTAAGATTTTGCATTGGAAGCATTATTGGCTTTGTATTAATTTGTCTATTAAAGGAAAATAAGAGCAAAATATGTAATTATTTTTTATATATTATTTTAATTTTATATAGCATTATAAATATATATAATTGTATAATAGTTACATATGAACATAAATTAGTAAATATTTATGAAAAAGAAGAAGTACAAAATATTAGTAATTACATAAAAGAATATGAAGATAAAACAAATATAACTGTAAATAAAATTGCTATATACACTGTAAAGGGAGAAAGCAATAAGGCATATTTTACTAACATAAATAGAAAATCTGTTGTAACATATAATTCATTAAGATGTGATTGGGCAGCAGATGGCTTAATAAATTTTTATTCAAATGAAAAATTAGAAAAGATTAGTTTAACTAAAGAAATTCTAATAGAATATTTACAGAATAGACCAGAAGATGGTTACAAAATTATTGGTGATACACTAGTATTAGAATGTTATATGTATTAGAAAAGAGGTAACAAATTGGGAAAATTAGTATTAGTAGATGGTAATAGTATTTTAAATAGAGCTTTTTATGGAATAATGGGTAACAAAATGCTTACAACAAAAGATGGTACACCAACAAATGCAGTATATGGATTTTTGGCAATACTATTTAAAATATTAGATGATATAAAACCAGAATATCTTGTAGTTGCTTTTGATAAAAAAGGACCAACAAAAAGACATAAAATGTATGATGGTTATAAAGCAAACAGAAAAGGAATGCCAGATGAACTTGCCTGTCAGATGCCTATAATAAAAGATATATTACGAGCTATGAATATAGATATAATAGAAAAAGAAGGATATGAAGGTGATGATATACTAGGTACATTATCTGTATTTGGAGAAGAACAAGGACTTGATGTAACAATACTTTCAGGAGATAGAGATACTTTTCAACTTGCAACAGATAAAGTTACTATAAGAATTCCTAGAACTAAAATGGGAAAAACAGAAGAAGAAGATTTTAACAGAGAAAAAGTAAAAGAAGTATATGGAATAGAACCAAAACAATTAATAGAAGTAAAAGGACTTCAAGGTGATACTTCAGATAATATACCAGGTGTTCCAGGAATAGGAGAAAAAACAGCATTAAAATTAATACAGGAATATTCTAATATAGAAAATCTATATGCTGAAATTGAAAAGGGACAAGCATTGGATATAAAAGGAAAAACTAGAGAAAGAATTATAGAAAATAAGGACTTAGCAATTCTTTCTAAAGAATTAGGTACAATAGATGTAAACTCACCAATTGAAGAGGATTTAGAGCAATTTAAAGTAGAAGAATGGAATAAAGAAGAAGTATTTAAATTATTTAAAAGTCTAAATTTTAATAGATATATAGAAAGATTTAATTTAGCAGATGGAATTCAATTAGAAGAGCAAACAGAACAAATAGAGAAATTTGATATAAAAGAAATACAATTAGAAGAGTTAAAAGATAAAATAAAAAATGAAATTTTTTATAGTTTTTATACAATAGAAGAAAATAAAGATGAATATATAATAAAAAAGAAAATTAATAAAATCTTTGTATATATGAAAGATGAAAACATAGTATATTTTTCAGAAATACTAGGAAAAGAAAATATATTAAAAGAGATTTTTGAAGATGTAGAAATAAAAAAATATGGATATAAAATTTCAACAGATTATATTTTATTAAAACAATTAGGAATTACACCAAAGGGAATAGTATATGATGCAGAAATTGCCGTATATGATTTGGATCCATCTAATATGAAATATAAAATGGAAGATGTAGCATATCAATATTTAGATTTTAATACAGAAGATTATTTAAAAGGCTTAGGAATAAAAAAAGAAGAGCAAATAAATTTATTTGAAGAAAATTCAAATGCTAATGAATATGAAAAAACAATAAATTCTTTAAATACATATTTGATATATAAACTTTATGAAAAAACAAGTATGGAATTAGATAATTTAAACGAAAAAGACTTATTCAATAATATAGAAATGCCACTAGTAGAAGTTTTAGCAGAAATGCAATACGCAGGCATAAAAATTGAAAAAGAAAAATTAGAAAATTTTGGAGTAGAATTAAAACAAAATATTGATGAGCTTACAAAAGAAATTTACAATTTAAGTGGACAAGAATTTAATATAAATTCTACAAAGCAATTAGGAGAAATCTTATTTGAAAAGTTAAAATTACCAGTAGTAAAGAAAACAAAGACTGGTTATTCAACAGATGTAGATGTATTAGAAAAGTTAAAAAATGAACATCCAATAATAGAAAAAATATTGGAATATAGAAGTTTAACTAAATTGAATTCTACATATGTAGAAGGATTAAAACCATATATAAATAAGGTAACAGGAAGAATTCATTCATATTTTCATCAAACAATTACTGCAACGGGAAGAATAAGTTCTACAGAGCCAAACTTACAAAATATTCCTACAAGAATAGAATTAGGAAAAAGATTAAAAAAAGCATTTGTGCCTAAAGAAGGATACATATTTATAGATGCGGATTATTCACAAATTGAACTTAGAGTTTTAGCACATATTTCTAAAGATGAAAATATGATAAAAGCTTTTAAAAATGATGAGGATATACATAAACAAGCAGCATCAAATGTATTTAATATTCCAATAGATGAAGTAACAAAAGAACAAAGATCACATGCAAAAGCAGTTAATTTTGGAATTGTATATGGAATTAGCGATTTTGGATTAGGAGAACAAATAGGAGTATCTAGAAAAAAAGCAAAGGAATATATAAATCAATATTTGGAAAAATATTCTGGCATTAATAAATTTATGGACGAAATTGTAGAAAAAGCAAAAGAGCAAGGATATGTAGAAACATTATTTAATAGAAGAAGATATATTCCAGAACTTAAATCTAAGAATTTTAATATTAGACAATTTGGTGCAAGAGCTGCAATGAATACACCAATTCAAGGAACTGCAGCAGATATAATGAAAATTGCAATGATTAATGTATACAAAAAATTAAAAGAAGAAAAATTAGATGCGCGCCTTATTTTGCAAATACACGATGAGCTTTTAATAGAGGCAAAAGAGAATGAAAAGGAAAGGGTAAAAAACATATTACAATCATGTATGGAGGATGCAATTAAATTAGAAGTACCTCTTAAAGCAGAAGTTTCAGAGGCATATAATTGGTACGATTTAAAGTGACAAAGGAGGAAAACATGGGAAAAAAGTTACTAAAAATATTTATAATTTTAGCATGCATTATTCTTGTGTTATATATATTATTTGGTGTATTTAAAATACATAATGAAATACTTAAAATAATTTACCCACAAAAATATTCTGAATATGTAGAGCAGGTTGCTATTGAATATGAATTAGATCCATTATTATTATATGCAATTATAAAAGCGGAAAGTAATTTCGACTCAGATGCAGTTTCTAGAAGTAATGCCGTTGGTTTAATGCAATTAATGGATAGCACAGCCGAAGAAACAGCTGGAAAATTGGGAATAAAATACGAAAAAGAAATGTTAAAAGATCCGGAAATGAATATAAAACTTGGCAGTAGTTATTTTAATAGTTTATATGATAAATATGAAAATGTTGCACTAGCTCTTACTGCATATAATGCAGGTAGTGGTAATGTAGATAAATGGATTGAAGAAGAAACGATATTATCAGATGGTTCAAATATAGAGAATATACCATTTAGAGAAACAAATAACTATGTTAGAAAAATATTAAGGGACTATGAAATTTATCAAAATATTTATAGTGATTAAGGAGGCTTAATATGTCAATATTAGTTACAGGTGGGGCAGGTTATATAGGTAGCCATACAGTAGTAGAATTATTACAAGTAGGAAGAGATGTTATAATAGTAGATAATTTTTCAAATAGTAAACCAAAAGTTTTAGATGCAATAAGACAAATAACAGGAAAGAATTTTAAATTCTATGAAATTGATTATTTAGATACAGAAAAGTTAGACAAAGTGTTTAAGGAAAACGATATAGATGCTGTTATAAATTTTGCAGGTTTCAAAGCTGTTGGAGAATCTACTAAAAAACCACTAGATTATTATACAAATAATGTTGCAGGAGCACTAAGTTTATTAAATGTAATGAATAAGAATAATGTAAAAACATTTGTATTTAGTTCTACTGCTACAGTTTATGGTAATTCTACAGAAATTCCATACACTGAAGATTTAAAAACTGGTGATACAACAAATCCATATGCAACAACAAAATATTTTATAGAAGAAATACTAAAAGATGTATATAAGGCTGACAATTCATGGAATATTGCAATTTTAAGGTATTTTAATCCAATAGGAGCACATGAAAGTGGACTAATTGGAGAAGAGCCTCAGGGAATTCCAAATAATTTAATGCCATATGTTGCAAGAGTAGCAAAAGGAATATTAAAAGAACTTTCAGTTTTTGGAAATGATTATAATACTCCAGATGGAACAGGTGTAAGGGATTATATTCACGTTGTAGATTTAGCAATTGGTCATATAAAAGCATTAGAAAAATTGGAAAAAGAAAAACATGGTGTATTTATATATAATCTTGGAACTGGTAAAGGATATAGTGTTTTAGATATGGTAAAAACTTTTGAAGAAGTTTCAGGTAAAAAAGTTCCATATAAAATAGAACCTAGAAGACCTGGTGATATAGATATGTTTTATTCAGATCCTACAAAAGCAAAAGAAGAATTAGGTTGGGAGGCAACTCATGATTTTAAACAAATGTGCAAAGATTCTTGGAATTATATAGACAAAAATTATTAGTAAGGTGGAGGTAATGGAAAACAATAAAAATACACAACTTAAATTAAATAGCAATGGAAAAATTTTTATTTATAGAATAGTTGTAGCAATTGTATTTTTGATTAGTATACTATTAGTATATGGTTTAAATAATTTATCTAATAGTAAGGAGTCAATGGCTATGCAAATTAATAGTAATTCATTAAATGCTACTACAACAGAAAAAACAGAAGAAAAGATACCTTCAGAAGAAAGTCAAAGAAAATTACAAGATTGGAAATTAATGTTAGTAAATTATGAAAATGAAATGCCAAAAGATTATGTGCCAAAGCTTAGTGTACTAGAAGATGATAAAAAGTTTGACTCTAGAGCAATAAGTGGTTTAATTAAGATGCTAGAAGATATGCAATCTGATGGAATAACTAAAATATGGGCACAATCTACATATAGAGATCCAACCAAGCAAGATAAGCTTATAAAAGAAAGTATACAAGAATATTTAGAACAAGGTAAGACACAGGAAGAAGCAGAAACACTAACAGCAAGATCTATTGGAGAGCCATATAAAAGTGAACACAACCTAGGGCTTGCAGTAGATTTTAACTATGTGGATTATTCATTTGAAGATGAACCAGCTTTTAAATGGCTTATGAAACATGCACAAGATTATGGCTTTATTTTAAGATATCCAGAAGATAAGGAAGAAATTACAAAAATAAAATATGAGCCTTGGCATTGGAGATATGTAGGAACAGAATATGCAAAAGAAATAAAAGAAATGGGAGTTTGTTTAGAAGAATACATAGAATACTTAAAAAATAATTAATAGAGAAATAGGGATATAGGGATGGTTCTAAAATCCCTATTTTTTTGTGTTAAAAAAAAAGAAGCGACAATAACTATGAGAAGAAAAACAATGGTTATACAAGTTGGGTGTTATATTAAATAATTCTATTTATAAGTATAAGTTTAAATAATATTAAATATTAGAAAAGATAATGCAAACCTACATTGAAAAATTATGTAAATCATGGTAAAATATAAATAGGTTGTCTTGTTGTTTAATCTCTTTTATCTGGCTAATGCCAGTTTACATATATTTAATAACATCTAAGGAAAGAGGAGGATTTTGATATGTTAATATTAGCAATTTATTTTGTTATCGGTGAGTGTATGCCTTTTGTTGTAGCAAACCTGTTACAGGTAGTCGCTTCAACAGGAGTGCTCATTGTTGTAATAATTGGAATCCTTATGGCAATGTCTTCTTTAACAAGAAGAAATTTGACACGGGGATTTGCTAGTGGAATAATTAGTGGAATCTGGCAAGGCATTGTATTTTGCTGGAATCTACTAATAGGTGCCATTGCAGGAATACTGCAATGGACATCAATGATTGCTCCACTGGTTTATAGAAGGTCGAGAGGATTCTTCATAAATCAGTGCGGAATGTCACAGAGATTTGCATCTATATGTGCATTCCTAGTGGCAGGCGGAGTGGTGATAGTAATCATATAGCCACGAGCCACAAGACACCTAGATAAGAAACTAGGCAGTGAGATAATCACTGCTTTTTTCTTGTTGTATAGGAAAAATCACTTTTTCCTATACAACAAAAATAATAAAAACTTACAAAAAAATTAAATATATGTTTGATATAAAAAAATATTTATGATACAATAACCAATGTGCTAAAAAGAGAAAGGAGAAATAGAAGAAATGATTAAAGAACTAGCAAAATACATCAAACAGTACAAGAAATATGCAATTTTGACACCATTTATGGTTGTTTTAGAAATTGTAATGGAGGTAGTAATACCATATCTTATGGCAAGAATAATTGACGTAGGAATTCAAAACAATGATCTAGATTATATTATTAGAATTGGAATCATGTTAGTAATTTCTGCAATAATGTCTTTAATTTTTGGTGTACTTTCAGGAAGATTTGCAGCTATGGCATCTGCTGGATTTGCTAAAAACTTAAGACAAGGAATGTTTTATAATATTCAAAACTATTCATTTACAAATATAGACAAATTTTCTACATCAAGTTTAGTAACAAGACTAACAACAGATGTAACAAATGTTCAAAATGCTTTTCAAATGATAATAAGAGCATTAGTAAGAGGACCTGTAATGATAGTATTTGCTTTAATTATGGCATTTTCTATTAATAAAGAACTATCATTAGTATATGTAGCAACAATGATACCACTTGCAATATTATTAGCATTTATTTCTATTAAAGCACATCCATATTTTGAAAAAGTATTTAAAAAATATGATGAATTAAACAGAGTTGTTGGAGAAAACTTAAATGCAATAAGAGTTGTTAAATCTTTTGCTACAGAAGATTTTGAAGAGAAAAAATTCGGGGACGTTAATTCTTTAGTATATAAATTATTCAAAAAAGCAGAAAAAATAGTTACATTTAATAGCCCACTTATGCAAATAGCAATTTATGGTTGTATATTGCTATTATCATGGCTTGGAGCACAAACAATCGTAGGTGGAGGAATGCAAACAGGACAGCTATCAAGTTTAATTACATATGCATGGCAAATATTATCAAGTTTAATGATGCTTTCTATGGTATTAGTTATGATAATTATTGCTCAATCTTCAGCAGAAAGAATTGTTGAAGTATTAACAGAAGACCCAACAATTAAGAATAGAGAAAAAACAATAAAAGAAATAAAAGACGGAAGTATAGAATTTATAGATGTGGATTTCCAATATGATGATGCAAAAGCAAATGAAATGCTTCCACTAGAAGATATTAATTTAAAAATTAATTCTGGAGAAATAATTGGAATTATAGGAGGAACAGGAAGTTCAAAAACATCTTTAGTGAATTTAATTCCAAGATTATATGATGTAAAATCTGGATTTGTAAAAGTTGGAGGAGTAGATGTTAGAGACTACGACTTAGAGACTTTAAGAAACGGAGTTGCAATGGTTTTACAGAAGAATGTATTATTCTCTGGAACAATTGCAGAAAATTTAAGATGGGGAAATGAAAATGCTACAGATGAAGAATTAGTAAGAGCTTGTAAATTAGCTCAAGCAGATAGCTTTATCCAAGAATTACCAGATAAGTATGAAACAGTTTTAGATCAAGGTGGAACAAATGTATCTGGAGGTCAAAAACAAAGAATTTGTATTGCAAGAGCATTACTTAAAAAACCAAAAATATTAATTCTAGATGATTCTACAAGTGCAGTTGATACAAAAACAGATGCGCTTATAAGAAAAGCTTTTAGAGAAGAAATTCCAGATACAACTAAGATAATAATTGCACAAAGAATAAGTTCAATAGTAGATGCAGACAAAATAATAGTTATGGATAATGGTAGAATAGATGGAATAGGAACATCAGACGAATTACTAAAAACAAATAAAATATACCAAGAAGTATATGAATCTCAAATGGGAGGAGATGATGCTGACGATGAAAAACAAGACTAAAAAAGCAAATACATTAAAAAGACTACTAAAATATGCATTAAGTGATTATAAAGGACAATTTGTAGTTGTAATAATTAGTATTATAATAAGCGCAGCAGCAAGTGTAATTGGAATACAATTTATCCAAACATTAATAGATGAATATATTACACCACTTATAGGAAATCAAAATCCAAACTATGCATCATTATTACAGGCTATTTTAATGATGGGATTAGTTTATCTTGTAGGTATTATTGGTACATATGTTTACAATAGATTAATGATTAATATAACACAAGGAACTTTAAAGAAAATAAGAACAGAAATGTTTGAACATATGCAAAGATTACCAATAGGTTACTTTGATAGTCATAGTCATGGTGAAACCATGAGTACTTATACAAATGATGTTGATACATTAAGACAAGCATTAAGTCAAAGTATTCCTCAAGTATTTTCTTGTATAGTTTCTATGGTTGCAGTATTTATAGGAATGATTACAACAAATATATATTTAACCGGAATTGTTTTATTAATGGTAGTTATAATGGTAATAGTTTCAAGATTTTTTGCTAAGAACAGTTCAAAATACTTTATAGGTCAACAAGAAAATATTGGTAAAGTCGACGGATACATAGAAGAAATGATGAATGGTCAAAAAGTTGTAAAAGTATTCTGCTATGAAGATAGATCAAAGGAAAGATTTGATAAATTAAATGAAGCGTTATTTCAAAGTAGTACAAAAGCCAATTCTTATGCAAATACACTAATGCCTTGCATTATGAATATAGGAAATATTGGATATGTTTTAGTTGCAGTCGTAGGTGGTATTCTAGCAGTTAATGGATTATTAACAGTAGGTAGTATTGCAGCATTTTTACAATATATAAAAGCATTTACAAACCCACTAGCACAAGTTTCACAACAATTAAACTTTGTTGCAATGGCATTAGCTGGAGCTGAAAGAATATTTAAATTAATTGATGAACCAGTAGAAGAAGATAATGGATATGTTACATTAGTAAATGCTAAAGAAGTAGACGGAAAAATAGTAGAATCAGAAGAAAGAACAGGTTTATGGGCATGGAAACATCCACATGGTGATGGAACAGTAACATATACTAAATTATGTGGAAATGTAGAATTTGAAAATGTTACTTTTGGATATGTACCTAATAAAGTAATTTTACATGATATAAGCCTTGATGCAAAAGAAGGACAAAAAGTTTCTTTTGTTGGACCTACAGGTGCTGGTAAAACTACAATTACAAACTTAATAAATCGTTTTTATGATATTAATGAAGGTAAAATCAGATATGATGGAATTAATATAAATAAAATGAAAAAAGATGATTTAAGAAGATCATTAGGAATGGTTTTACAAGATACACATCTATTTACTGGAACAATAAAAGATAATATTAAGTATGGTAAAATGGATGCAACAGACGAAGAAGTAATTGCAGCAGCAAAACTTGCAAATGCAGATAGATTTATAAGACATTTACCACATGCATATGATACAATGATTTCTGGTGATGGAGAAGGATTATCACAAGGACAAAGACAACTCTTAGCAATAGCAAGAGCAGCATTATACAATCCACCAGTATTAATACTAGATGAAGCAACTTCAAGTATAGATACAAGAACAGAAAAAATTGTTCAAGATGGTATGGATAAACTTATGAAAGGAAGAACAGTATTTGTAATAGCACATAGACTTTCTACAATTAAAAATTCTGATTTAATAATGGTATTAGATCATGGAAATATTATAGAAAGAGGAAATCATGACGAATTATTAGCTAAAAAAGGAATGTACTATGGTCTATATACAGGAGCAATAGAAATAGAATAGAACTAAAAAGAGGGAAACGGGGCTGGTTCGTTATCCTTCTTTTTTCATCTGTATAGAGCGATTTTCGAAACGTCTCTATTTCCAGATTGACAAAAAAAATTAATTAAGATATTATATAAATAGGCATTATGGAAATAATTTATACAGAAATAATATAATATATAGGAGGTATAATTATGGATGAAGAAAAAAATATAGACCAAGAAATTAATGTAGCAAATGAGGTTGTAGCAACAATAGCAGGAATGGCAGTTTCAAAAGTTGACGGTGTTGCTAAAATGGCAGGTGGTTTTACTGAAGGTTTAAAAGCTATAAGTGGTAAAAAACAAATGTCAAGAGGAATAAAAGTAGAAGCTGAAGGAGAAAATGTAAGAATAGAAATAAACATTATTGTAAGATATGGCGTAAATATAAAAGAAGTTGGACAAAATATTCAAGCAAAAGTAAAAGAAGAAGTAGAAAATATGACAGGAAATAAAGTCGAAAAAATTGTAGTAAATGTTCAAGGTGTAAAAGTTGACGATGATGATGATAAAAATGATAAAATAGATAATGAGGTGGAGGAATAATATTATGAATTCAATAAAAGATTTATTGAAGCAATCAGGAATGACCAATATTATAGTTTCTATTATATTTGGTATTTTTGGAGTAATATTATGTATTTTTCACGAACCAGCAATGAAATTAATTTCTTGCTTAATTGGTTTACTGTTTTTAGTAGTTGGATTAGCTAGAATAGTAAATTATATAAAAGGCAGAGGAAGAGATGAATATCTAAATGGGGATTTACTAATAGGAGTAATATTATCTGTATTTGGAATTGTTGCAATAGTATATATAAATACAATTGGAATGATTTTAAGAACAATAGTAGCAATATGGATAATATATGCTGGAATTAGTAAGACATATTTATCATTAAAATTAAAAAATTTGGGAGCATCTGCCTGGATAGTAAGCTTAGTGTTATCAATAATAATGATAATATTTGGAATATATATATTATTTAACACTGGAGCAATTATCACATTAATAGGAGCTATAATGATAGCATATGCAATTATAGATATAATAGAAAATATTATATTTATTAGAAAATTGAACTAAATTAATTAATCTATAAATAATCATAAAAGAAAAATCGCTAGAAAAGTTATATTTCTAGCGATTTTTTGCGGTTAAAATACAAAAATTAAATTTACAAATAAAACACATTTCGGGAATAATATGGAAATAATTTATATGTAAAATAAATGCATACTAAAAAGAAAGGAGCTGATGCCAAATAGAAAGCGAACTGATATACACAAATAAAGAAATTCAGCAAAACGAAAAATTAACAGTAAAGAGTGACATATTTAAAGAAATAATGAATATTTACTCGCTTAGCATAGAAGAAATTAACAAAATCATAAAGGAAATGGAGGTGAAATATAAGGAATTAAATTTAATAGATCATGTTAAATGTAGAATAAAAAGCCCCAAAAGTATAGTGAATAAGATGAAAAAGAAAAAATATAATTTAACATATAAAGAAATGATTGATAAAGTTAATGATATTGCCGGAATAAGAATTATTTGCCCATTTAAAGAAAATGTTTATTTAGTAAGAAATATTTTGGTAAATAATCCTAAAATTAAGGTTTTAAATGAAAAGGATTATATTCAAAAACCTAAGAAAAGCGGTTATTCAAGCTTACATTTAATTGTAGAAATACCAGTAAAAACAGAGCTTGGAGAAATTTATGCAAAAGCTGAAATACAAATAAGAACAATGGCAATGGACTTTTGGGCAAGTCTAGAACATGAATTAAAATATAAAAATAGTAATGTTACAAAAGCAGCATCTAAAAAATTACTAAAAGCTGCCAAAGTAATGAATAAGCTAGATTACGAAATGTCGCTACTAGCAAATGAAATACGATAAGATACGTTAAATTCCCCTTTTATTTAAATAGATATATTTAACCACTCTAAGAACATAAGATTTTTAGAGTGGTTTGTTTTATACAATAGGAAAGTTATACTTTCCTATTGTATAAAAGTCGTTTTGCTCCAGAGGTTGCACACAATTTTACTACGTAAAATTGGCGCAGAACAAATTTACGGAAAGCCAAAGAGAAAAAAGATAAATTTAGCACAAATATTAAGGCTTTCCAATTTGTTTTCACTATTATTTTTTAAAATATTCTTAAAATATTTGTTTTTAGTAAAATAATATAGTATTATTATATGGTGTATGATACAATACAAAAAATTCAAAAGAGAAGGAGTGTAAATTTTGGATAAAGAAGAATTAAAAGGCTTGAATGATGAACAAGTACAAGAAAGAATAAAAGAAGGAAAAATAAATAAAGTAGAAGATGATAAAACAAGAACAAATTGGGAAATAATTCGTGATAATGTGTGCACATTATTTAACTTATTTAATTTATTAATAGCAATAGCTTTAATTGCAGTAAAAGCATATACAAATTTAGCATATATGCTGATAATTATAATAAATATAGTTATTGGAATAGCTCAAGAAATACATGCTAGAAATTTAGTGCAAAAGTTATCTGTATTAAAAGTTTCAAAAGCACTAGTTGTTAGAAATGGAAAAGAAAAAGAAATGAACATAGATGAAATTGTTCTAGATGATATAATCATTTTAGATGCTGGAAGACAAATATGTGCAGATTCTATAGTAGAAGAAGGAGAAGTTGAAGTAAATGAATCTTTACTTACAGGAGAATCTGACACAATATTAAAACAAAAAGGAGATAAATTATTATCAGGTAGTTATGTAGTTAGCGGAAAATGTTATTCTAAAGTAGAAAAAGTAGGAAAAGATAATTTTGCAGCACAAATTACCAGTGAAACTAAAAAATATAAAAGAGCAGAATCAGAGCTTGTTAATTCTATGAAAAAGGTAACACATTTTACAAGTTTTGTAATAATACCAGTAGGATTAATTCTATTTGTACAAGCATATTTCTTTAGAAATGTTGATATAACAAATTCTGTTGTTTCGACTGCAGCAGCACTTTTAGGAATGCTTCCAAAGGGACTTATGCTTTTGATTACAATATCACTTGCAACAGGTGTAATAAAACTTGCAAAAAAACGAGTATTAGTTCAAGATTTGTATAGTGTAGAAACATTAGCACATATAGATACTTTATGCCTAGATAAAACAGGAACAATTACAGAAGGAAGAATGAAAGTAGACAGTGTAAATGTATATAATGAAAAATGTATGCCACATTCTTTACAAAAAATGATGACAGCATTTGTTAATGAAATGACAGATAATAATGCAACATTTATGGCACTTAAAGATTATTACAAAGGTGATGACAAATTTGAAGTTGCAGATACAATGGCATTTTCTTCTGAAAGAAAATGGAGTTCTATAAGCTTTAAAAACGAAGGATCAATAGTATTAGGAGCCCCAGAAAGATTAATAGAAAAAAGTAGTATGCAAATGCCCGAAGAAATAATATCAGCTCAAAAAGCTGGAAAAAGAATGTTATTTATAGCATATACAAGCAAAGTTGTAAGTGACGAAAATTTACCTAGCTTAGAGATTGTTGCTGCAATCACATTAGATGATCCATTAAGAAAAAATGCAAAAGAAATGCTAGGATTCTTCAAAAGACAAAATGTTGATATAAAAGTAATTTCTGGAGATAATCCATTAACAGTATCAAGCATTGCAAAAAAAGCAGGCTTAGAATCATATGATTCATATATTGATTTATCAAGTATAAGTTCAGATGATGAAATACCAGCATTAGTAGATAAATATAGTGTATTTGCAAGAGTTATGCCACATCAAAAAAGCATAATTGTAAAAGCACTTCAAGAAAAAGGACATTCAGTAGCTATGACAGGTGATGGAGTTAATGATGTAATAGCATTAAAACAAGCTGATTGTAGTATTACTCTACCAGAAGCATCTGATATTGCAAGACAAGTATCACAAATTGTATTATTAAATTCAGATTTTAGTGTATTAAAAGATGTATTAATGGAAGGTAGAAGAGTTGTTAATAATATAACAAATGTAGCTAGAATATTCTTTATAAAAACAATATATTCAATGTTATTATCATTATTTAATATAATAACAAATACTGCATTCCCATTTATACCAATACAAATTACACTAATAGATTTAGTAATTGAAGGTTATACATCATTCTTCTTATCATTTAAAGAAAACTCTAAACCAATTAAAGGAACATTTTTACGAACAGTTATAAAAAATGCTCTGCCATATGCATTAGCAATAATAGTAAGTATAGTTTTCTTAACATTTACAAGACAAGGACTAAACTTATCTGCTGAAGAAGCAGAAACTGCAATGTATTTGGCAATTGGAGGAATAAGTGTTTTGGCAGTAATAGAAGCATGTAGACCTTTTACAAAAATAAGTACATTTTTATGTACAACTACAGCTATTGGATATTTATTTGCAGTATTTTTATTTAAAAATTTATTACATTTAACACCAATAACAGAGAATATATTAATTATATTTATAGTTAATCTAATATTAGCTTATATATTTATTATAGGAATGAAAACATTAATTAACAATTTAGGTAGAGAATTAAAAGATAAAATTTAAATTAAACAAAAAGTGTATCATCAAAGATACACTTTTTTGTTTATAGTAGGTATAGAAAAAAAATACAAAATGTGATAAAATATTTAAATAATCAAAAGATGAATGGGTGAAAATATGATTTTTATTAATATTTGTTTAATAATATTTGCAATAATAGGTTTGCTTTTAATATATTCTGGAATATCTGGAATGTTGATGGATGTTACTAGAAAAAGAAAGATAAGAAAAAGAAGATTTGTAATACTAATATTAGGAATATTAGTAGATTTATTATGCTTTTTTGGAAAAGAGAATATTTTTATAGAATATTTATCAATATTTTTTGCAATAAGTTTTGTAATCTTTTTAATTGCAAATATAGGAATAAATTTTGTAAAACATAAAAAAGAATATAATGCGTTAATAGTTCTTGGCGGAATTTTAAGACATGGATATCAGTTAAGTGATGCAGTAAAAAGAAGACTTGATTCAGCAATAAAAGTATATAAAAAGCAAAGCAAAAAGCCTAAAATTATTGTATCTGGTGGAATGATTCGTAAACAAGAACTAACAGAAGCAGAAGCAATGAAAAAATATCTAGTAGAAAAAGGGATAAGTGAATCAGATATAATAGAAGAAGGAAAATCTAAAAACACACTTGAAAATTTTAAGTTTTCAAAGAAAATATTGAATGAATTAAAAATAACAGAAAATATTGCATTTGTAACAAATAATTTTCATATTTTAAGATCAAAAATATATTCTAAAAAAGTTGGAATAAAAGCAGATGGAATTTCTTCACCAACTAGATGGTATTATTATCTAGATGCATTAATGAATGAATACTTAGCTTTATTAGTTTTATATAAATGGATTTTTATAATTTATTTAATACTAGAAGTAATTTTAATAATATTAATTTAATGGAGGAAAAAATGAAAAAGTATGGCTTTTTTGGAGGAGCATTTAATCCACCAACTATTGCCCATGAAAAGCTTGCAATAGAAATAGCGGAAAAATTTAATTTAGATAAAGTATTTTTTGTACCAGTAGGAAATTTTTATAAAAAGCAAGATTTAGCAGATCAAAATAAAAGATTTGAAATGCTAAAATTAATTTCAAATGATAAAGTAGATGCATTACCAATAGAATTAAATATAAATAAAAATTTAAATACATCTGAAGCATTAGAACTTATAAATAATAATTATCAGGATGCAGAAAGATATTTTATCATGGGAGGAGACAATATAGAAAAATTGCCTACATGGCAAAATCCAGAAAAGTGTTTAAATGGAAATAAATTTATTGCAATAGAAAGAGGAAAGAATTTAGAAAAAGTAATACAAAGTGATGATTTACTAAAAAAATATTCTTCAAATATATTTACTTTTAAGAATGATAATTTATCAACATATAATTCTACAGAAGTAAGAAATGCCATAAAAGCAGGAAAAGAAGATGTGGTTGATAAAATGTTAAATAAGAAAGTGTATTCATATATAAAAATAGAAAATTTATATAAATAAGGTGGGAATTAGTTTGAAAATATTATTAGTAATGGATCAATACGAAAATGCCAATAATGGCACTACAATTTCTGCGAGGCGTTTTGCAGAAGGATTACGAAAAAGAGGACATGAAGTAAAAATATTAACAACTGGAACTGAAGGAGAAGATAAATTTATAGTAAAAACATTAAGATTGCCAATAGGAATTTCTAAAATAATAAAGTCACAAGGCATGAGTTTTGCAGTTCCTAATAAAGATAAAATAAAAGAAGCTTTGCAAGATGTCGATATTGTACATTTTTATATGCCATTTTGGCTATCTAGAGCTACATTAAAAATTGCAGAAGAATTAAAAATACCACATACAGCTGCATTTCATGTACAACCAGAAAATATAACCTACACTATAAAATTAGGGAAAAATGATTTTGCAAATAAAAAAATATATAGTGAATTTAGAGATGATTTCTTTAATAAATTTAGACATATACATTGTCCAAGTAATTTTATTGCTGATGAATTAAAAGCAAATAATTATACAGCCAAACTACATGTAATATCTAATGGAATAGAAGATAAATTTAAGTATATACCTAAAACAAAACATGATAAAATTTATATAACAATGGTAGGAAGATTATCGGGAGAAAAGCGTCAAGATTTGTTGTTTGAAGCAATCAAAAAATCAAAATATGAAAAAGATATACAATTAGTTTTGGCAGGAAAAGGACCTAAATATAAACAATATGTAAAAATGGGAGAAGAACTTACAAATAAGCCAATAATAGAATTTGTAGATGAAAAAGAATTAATGAAAATTTTAGAGCAAACAGATTTATATGTACATACATCAGATGCAGAGATAGAAGCAATTTCTTGTTTGGAAGCTGTTGCATGTGGGAATGTACCAATAATTGCAAATAGCAATAAATCTGCAACACCACAATTTGCTTTAGATGCAAGAAGTTTATTTGAAGCTGGAAATAGTGATGATTTGGCAAAGAAAATTGATATGTGGCTTGAAAATAAAGAAGAATTAGAAAGAATGAGAAAAGTTTATAGCGAAAGTGCTGAAAAATATAGAATAGAAAAAAGTATGGAGAAAATTGAGGAGATGTTTAAAGATGAAATTAAAGAATATAGTATTTAATTTTATATCAAATACTGTATATTATTTAATTGGCTGGCCAATACTTACTGTTATAAACAAAATATTTTTAGGATATAAAATTATAGGAAAGGAAAATTTAAAAAAGGTACAAGGCGGAAAAGTAACTATATCAAACCATATGCATTATTTAGACTGTACTATGAATGGATTAATGAATTTTCCGGACTTTGTGCGTTTTGTAACATTGGAATCTAATTTTAAAATTCCAGTTGCCGGTTTTTTAATTAAATTATTAAAAGCAATTCCTATACCAACTGATAAATCTAAGAAAAAGTATTTTTATGAATATGTTTCTCGACTATTGCAAGAAGGAGAAACGGTTCATATTTATCCAGAAGGTGAGCTTAAAGTATATAATCAAAATTTAATGGATTTTAAAAAAGGTGCATTTGTTTTTGCAGTGGAAAATAATGTGCCAGTAGTACCAACAGTATTTGTAATTACTAAGCCAGAAGGAATTTATAAATATTATAAAAAGAAACCGGTTATTACACAGTTTGTACTAGAACCAATATATCCAGATTTAAGCATACCAAATAAATTAGATAGAATAGAAAATATGAAAAAGAAATCTTATATAAGAATGAAATATTATTTGGAAAATCCAAATATGGTAGAAGAAGAGGAAAAGGCAGAGGTAATCTAAGAAAGGCGACATAAGGTCGCCTTTTTCCTTGCAATATACTTACATTTATTATATAATATGCACGTAAAAAGGGATAAGGAAAAGGTGAAAAAAATGATAAATTTTAAAGAAAAAATTGCAGAAAGTATAAGCAAAGTTACAAACATTTCTAAAGAAGAATTAGAAAATTATATAGAAAAACCAAAAGATAATAGAATGGGCGATTTTGCATTGCCTTGTTTTAAACTTGCAAAAGAAATGAAAAAACCACCAATGCAAATTGCAAACGAAATAAAGGAAGAAATAGAAGTACCTACAGAATATATAAAAAATATAGAAGTAGTTAATGGATTTTTAAATATATTTATAAATAATGAAACTCTTATACAAAACTTATTAGATGAGATGGAAAATAAAAAAGAAGAATATGGTTCTTCTAATATTGGAAATGGAAAAAATATAATTGTAGAATATTCATCTCCAAATATTGCTAAACCATTTCATATTGGACATTTTAGAAATACAGTAATAGGAAGAGCTTTATACAATATGTATAAATTTTTAGGATATAATACTATAGGTATAAATCATCTAGGAGATTGGGGAACACAATTTGGAAAATTAATCGAAGGTTATAAACGTTTTGGAGCAGAATATAATTTAGAAGAAAACCCAATAGATGAATTAACAAAAATTTATGTAAGAATAAATGCACTATGTAAAGAAGATGAAAGTGTTCTAGAAGCATGCAGGGATAACTTTAAAAAGTTAGAAGATGGAGATGAATATTGTACAGAGATTTGGAAAAAATTCAAGGAATTAAGCTTAAAAGAATTCCAAAGAATATATGATATATTAGATGTACATTTTGATTACAACACAGGTGAATCATTCTATATAGATAAAATGCCAGAAGTAGTAGATATATTAAGAAAAAATAATAAATTAGTAGAATCAGAAGGTGCAGAGATTGTAGATTTAGAATATAAAAATATGTCACCACTAATGGTAGTAAAATCTAATGGATCAACAACATATGCAGCACGTGATTTAGCAGCAATACTATATAGAGCAAGAACATATGATTTTGATAAATGTATATATGTTGTAGGATCAGAGCAAAACTTGCATTTTGAACAATTATTTGAAGTTGCAAAATATCTTGATTTAGACGAAAAATATGTAAATGGTTTAATACATGTAACATATGGTATGGTTAGGTTAAAAACAGGAAAAATGTCTACAAGAGAAGGAACAATGATAAAAGTAGAAGACCTTTTAAAAGAAGCCGTATCAAGAGCAAAAGTAATTATAGAAGGTAAAAATCCAAACTTAGAAGATAAAGACGATGTAGCAAAAAAAGTTGGAATTGGAGCTGTAATTTTTAATGATTTAGCAAATAATATAATTAAAGACGAAGTATTTGATTGGGATATAATGCTTAACTTCCAAGGAGAAACAGGACCATATATACAATATATGTATGTAAGAACAAAAAGTGTAATGGAAAAAGCAAATTATACACCTAATAAAGATATGGTAGATTTAAACGAATTAGAAGAAAATGCAGAAGAATTAGTAAAAAAATTATATGAATTTGAAGATACTATTAAACAAGCAACAGAAAAAAATGAACCATCAATAATATCTAGATATTTAATTGATATTGCTAAATTATATGGAAATTTCTACAATGACAATAAAATAATGGTTGATGACGAAAAAGTTAGAAACACAAGATTATATTTAACATACATGGTTGGAAATGTACTAAAAATAGGAACAGGACTATTGGGAATAAAAATGCCAAACAAAATGTAGTAAAAACGAATTAAAAATTTTGACATTAGCTAAAAGATACTACAGATAAGTATGGCTTATACAAAAAGGAGAGTAAGATATATATGAGAAAATATTTTGGAACAGATGGAATTAGAAGAATTGCAAATACAGAATTAACACCAGAACTAGTATATAGAGTAGCAAAGGCTGGAGCATATGTTTTAGCAAAGCATTCAGACCATAGTCCAACTATTTTAATTGGTAGAGATACAAGAATTTCGGGAACACTTATAGAAAGTGCAATGACAGCAGGATTCTTAAGTTATGGTGCAAATGTAAAACAATTAGGAGTTTTACCAACACCAGCTGTAGCATATCTAACAAAAAAATTAAAAGCAGATGCAAGTGTTGTAATTTCTGCATCACATAATACTTATGAATTTAATGGTGTAAAATATTTTAGTAATAAAGGAACAAAAATACCAGATGATATAGAAGAAGAAATAGAAGAAGTTATGGATTCTGGAAAATTAGAAGAACTTACAGCATGCAACGAAAAAATAGGAATTTCTGAAAATGCAGAAGATTTAGTTGATGAATATGTATATTTCTTTAGAAAAAACTTTGAAGAAATTATAGAAAAATACAATAGAGATGATTTTAAAGTTGTAATAGACACAGCAAATGGAGCAACATACCAAGTTGCAGAAAAAGTATTTTCTAAGTTAAAAATAAATCACAAAATTATAAACAATACACCAAATGGTATAAATATAAATAAAGATTGTGGATCTACACATCTAGAAGGATTACAAAAATATGTTGTAGAAAATGGATATGATTTAGGAATTGCATATGATGGTGATGGAGATAGATGTCTTTTAGTAGATGAAAAAGGAGAAGTAATAGACGGAGATAAAATTTTAGCAATAGTATCTAATTACATGAAAGAAAAAGGAAAATTAAAAAATGATACATTAGTTGCAACAGTAATGAGTAATTTGGGATTAGATATTTATGCTAAAGAAAATAAATTAACTTTAAAAAGAACAAAAGTCGGAGATAGATATGTACTAGAAGAAATGAAGAAAAATGGATACAACTTAGGTGGAGAGCAATCAGGACATATAATTTTCTTAGATTACAATCCAACAGGAGATGGAATATTAACATCATTAATGTTTATTTCTATATTATTAGAAAAAGGAGAAAAAGCAAGTAAATTAGAAGAAATAATAAAAATATACCCACAAGTATTAGTAGGTGCAAAAGTTTCTAATGATAAGAAATATGATTTTGATAAAGATGCAGTAATTAGAAATACTATAGAAGATGTAGAAAAAGAATTTAAAGGAAATGGTAGAGTTTTAATTAGAGCATCTGGAACAGAGCCATTAGTAAGAGTCATGATAGAAGGAAAAGACCAAGAATACATAACAGAAAAAGCAAAATCTATTGCTGAATTAATAGAAGAAAGATTAAAATAAAAGGAAGATGATGTAAATGGATAAAAAAACATATTATGTAACAACACCAATTTATTACCCAAGTGGTAAATTTCATATTGGTAACACATATACAACAATATTTGCAAACACAATGAAAAAATATAAAGAAAAACGCGGATATGATGTATATTTTTTAACAGGACTAGATGAACATGGTCAAAAAATTGGAACACTTGCACAAGAGCAAAATAAAACTCCACAAGAATATGTAGATGGAATGGCAGAATATGCTAAAGGCTTATGGAAAAAGATGAAAATAGAATATAGTGATTTTATAAGAACAACAGAGGAACGTCATACAAAAGTGGTAGAAGAAATATTTGAAAAACTTTTAAAACAAGGAGATATCTACAAAGGTGAATATGAGGGATGGTATTGCGTACCATGTGAAACATATTTTACAGAAACACAACTAGTAGATGGAAAATGCCCAGACTGTGGAAGAGAAGTAAGAAAAATGAAAGAAGAGGCATATTTCTTTAATATGAAGAAATATGCTGATAGATTAATTAAATTTTACGAAGAAAATCCTCATTTTATTGAACCAGAATATAGAAAAAATGAATTATTTAATAATTTCTTAAAACCAGGATTAGAAGATTTATGTGTAACTCGTTCTACATTTGATTGGGGAGTACAAGTAAAAAGTGATCCAAAACATGTTGTTTATGTATGGCTTGATGCATTAACAAACTATATTACAGCATTAGGTTATGGATCAGATGATGATACATTATTTAAAAAATATTGGCCAGCAGACTTACAAGTTGTTGGAAAAGATATAATAAGATTCCACGGAATATATTGGCCAATATTCTTAATGGCATTAGATTTACCACTTCCTAAAAAAATATATGCACATGGATTTATAACAATGAAAGATGGGAAAATGTCAAAATCTAAAGGAAATGTAGTATATCCAGAAATGTTAGTAGATAGATATGGTTTAGATGCTACAAAATATTTCTTGTTAAGAGAATTTCCATATGGACAAGATGCAGTATTTTCACCAGAAGGTTTTGTAGAAAGATTTAATTATGATTTATGTAATGATTTAGGAAATCTATTAAACAGAACAATTGGCATGGTAAATAAATATTTTGGAGGAGAAATACCAAAATATAATGGACAAGTAAATGATGTAGATAAAGACTTAGAAGAGTTTGCTATTACACAAATAAAAGCAGTAGAAGAAAAAATGGATGACTTACATTTATGTGATGCATTAGCAGAAATTTGGAATTTAATTTCTAGAACTAATAAATATATAGACGAAACAGCACCATGGGCACTTTCTAAAGAAGAGGAAAAGAAAGAAGAATTAAAATCTGTAATGTATCATTTATGTGAAAATTTAAGAAAAATTGCAATATTAATAAGTCCATTTATGGAAGATACTTCAAATAGCATGTTTACTCAATTAGGACTTACAAATAAAGAATTACAAACGTGGGACAGTTTATATGAATACAATAAACTACCTGCAAACACAAAAGTTGTAGAAAAAGGAGAGCCTTTATTTGTAAGACTAGATATGGAAGAAGAAGTAAATTATATAAAAGAACAAATGAAAGGAAAATAATAATTTATTAAAAGGAGGATAATTTATTTGCAATTAGACCTATTAAATCAATTAACGGGGGAAAATTTTAAAGACTTTATAGAAGATTTTCAAAGGGAGCTAACAAATAAATTAGATGAAATGGAAACTAAATTTACAGTAGATAGATTTGAAGGAAATATGGCTGTTCTGGAAAATAGAGAAACAGGAGAAATGATTAGTATAAATAAAGAAGAATTACCAGACAATGCTAAAGAAGGTACTATTTTAAAATTGGAAAATAACAAATATGAGATTGACATAGAAGAACAAGCAAAAGTTGAAGAAAGAATAAAAAATAAAATGAATAAGTTATGGAATTAAACAAAAGATAGGAGTATTTAAATGGGGAAAAATGATAATAATCAAGACTTAAGTTTTTTCGAAAAAGTAAAACTAGGTAAACAAACTAAAGAATATAAAAGATGGAAAAGAAATAATAGAATTTTTTCACTAATCATATTAATTATTCTTTTATTATTAGGAAATTATTATTGGAAAGATCATGATTATAATAGCTTTTTGGCAAATGCATTAGATAATACAACTGAATCAGAAAATATAACAAATGAAGAAATGGTTCAAGCTGTTACAGGAGATTTAAAAGTATACTATTTAGATGTGGGACAAGCAGACAGTATATTAGTTATGGATAAAGATAAAACAATGTTAATTGATGCTGGTACAAATGAAATGGGAGACGATGTTGTTAATTTCTTAGAAGATAAAGGCGTAGAAAAAATAGATTATCTAATAGGAACACATCCTCATGAAGATCATATTGGCGGATTAGATGATGTAATAGATAATTTTGATATAGGAACAATTTATATGCCTAAAATACAAACTAATACAAAAACATTTGAAGATGTATTAGATAGTATCGAAAAGAAAGATTTAAAAGTAACAGCTCCAAAACAAGGAGATGAATTTAAATTAGATGATGCAGAATGTGAGATAATGCTTGCAAACGAAGACGATAATGATAGTAATTTAAATTTATCATCAATAGTTATTAGAATGACATATGGAGAAAATAGCTTTTTATTTATGGGAGATGCAGAACAAGATAATGAAGAAGAAAGAGAATGGCCACAAACTGATGTATTAAAGGTAGGACATCATGGTTCAAAAACTGCAACTTCTAAAGAGTTTGTAGAACAAGTAAAACCAAGTATTGCAATTATTGAAGTTGCAAAAAAGAATTCATATAATTTACCAAATGATGAACCAATAGAAAATCTAGAAAATGTTGGAGCAAAAATATATAGAACAGATGAAGATGGTAATATACTTGTAACAAGTGATGGTAAAAATCTAGAAGTAGAAACAAATGTTAAGTAAAAGGAGAAAGTATGGAAAACATATTAAAAAAACATTCAAAAATAATTAATATAGCTTTAGTGGTATTATCTGCTATAATACCACTTTTAGCTGCTTTTCATAGTAATTTATGGTTTGATGAAGCATATTCAGTAGGTCTTGCAAATCAACCTTGGGGAAACTTATTTGTATCAGCAATTAATGATGTACACCCAATTTTATATTATGTATTACTAAAATTATATTCTTTAATATTTGGAACAAGTGTTATAGCATTAAGAATATTTTCCGTAATACCAATTGTATTACTTGCAATATTTGTAGCAACAAAAGTAAAAAAAGAGTTTGGAGAAAAAGTTAGTTTTTACTTTTTATTAGTTTTATTATTATTGCCAGTAACAATGCATTATGGTTCACAAATAAGAATGTATAGTTTAAGCATGTTATTTGTAACTGTAACAGCATTTTATGCATATAAAGCATTTAAATATAATGAAAAGAAATATTGGATAATATTTGCAATATTTAGCATATTAAGTGCATATACACATTATTTTGCACTATTTACAATAGGAATTATAAATCTAGTTCTATTATTTTATATAATAAGAAAGAAAAAAGAATTAATAAAAAGATGGTTTATATATGGAATATTACAAATATTTTTATATATCCCTGGATTAATAATATTTATAATGCAATCTACACGAGTTGCGAGTGGATTTTGGATTAGTGTAAATTATCCAGATATATTTGGGCAAATAATAGAGTTTTTCTTCCAAGATTCAATAGTATCTGGAATTCCATCAATAATTGGTTTACTTATTGTAATATATATGATATTACGTGTACATAAATTATATATAGAGGATAAAGAAAAAATTAGACCTGTTACAATTGCACTTACTACATGTGGATTAGTAGTTGTTATAACATTATTAATTTCTTTTGTAAGAGCAATATTTATACCAAGATATATGCTTCCAATGTTAGGCCTATTTATATTTGCATTTGCTTATGTATTATCTTTAGAAAAAGGAAAAATTATAAAAATAGTAATATTTTTAGCATTAATAGTTTTATGTGTATGGAATGGAGCCACTTTATTAAATAAATCTTATACAGAAGAAAATAATAAACCAATAGATTTAATTGCAAATGAATTACAAGAAGGCGATATTTTTGTATATTCTAATGTTGGACCAAGTAGTTCAGTAGCAATTAAATTTAAAGATAATAAACAATATTTTTATAATGTAGGTCATTGGACTGTAGAAAAAGCTTATGGAGCATTTGCACCACAAATGACTACAATTGAAGATTTAACAGAAATAGAAAATTACAGTGGAAGAATTTGGGTAGTAGATGATGCATCAACTAATTTATATGATGAAATAAAAGATATGGAAGGAACAGAAATTATAAAAGATAAGCAAGAATTTTATTATCCATATAGCGGAGAAACATTTAAAATATCATTATTTGAAAAAAAATAAAAAAAATTTAATTCCCCGACAAGTTTCGACAAAAAATAATCGACACTATGTGATATAATTTTTACATGGGAGGGATGCGATATGGATGTTATGCTTAAAATAAAAATACATAGAAAAAAATTAGAACAAATGATACTAGATAACGAAGATTATGAAAAAATAGTTAAGCAAAGCCAAAAGCTGGATGAATACATAAATATCGCAATGAAGCAAATGGCTAAGGAGAAAAAAAGTTAAAAGCTTCGTATCGTCGGACTAAAACAAGTTAGGGAGTTTCCCTAACTTGTTTTAACTTAAAGGAAAAACAGCCAAGCTAGTAAATAAATATTGACATTCCAAGGAATAAGCAATAGAATAATGGGGAGAATGAATTTTAAGGAAGGTGATTTTTTATGCCATTTGTAACAACAAAGGATATGTTTGAAAAATCTATGAAGGAGAAATTTGCAATAGGTGCATTTAATATTAATAATATGGAGTTTGTACAAGCAATAATGGATGCAGCAGCTAAAGAAAACTCACCAGTTATATTACAAACTTCAGCAAGTGCTATAAAATATGCAAGAGTACCATATTTAAAGAAAATGATAGAAGCTGGTTTAGAAGAACATGATATTCCAGTAGCATTACATTTAGACCATGGTCCAGATTTTGAAACATGTAAAATGTGTGTAGATAATGGATATACATCAGTAATGTTTGATGGATCAAAATATGATTTCGAAACAAATATAAAATTAACAAAAGAAGTTGTAGATTATGCACATGCACATGGAGTAGTAGTAGAAGCTGAACTTGGAAAATTAGCAGGAATAGAAGATGATGTTAATGTTGCAGCAGAAGATGCAATGTATACAGATCCAGATGAAGCTAAAGAATTTGTAGAAAGAACAGGTTGTGATTCATTAGCAATAGCTATTGGAACAAGCCATGGAGCATATAAATTTAAAGGAGAAGCTAAATTAAGATTTGATATTTTAGCTAAAATTAAAGAAAAAATACCTAATACTCCAATAGTATTACATGGAGCTTCAACAGTTATTCCAGAATTAGTAGAAATTTGTAATAAATATGGAGCAGAATTACCAGGAGCTAAAGGTGTTCCAGACGAAATATTACATGAAGCAAGTATCTCTGGTGTATCTAAAATAAATGTAGATACAGACTTAAGATTAGCTATGACAGCTGGAATAAGAGAAACATTTGTAGAAAATCCAAGTGTATTTGATCCAAGAAAATATATGGGTCAAGGAAGAGATTTAATAGAAGAAACAGTTGCTCATAAAATAAGAGATGTATTTGGTTCAAGCAATAAAGCATAGAACTTAGAGGAAAGCTTAAAATATATAAAAAAGCATTCAGATTAGAAAATCTAATTTGAATGCTTTTTGTGCTAGAGAGGACTTTACCAGATTATAACAAAAATGGAAAAATTTTCTTAAGATAAAACACAAACAAATGTTTACAAACAAATAAAACGATGTTATAATAATTTTAGAGTTGTAATTTGGAGAGTGAAAATAATGCAGAAATATTATTTATGTATAGATTTAAAAACATTTTATGCTTCTGTAGAATGTGTAGAAAGAGGATTAGATCCATTTAATACAAATTTAGTAGTAGCTGATCCAACCAGAGGGAAAGGAACAATTTGTTTAGCAATATCTCCAAAAATGAAAATGTTAGGAGTAAAAAATAGATGTAGAATTTTTGAAATACCTCCAACAATCAAATATATAATAGCAACTCCAAGAATGAAAAAATATATAGAATATTCGGCAAATATTTATGGCATTTATTTAAAATATTTTGCCAAGGAAGATATCCATGTATATTCAATAGATGAGGCATTTATGGATGTTACAAAATATTTAAAATTATATAAATTAAATCCAATAGAACTTGCTAAAAAAATAATAAAGGATATATTCAAAAGATATGGAATAACAGCTACAGCAGGAATTGGAACAAATATGTATCTAGCTAAAATTGCACTTGATATTACTGCAAAGCATAATCCTCAAAATATCGGTTATTTAGATGAAGAAAAGTATAAACGAGAATTATGGCATCATAAACCACTTTCCGATTTTTGGCAAATAGGAAGAGGAATAGAAAGAAGATTAAATAAAATGAGGATATTTGATATGTACGATATTGCACATACAGAACAAAAAAGATTATATAAAGAATTTGGAATAAATGCAGAATATTTAATAGACCATTCTTGGGGAAAAGAGAGTTGTACTATTGCAGACATAAAAGCATATAAACCTAAAACAAATTCTGTAACAAATAGTCAAATATTATTTGAAGATTATTCATTTATAAAAGCAAGATTAGTATTAAAAGAAATTGTAGAATTAGGAAGTTTAAGGCTTATAGAAAGTAATTTAGTAACAGATACAATTAGTTTATATATAGGATATTCAAAAAATATTATAAAAGCTACAGGAGGAACTAGAAAATTAAGTAATTATACAAATATATATTCAGAACTTTTAAAAGCTTTTTTAGAAGTATATGATAAAACTACAGACAGAAGTATTCCAATTAGAAGAATAGGTGTAAATTTTGCAAATGTAATTGAAACAGAAAATGTACAATTAAGCCTATTTAAAGATCAAAAGAAAATAGATGAAGAAAGGAAATTAGAACTTGCAATGTGTAGTATAAAAAATAAAATGGGAAAAAATGCAATAATAAGAGGAATGGATTTAGAAGAAGGTGCAACAACAATGATGAGAAATAAATTAATAGGAGGTCATAATGGTGGAGAATAGAGTGGCAAGAGCAAGGCAATTTCTTCCATTTGATGCACTAAAAGGTCTTCAAGAAGCATTAAGGGAAAAAGAAGTAGAGTACGAAGTGAAAAGAGATTTATCAGAAGATTGTTTAAATGAATTAAACGATAAATTTAATCAAATTGAAAATGGAAGTTTAGTTAAAATAAAGTATTATAAAAGTGGAAAATATAGTGAGATTAAAGGAATAGTAACAAATATAGATTATATAAAAAAGAAAATACAAATAAATAAAAAATACAATATAAATATTTGTGATATTGTAAATATTTTACGAGTATGACTGTAGTAGGAGGAGTATATAAATTGATTTATTTAAAAAGATTTGAATTACCAGATAAAGAAGAGTATAGTGGATATCCATTTCATTTATTTTTACAAAAGGAGTTTTTTAATATTAAATTTGATACAATTACAATTTTTTATGGAGATAATGGTTCAGGAAAATCCACTTTATTAAATATAATAACAGAAACAATCAATAAGGATAAAAAGAAAATAAAAAGAAAAAATGATATAGTAAAATCTGAATATTTTTATATGTATATAAATGAATGTAAATACTATATTGAAAACGATATTCCGCAAGAAAGTAAAATGATATGTAGTGAAGATATTTTTCAAAATATATTATCTAAGCGTAACGAAAATAGTAAAAAGAATAATTCAAGAGAAGATTTAAAAATGCAATATCTTCAATACAAATATAATCCTATTAATTATAGTTCATTAGAAGACTTAAGCCTTTCTGTTGAAACCAGAAGAAAGACTCAAAGTAAATTTATAAAAAGTAGAATTGCAGAAAATGAAAGAGAATTTTCTAATGGACAAACAGCGTTAGATTTTTTTGATGAAGAACTAAAAGATAATAGTTTATATATACTAGATGAGCCTGAAAATAGTTTATCGCCAAAATTTCAGTTAGAACTTTTACAATTAATAAATGAATTAAGTAGATTTTTTAAATGTCAATTTATAATAGCAACACATTCTCCATTTTTATTATCAATTCCAAATGCTAAAATATATGATTTAGATGAAATACCAGTTACAGAAAAGAAATGGTATGAATTAGAAAATATGCAGATTTATTATAATTTTTTTAAAGAAAATAAAAACTATTTTGAAAATAGATAGATTTTGTCCAGCAGTAAAGGATACTGCTGGACATTTTGAGTCTCATATTGTTATTTAGTGAAGAAATACTGATTATAGTCATTTAATAACTTTTCAGTATCTTCGGCGTTTTCACATTTCGCTGTGAAAAGAAATTTTTTTGCATCATACCCGAAATCTGCATTATACTTGCAAGCAAAAGATACGAGTTCAGGTAATTCTTTTTCAACAGGATATGTTCCAGAAAGAAATACTTCTATTTTCCGAGTCCCTTCATTAAAGTTAACAATTGTTTTCATACATGAGTCGCTCCTTTCAAAAAAAAAATTCTTTAAAGTTTCATTGAACTTAATATAACACAAAACCTAGTATAGTTCAATTATAAAAGAAGACATAGATTAATTAATGTTAATTATGTAAAAAAATGACAATAAGAGAAACTAAAAATAGAAAAGTATATGTCAAAAACAATCTTAAGAGAAGCAGAGAAAAAAGGAATAAATAATTGGCATATAAGTAGTTTTTTAGATTAGGATTACTAAATAAAAATATTCTATATTTGTTTAATAAGTATAGAATATTTTTTCTTTATATGATATAGTCAGAATGAAAATAATTAGGGAGGTTTTTTTTATGAAAAAGAAAGTTTTAATTGCGATTATTCTTATTATAGTAATAATAATCGGAGTGATAGGATATATGGTATTTAGTGATATGATGCAAGAAAATAAACTAAAAACAGAATTATCTGAACTACAACAACTTGTAAACACAGAAAATATTGATATGGATGCAGTAAATAGCAGACTAGATAGAATTGTAACTAACGGAGATTATGCAGTAGTTGAGGATGCTTTTAAATCTTATTTAAGAGATAATTTTGATAACAGTATACAAATTGCAGAAATATTAAATGACGAGAAAATAACAACATTATTAACAGTAGAAAATTATGAAAATGATGGAAAAGATTTCACAGAATCCAAAAATTATATTACAACAACAATAACTGCACTAGAAGATTGTAAAAATAAATATACAGAATTTTTTACTGAAGATAAAGCAATGTCATATATTAATGATAAAGGGCTAGATAGTTATTATACAGATTTATATAAAAACGAATTAATGGGTGATATGGACTTAGCATCACAGGACACGACAGTTCAAGATTCAATTGATGAAGTAATATCAATATTAAATACTTCTGAAGAAGTTTTAAATTTATTATCAAAAAACCAAGATGCTTGGGAGATTGAAGGAGAAAATATAGTATTTAATAGTGAAAATTTATCAAATGAGTATGATGAGCTAATAAATTCATTATAATATAAATTTTTGAAGATTAGTTTGGAATATAACTAATCTTTTTTGTGCCAAAATCATTAGAATGTTATTTATTGGAATAATAAATGCTATATTTAAATAGGTTATGCTTATAAAGCAAATGATTTCTTTATTTTTTTAAATATTTATGATATTATGTCGAAAGAGTGAAGATATGGGAGAAAATAAAGTGAATGAAAACATGCTAGAAAAAATAGAAATTAAAAAAATAGAAAAAGAACAATTTGATGAATATAAAGATGAAATAGAAAAAATACATAATGAAAATGTATTTCCAAATAACGGTTATTTAATGGATGAAGATTATATTATAAATGCAGAAATTATTTTTGTTGCTTTACTAAATAATAAAGTTGTAGGTTTTGCCTCAATAAATACATATGATTATGAACCAGATGAAGGCGACGATTTATGGATAACTATAGAAAAAAATAATATGCAAATAAAACAAATTGCTATAAGTAAAGAATTTCAAGGACTAAAAATAGGAACACACTTATTAAATAAAGTAAAAGAATATGCAAAAAGTAAAGGTATTAATAATATTTATTTATATGCTTTAGGAGATAATGAAAAGGCTCATAAGTTTTATGAAAGAAATGGGTTTAAATTATCTGGTATTTGGAGTGCAAAAGAGTATATGGAAATAAAAGATTTTAAAAGTTATTTATTTGCATATACAAATAAAATGGAATGTAAAGCAATATTTTTAGATATGGATGGCACGTTATTAAATTCTGAAAAAGAAGTATCAGATTATTCAATTAAGATTTTAAAAGAAATAAAACAAAAAGGAATAGAAATAATCTTAATATCAGGAAGATGTAACAAATCAATTGAGCATATTGTGAAAAATAGAATTAATAATAAAGATGAGATAATTAGGTATATTATTTCAACAGACGGAACAATGATAAAAGATTTAAAGGAAAACAAAATAATATATCAAAGTAGTTTAAATGAAAAACTTGTAAAAGAGTTAATATATAAATCATATAATTTTGATACAGCTTTTTATATAATAACTGAAAATGATATGTATAAGGATAATCGAATGAATGAGTATCAAAAAGAAACCGATAGATGGTATATAAATGGTGAATTTTATAATATAGAAAATAATCTAAAAACAATTGATTTTAACGATTTTAGTAAAAAAAATGAAAAAGTTAATCGAATATTATTCTTTTCCATGAATTTGGATAAATTAAAAGAAATTAATGAAAATATTTTAAAAAATGATGAAATTCAAACATTATTTAGAAAAGATTTTAAGGATTATCAATTATTGCTAATTTCAAATAAATATTCTAAAGCAATAGGAATAATTGAAATGTGTAAATATCTAAATCTATCCACTAAAGATACAATAGCATTTGGTGATTCAGATAATGATATTGAAATGCTAGAGATAGTAGGAGATGGTATTGCAATGAAAAATACAAAAATAGATTTAAAAACAAATAAAATCACAGAATTTACTAATAATGAAGATGGTGTAGCAAAGTATTTAGAAAAAATGTTATTGGAGGAAAAGTAATGAATATAGGAATAGATATAGATGGAGTCTTAACAGATATTGAACAATGGCAATTAGACTACGGAAGCAAGTTTATATCTGAGCAATACCATAAAGGAATTATAAATAATGAAGGATATAATATAGAAGATATATTTGATGTAGATGAAACTATAGATGATGAATTTTGGAAAAAATATTTATATGATTATGCTAAAAGCGAACCAACAAGAAAATTTGCAAATGAAGTAACAAAAAAATTAAAAGAAGATGGAAATAAAGTATTTATCATAACTGCAAGATTTTTAACTGATAGAGATACAGATGAAGGTCAAGAAATGAGGCAAATAGTAAGAAACTGGCTAAAAGAAAATGAGATTTACTATGATGAAATTATATTTAGTCCAGAAGATAAATTAGAAATATGCTTAAATAACAATATTGATGTGATGATAGATGATAAAGTAGAAAATATAAATGAAATATCAAAACATATACCAGTAATATGCTTTAATGCAGGATATAACAAAGAATGTAAAGGAGAAAATATTTATAGAGCTTATTCATGGTATGATATATATTCTAAAATTAAAGAAATAGAAAACAAAAACAAAATCGTTATATTTGATTGGGGAGGCGTTATAGAAAGTCATAAGGAAGGAGAATATTCAATAGATAAAGCTATCATAAATCTTATAAAACATTTTAACAGTAAAGAAGATGAAAAAACGATAGTAGAAAGATACCATGCCCAATCAGTAGAAGATATAACATACCATATCTATTTAGAAAATGATAAATGGTTTGAAAAAATAAAAAAAGAATTTAATTTAGAATGTAATTCAGAGGAATTTTACAATTATTACATAAAAGAATTTGATAAAATTGACTATTACAAAGATGTAGTAGAATTTGCTCATAGCTTAAAAGATAGATGCAAGATAGCTATTTTATCAAATCTTGGATCATTAGATAAGCAAAGATTAGATAAACAAGTAAATTTAAAACAATTTGATTATGTATGGCTTTCATTTGAATTAAACTGTCGAAAACCTAAAGAGAAAATTTATGAAGTAGTAGAAAAAGATTGTAAGATAGAGCCTAAAAATATTCTATTTATTGATGACAGTAAAGAAAATATTGAAGTAGCAAACAAAAGAGGCTGGAATACTTGTTTAGCAACTGGACATGAGTTAGATAAAATAAAAAATAGTATAAATGAGTTTTTAAATATATAAATTAGGAGCAGAAAATGAATGTAAAAGAAATGAAACAAGCAGTAGAAATATTAGGCAAAGAGTGGAATTTAGGGAAAAAAGAAGCAGAAGCTGAAGGTAATATATGTGCTTGGATTTATTTAATGGAAATACTAGAAGAAAGTGAAAAGATTATTACTTATAAAGAAAATGGTGAGCTTATAGGATTTTGTGGATATGCTAAATGGAATTCTAAAAAACATTTATTAAGAAAAAAATTAGCAAAAATAATAAGAAACAAACTAATGAATAGTAAAAAAATAAAAAATAAAGAAGCAATAAAAAAGTATGATGATAATTATGGATATTATGAACCAAAAGATATAGAAAAGAATTTTGATGGAGAAATATCTATATTAATTGTAAAAAAAGAATATCAAAATAAAGGAATAGGAACAAAGTTATTATTAGAAGTTTTTAAACTTGCCAAAGAAGATGGCTTAAAGAAAATTCAAATACTAACAGATGAATCTTGCAATCATAAGTTCTATGAAAAATCTAACTGTGAAATTGTATATGAAACTAAAATACAAAATATTGAAAGTAATATTATTGGAAACAAGAAATTTGAAACAGCATACGTTTATCAAAAAATGCTATAATTTATAAATTACGAAGGGGAATAATAAATGGAAGAAACACAGAGTATAAAAAAAGCAAAAAGAAGCATAAAAATATACCCAATATTTGCATCATTTACAGGAGATATGATTTTTTTCGTACCAATAGATACTTTATTCTTAACATTAGTAAAAGGATTAACA
The DNA here is from genome assembly GCA_944393485.1 of uncultured Clostridia bacterium. Lineage (GTDB taxonomy): Bacteria > Bacillota > Clostridia > TANB77 > CAG-508 > Merdicola. The sequence goes on from CALYAJ010000003.1 coordinate 49,340, forward strand.
GCAAGTCAAATAACAGCAATGACAATGGTTTCACTAATTATATGTATATTATCTCAAAAAATAATATTATCTATTGTAAAGAAAATAGGAAATGTAAATTCATTAAGATTAGGTTCATTTATGCTTTTAATAGCATCTCTATGCTTAACATTTGGAAATAGTTTTCCTTTGATGTTATTATATAAAACTATACTTGAACTTGCATATATATTTTTAAATATGGATGAAATTGTACTTAAAAACAATCTAAATGCAGTAGACAGATCAGACGATTATTATAAGATTAGAAATAAAACAAAAATAATATATTCCTCAATTACTCTATTTACAGCATTAGTAGCAGGAAGTTTATTTAATATAAATAATTATTTACCAATGTATTTATCAATTGGAATATATATAATATTGTTTGGTGCTTCATTCTTATATTACGAAGCTAAAACAAAAATCAATATAGCTACACAAACAGATAATAAAAAACTAAAAATAACGAATATCATTTTTTTAGTGATTTTATCTAATGCAGTTTTTTATTCTATTATTAAAATGGGACAAAATAATAGTAAATTATTTATGCAATATGATTTTCAAAATTTCTTATCTATTGAGATGGTTACATACTATATAACGGCAATTGTATTTATTTCAAGAATTGCAAGGCTATTCGGAAATATCATATTTGGCAAAGTATATAAAAGAATAAAAAACAAAATGAGTATTATATTATCAATATGTTTAGCTTTAGCATTTACATTATTGTTATTAGGTCATTTCATAAATATGTCATTTGCAATAAAAGTATTATTAATGTCACTAGGATTTTTCTTGATTTTAGCAATTAGAGATTCTTTCCAAGTATATATAGAAGATGTGGCACTAGGTATTGCAAATAAAGATGAACAACAAAAAATAATAATAAAAATAGAAGTAAGCAGAAGAATTGGAACATTGATTTTAAGTACATTATTTACACTCATATTAATAAGATATGAGCTTGTTGTAGTTGAATTTGTACTATTAATTTTATCAATAATTGAAATATTTATTAGTAAGCAATTATGCAATAAATTAAGTAAAATGAAAAAGGAGAATTAGTATGAAAAATATAGTAATAATAGGAGTAGGAAGAGCAGGAAAAACAACATTAAGCAATATGATTAAAGATAAATGGAATGGGTATAACTTAATTCATTCAGATTCAATTAAATGGGGAATAATAAGAGGAAAAGGTAAAGAACCTTATTATAGAAAAAATATTAAAGCACAGAAAGAATGGGAACATGGAGATGAATTTCAAAGGACTCTAGTTGAAATATATAAATCTTCAGTAAATAAAGATGAGGATGTAAAAGGATATGGTACAATACTTGAATCAGGTCAATTAGAACCAAGATATGTAAAAGAGCTTATTGATAAATATAATGTTTATTGTATATGTTTAGGTCATGGAGATTTAGATAAACAAGGAATTATTGATTTATGTAGGAAAAATGACAAAGAAAAAGACTGGAGTTATGGAATTTCTGACGAAGATTTAGATGCTCATGCAGAGAAGTGGGCAGAAACTAATGAAAATTTGAAAGTAGAATGTCCAAAATACGGAATTGAATATATTGATACACATATAGATAGAGAAGAAATATTAAATAAAATCATGAAAAAGATAGAAAAAGAAATAAAGTAGAGGTTATTTATGAGAATTGGGATAGACATAGATGATACACTAACAAATGTAAAAGATAAACTAATTGAGGCAGGAGAAAAATATGCTAAAAGTTTAGGAAAAGATATAAAAGTAGATAAAAGTTTTGAAGATAAAAACAATAATGGCAACAAATGGCAAGAGATGTTTCAATTCAGTTATGAAGAATTAAAATATTTCTTAAAAGACATACAAGAAAGTATAACAAATAAAGCTAAACCAAGAGAGAATGTAGTAGAAGTTATAAAAAAATTAAAAAATGACGGAAATGAAATTATAATTATTACTGCAAGAGATTCAGAATTCCATAATGATCCATATAAATATAGCAAAGATTGGTTAGATAAAAATAATATATATTATGATAAATTAATTGTAAATGCAAGAGATAAAAAGATAGCATGTATTGAAGAAAAGATTGATTTATTTATTGATGATAGTGAAAGTAATTGCTTAAATGTAAAAAAAGCTGGAATAAAAACGATAAGAGTTTGCAATGAAATAGAAAATAGCAATTCAAATTTAATATGCTTTAATAGTTGGAATGATATTTATAGTTATATTCAAACTATAAAATAATCAAGAAAGAAGGATAAAAATGAAATACATAAAAGAAGAAGAAAATCCAAATATAAAATATAGAAAAAGACCAGGAGCTTATGCAATTATGACAAGAAATGAAGATGACAAAGTAGGGATTGTAACAGATGGTAGAGATTTATTTTATTTAGGTGGTGGAATAGAAGAAGGAGAAACAAAGCTACAAGCACTAAAAAGAGAATTCATTGAAGAAACAGGATACACTATAAAAAATATTGAACCATTTGATGAAGTTAGGTCATTTATAGATGCTGAAGAAAAAGGGCATCTAGAAATAGAAGCATATGTATATACAGCAGAATTTGATGAAAAGGTAGCAGAACCAATAGAAAAAGACCATAAAGTGTTATGGGTAAATCCAGAAGAATATAAGGACAAATTATTTAGAGAATGGCAAAAGTATATATTAAAAGAATATGTTGAAAGGAATTCTAATAAATGAAAATAGTTATTTTTTCAGATATACATTATTCTGATAATTATAAATATGAAACTGAACCTATGAAGTCAAGAAAATTGACAATGTATTCAGAGCCTCTAGTAAAAAAATTAATAGAAAAAATAAACCATGAAATAAAGCCAGATATTGTATTAAATTTAGGAGATTTAATCGAAGATAGAAATGATAGTAAAAAAGATAAAGAAAATTTGGAATATATATGGAATATTTTAAAACAGATAAAAGTTCCATTTTATACATTACTGGGAAATCATGATTTAAAAATGATGAAATCAAAAAGAGAAGTAGAAAACATATTAGGTTATAAAAATACAACATTTTCAATTGATTTAAAGGGATATCATTTTGTATTCTTAAGCCCTAAATTAGAAAATTTTACAATATCTGATGATGGAGGAATTTCAAGGACAAAAAACATATCAACTGAAGATTTAAAATGGTTAAAAAATGATTTAAAGAAAAATACATTACCAACAATTATATGTTATCACTATGGAATAGCTGAAGATGATATGAAAGGGAATTGGTGGTTTGAAAAAGATAAAGAAGAGGCTTTATTAGAGAATAGAAACGAATTAAAAGAAATTTTGGAAAGTGATAAAAATATAGTAGCAGTTTTTTCAGGACATCAGCATTGGACAAAAGAAATTGAAGAAAATAATATCAAATATTTCATAGTTGGTTCATTGGTTGAAAATGTAAACAATGATGGCATTCCTGATGGGATTTTTTTAGAGGTAGATATTAAAGATAAAAATATGGAAATAAAAAAGAGGCATATTTCTATGTAGTCAAAAAATATAGTTAATTTCAATATGGAGGATTTATATGAATACCAAAAGATTTAGATATCGACAAAGAGAATTTCATTTAAAGGAAATAGATAACTTAAGCAATATAGATTGGAGTTTAGAAAAGTATGGTTGTGGACCAACATCCATTGCTAATGTATTAAAAAATTATGGATTTGACGTTAATCCAATAGATATGGCTAAAAAAATATTATTTGATAGTGA
>CALYAJ010000004.1 GCA_944393485.1 uncultured Clostridia bacterium
TCATAAGAAAAAACATAGCTTTTTTCCTTCTTTTTGCTATGTTTTTTACTTTAAACTTTTTTATTCGTCATTACTGAATTTAAAAGCAAAAATGTAATATCAATCTACGCCTGAGATTGGTTGATTACACTTGGTTTGAAGTGTTTTGTTGTGCAGTGTGTTCTTCTGTAATATCCATATGCATTTTCATTTCTCCACCAATTAGCTCATCTGTGCAATCTGGATCATCTCCCTCTAAAAATATTACAATTGTAAACTTGTCTATTTCACCAGGTTGCATATTTTGTCTTTGTTGTAATATTAAATTTGTATTACTATAAAATGGTGTTGTTATTTCATCTCCAAATATTTCAGCTTCACCTGTTGTTTCGTTTGCTTTAGCATAAATTATTTGTTCATCATTTCTTATTACCATTATTCGTATAGCCCTATCAACATTTTTAATAACATCATCAGAAATAATTGTATACCAATAATTAATTGGATCAACGCCTTGGTTTTCCAAATAAAAACTATATGCTAAATAATTATCACCATTATGACTTCCCTCTCCCTCAGATAAATTGTCTGGGAGCCATTTTACGCATATATTATCCATATATTCTAATTTTTCTGCTTTTAATATTCTTTTATGCTGTTTATCAGCTAAATGTTCATACATAACAAGTCCACTTTTTTCTTCTAATTGTGGATCTAAAGAAACAGTAAAATCTCCTAATTCATATACTACTCTTAAAATAAAATACAATATGATTAAAAATAGTAAAATTAGAAGTATTGTAATTTTAAGAATTTTAATTCTTTGTTCTCTTTTTTTTACTTTTTCAGAATCTAAAGTAATTTTACCTTTACTCTTATTTTTCACTCACATTCCGCCTTTCTTTTGTATTGCTTTATTTTGATTTATATGTTATAAAGATTATAGGTGATTACATATGAAAAATTATAAAAAAATATTAATTTTACTTACAGTAATTTGTTTAGCAATTGCTATAATCTCGTTTATACTAATTTATGCTAAATATACAACATCTGCTAACAGTCAGACTGATGTACCTATTGCAAGATGGAATATTTTAGTAAATAATATATCTATCAAAGATCAATCAGATATATCTCAAACATTACAACCTATATTCCCTGGTAATGAAAATATCGCAGAAAACATAATCGCACCAACAGCAGAAGGCTATTTTGATTTATATTTTGATTATAATGATGTAGATGTATCTTTTAAATATACAATTTCGTTAACACCTTCTGAAGAAAGCTCAGTTACAGATATAGTTGCAACAGGTTATTCAGTAGATGATGGTGAAGTCATTAATTTTACAAATTATAATGAGAATATTACTGATAATATTAGTTTAGATAATCCCACCAGAACAAGAAAAATCAGAGTATATGTAAAATGGGATGATGATTCAAATACTGCTACAATGGATAATTATGCAGATACTGAATCAGCACTATCTGGAAATCCTGCATTATTTAATGTAAATGTAACCTTTGATCAAACAATTGCTTAAATTATCTCCTTATATAGGAAAAATCGAAGATTTTTACGTATACAACAAGGTTAAGTTTCCTATGTTCGTGCGATTGCAACGCAATCTGTACATGTGGCGAAGCCACTTTTCTTATTATATAGGAAAAATCGCCAGATTTTTACGTATATAACAAGGTTAAGTTTCCTATGTTCGTGCGATTGCAACGCAATCTGTACATGTGGCGAAGCTACTTTTCTTATAACTCTTGCCTAGAGCAAGAGTTATTTTTATTATCTTTAAAACTATTATTGTTCGCTTACATTTTTTTCTAATTAACACTTTGTTCAGCAGTTAATTCAAATTTAACAATTAATCCTTTTGCATCTGGATTATTCTCTTGAAATTCGTATGATTTATTGCCAAAATAAGTATCTACAATATCATTTCCTGATTCAAATGGCCAAACTACTTTTACCGTGAATTTACCTTGACCTGTTCCTGCTTCAATTTGATTAGAAGATGTTTCTATGGTAATTTTAAATGGATAAGATTCTAAAATATTTTGCAGGTCATCAGATGAATATTGATCTCCTACTTCAAACTTTTCTCCAAAAATTTCGATAGATATTATTCTATAAGATAATTCAGCATTTATTTCACCTTTATTAATAACTTCAATTTCTTTTGTATAATCTTCCATTCCAGGATATATTCTATCAATTTCTAGTAGTAAATCGTTCGTAATTATCTGGTCATCATTTTTAAAATTAATTTCCCATGCAGCCACATGAGTTTCTAATTCTAATGATGCTTTTGTAATATAAATAAACCATGCAAATGCATTAAAAGCTAAAAGCACAATTAAAATGATCATTGTTTTTGTATTTATATATTTAATTATGTTTTTTGTTTTTTTTTTATTTTTTTCTTCCTTTACCTCATCTTTTGCTTTTATTGTTTCTTTTTTCTTTTCTTCTTTTTTTACTTTTGTTTTGCTTTTATCTTTTTCCTCTTTTATATTCTCTATTTCTTTTTTTCCTTCCCTATAGCTCATTATATTGTCAACTATTATTTTACAAATAATTACTGCTATTGGAACAAATATTAAGAAATAGAATGCATAAATATTATTTATTATTTTACTTATAAAACTTAATAATAATGTTTTATATACAATTTTACCATAAACCTGATCATCAGAAATTTCTGGATCTTCTAGTTCATTTGCAACTCCTTTTGTAATAAAATAATATTTTCCATTTTCTTCTCTTTTTGATATAACTCTATGTGTTACAATCTTGCCATTAAGATCTTGTGCCTCACCTTTATAAACTATATCATCACCAATCTCTATTTCTTCAGGAGAAATCTCTTTAGATACTAAAATATCTCCTACATTGTATACAGGAATCATACTTCCTGTTGCTACATTAAATATTCTAAAACCTGCTATTGTTAAATTATTATTAGAAAATCTTTGTATTGCTACAACTAATAAAACTAAAACAATAATTATATATAATAATATATATATAGTTTTTCCAATTCCTCTTAATATTTTATTGTTCAGAATATTTTTCATCTTATGTTCCCCCTATATAAGTTGTTTCATATAGTCATCAATATATTTTTTAAATATGGCTTGTACTTCTTGCATACTAACAGCTTTTTTTAATTTTATTTTTTCGAATTTATCTCCAACAAGTTCTTTAATTTGGTCTATAGATAAATTTGCATTCAGACTAATTAATTTATCTAATAAATATTCTATCATTTCATCTTTAGACATATCTTGGCCTTCACCTGATTTATTCTTTTTATTTAATTCTTGTGATGCTAAATAATCAATAAAAAATGTTTCATCAACAATTCTTTTTAATCTTCCATTTTCGATAAATTCTTTTTTCTCTTTTTCCAATTTTGTTTTATTATCCATGTTATCTTGGATATAATCCCATAGTTTCATTGCGTATTGGAAGTTTACATTTTTTAAAATCAAGTTAGTCTTTTTGATTGGTGGTCTAATTAATCTAATATTTAGTTTATCAATTTGTTTATATACATCAACAAAAGTTAAATCGTTAATTTTTTTATCAATTGCATCAATTCTATCTATTATTTCTTTCTTTTTCTTTCTTTTTTCGTCTTCTGTAATATTTAATTTTGTAGACAAGCTTAAATTAATTGCTACATCTTCATTATGAAGTCTTGCAGTTCCAATATATGATATGTATTTTTCATCTTTAACATCTTTTTTTAAATTCTCTTCGACAATTTTTCTTTTTTTATCAGAAAACATTTTCATATTTTGAATTAATGTATAAATTAGTCTATTTTCATATGTATCATATGTCTCTTCTTTATGAATATTAAGAATTTTAGATGGTCTTACATTATCTTCTTTTTTATCTACTTCTTGTATTAAATTTGTATGTTTAGAAAGATGTTTTATACTATCAACAGTTATTTTTCTAGCTAGTTCAATTTTTACAATTTCTTCTTCATTTACAATAAACCTATTTGGATTACGCAATATATTATCAATATATGGAATAGTCTCTTCCATTTTTTCTATCCATTCTATATCATTTAAATAATTTTCGTAATCAATATTTATTTTTGCATTAGACTCTAATTTAGACATAAAACGATCTAATTCATTTTTGTCGGCATTTTCATATAATTCGTTTAATTCTAATTTTTTCATTTAACTACCTCTTAAGTTAATTTTTTTAGCCTTAGTAAAAATTCTGTACATTCTTTCATTTTATTTTTTCCAAAAGTTTTATCTAAAAAGTTAATATATGGATCTATTTCATCTTTAATATATGCTATATTTAATTGTTCGAATTTTCTTAGTATTTTTTTAGCAATAAAATAGTCTACTCCAGCAATTTCGTCTCCACCACATGCAACATAAACTGGTACAAATTTTTTCATGTGTGAAACGATACGGTTACCAAAAGCTATTCTAAAATGTTGAATTACATAATCGTCCATTTGTTCAATCTTTTCTATTGTGCTATTTGAAATTGGATGCTCATTCATTGCAGTTTCAAATATTTCTTCTAAATATGAATAATTTACATCCATTGGCTCAGTATCTATTGCATTAAATGCTTTACCTTTATCATTAATATCTATTGGCATAGCTCTATCATATACTTTATCTGTAACCATAAATGTAGAATCATCATTATTGATTGTTCCTATATACCACATATTTGCAGGTACTTTGATTTTTCCTCCAATTATATGTTTTGGATCTGTTTTCCAACTATTAGGTACTAATTCAATAATCCATTCATCTTTATTTGGCATTTCCAAAATAGAAAGCATTTCAGCGAAATAATATTCAACACGGGAAATGTTCATTTCGTCCAATATTACAGTATAAACATCATCTGTATATCCTGCAATATACATTTCTTTTAATACTTCAGTTTCATTAAACTTCTTAGTAAACTCATTAAAATATCCAAATAATTCTGTTCTGTCTCTCCAAGATGGTTGAACAGACGCAACACAAGAATCGTGTTTCATAAATTTTCCCCAAGCATATGCTAATGATGTTTTACCAGTACCAGAAATACCTTGTAATATTACAAGTTTGGTAGAAGCTAGTGCTGATATAAATAATCTCATCATATCAATTGTATAATATAATCCCAATCTTGAAGCCGCAAAATTCCTAAAATTTTCACATAATTCTGGCAAAGAAAATGAATTCCCATAATTTTTAATTCTATAGTTTTTATATTCTTCATCAATTACTGTTAACTTAGCAAATCTAGACTCCTTATCTGGATCTATTGGTTCTTCATTATTAACATCTTCTGTTGGAGATTCACCTGGTTTTAATCCTAATTGTGAAACTTTCATTGCTAATATATCTTCTTTTTCTTTAACTAAATTTGCTACTTTATTATTTAATGTAGCAACTTCATCTAAAAGCTCTTCTTTTTCTATTGCAGTTTTTCTAAATTTAAAATATTTTCTAAATAAAAAATAAATTAATAATACTATAGCTGCTACAAATACAATTAAAAGAGCTATAGAAATACCAACCAATAGCCATTCAGGAAGTGATAAATCATTCTTGTATGAATTTAAAATATTTTGATATTCTTTTAAATTAAATGATTTTGCTAATCCACTTCCAATTCCCTTAAATATATCTCCTATACCAGAAAAAAATTGATTTAAAAATTCGTATAAAAATCTTGTAAATGTTTCCATGCAATACCTCTTATTTTTCAATTAAATTTTTTATTTCTTTTTTGTGTTTTATTATTTCATTATAATTACTTAATTCATTACTTATAATTGAATATTCAAACATATTTAACCTTTCTAAATTTGCTAAGTCAGGTTCAAAACTTTCATCTAGATATACAGAAAATTTATAACCTAATTTTATAAAATTATATATATTATCTTTATTTCTAATAAAGTTATTATATGTAATTAATAAGCTAGCTTTTTCTTGTAAAGCAGAAGAATTTAGTATATTTAATATGCTTTTCCTCTTTTTTTGCTTACTAAGTAAACTATCTGCTAAATTTAATATATATTTCTTTTTGAAATTATGATCTAATATATCATTTAAGATATCTTTTGAAACTATTGAATATTCTACTTGTAACTTATCTTCATTTGTAGTTCCAGTCGTAAAAGCTGTCTCTATAAAGCTTTTACTATAAATCTTAGAAAATCTTATATTAAATTCTAATTTTGAAATATAAATATCTTTATCTAATTTTATATATTTAACATTAAATATTTTACTTTCATACTTTTCTTTTAATGTTCTTTTTAAATTATCATAAAAAATATTTTTATCCAAAAAAATATTTTTAAAATTATTATCTTTATGTGTTTCCATATAGATTTCCTGTAATTTATTTATAGAAACATCTTCATTTTGAACTGTACTTACATTATCAAACACTAATAAATTTTTAAATATTTCACATTGTGAGTTCAAAATATTTTCTTTATATATGCCTTTTTCAAACATATTAGATTTTGTAGTTTCAATTTCATTAATCATCCTATCTCTAAAAGTCCTAATGTTGGTTTCTTCAATGAAATTATAATATCTAGATTCTATATAATTTTCTAAATAAATATTAAATATTTCAGTATTAAAATTTTTTCCTAATATTAATTTAGAATAATCTTTAAATTCATCTTTTAAAATACTTATGTATCTATCTACTATATTAGTAACCATTTTTCTCTCCTTAGTAAGTATTTACTGTTATAATAGGTGTTCCTTCCCCTTTATAAGTATAATCTTTTGTAATATCTGTTTTATAAAATCTAATTTTTATACTTGTTATTGCATCTATTGACAATGAAAACTTATTTATATATGTATAATTATCAATTTTTGTAGTTGTAACATTTGTTCCATCTTTATATGTACTATCAGTTACATCTATTAAAACATTTTTTGGATCAAATTCCACATTAACTCTTGCAGAATAGCATTTTGACTTATTCTCATCAGACAATTCTTGGTAAACATCTGATGTAATTCTATCTCCTGCTGAATAATTATCAAAAGCTTCATTAACCGTATAATAAGAAAGTGTATTTGTTATTTTTAATTCCAAATATTGTCTATTAGCTACATCTTCTATTTGATATGATAAATTTTCTTTTCCAACAACAAGTGTAATTTTCCCAGTTATAGTCTTTTTATATGGTCCTTTAGATGTTGCTGTAATTTCTACCCATACAGTATCACCTGTATCCAATCTAGCATTTGGCGTAATTAAAATATTAAAAAAATCTGTATTTGTATCTGCTGATATTGTTCCACTAGTTTTACTTATATCACAAATTATATTATCAGAATAACTATAGCTTATATCATATTCAATATCATATGAGGTAACTTTTAAATTATTGCTTCTACTATTCATATTTATTGTAATTTCATAATTATCTACACCTGACCAGTTTTCTACTTGATATTCTGCACCTTCTTCTTTTAATTTATCACTATAAAAGTAAAATTCCTTGGAACGCAAGAAAAAATCATGAATACTGCTTGTTGCATATTTACCAAATACAGTTATAAAAAATATAACTATAGTAAATATTATTAAAAATATCAAAATTCTTTTGTTTCTTTTTGTCTTTTTAAAAAAACTATTTTTAGACATCTTCTACTCCTAAATTATTGAATGGTTGTTTGTGTTGAATCTACTGAAATTTCTATTAATTCTATTACATCTTGATAATCTATGGAACTATAATCTTCAGAAAAATTAACTACTAAGGTATATGTATTAATACTTCGTACACTATGTCTAAAATATCTAGCTCCTAGTTCTATTGTTTTAAAATATGTACCATCAGAATCTTGTTCTGTTTTAGTAGTTATATCTGTAATTTCATTATCATTTTCAAGTAATTCAAATGTTAATGGTAAATTAGTAGTAGTTCTTATTTTTAAATTATATTCTAAGTCTGTTTCTGCTATATTGCCATCTTTTTCATTTGAAATAGTAAAAACATAAGTATATGGATTAGCACTAGGTAATAAAGAATCAAGATTTAATGTCATTTCCTGATAGTCTTCGTTTAGAATATAAAACGCAGTATCTATATTTGCTTCTGAATCTGCCGTTGTTTCATATCTAGACATTACCAAAGTAATAATTCTTATTAGTATTAAAATACATAAAATTAATATAATTACTTTTTTTAATAATATCTTGTTTTTTCTTAACATGTCTACTCCATTTCTTTGTGTATTAAGGATACAATTTTATTGATTTCCTTCTTTTGTCTTTTCCTTTTTATCATTTAGGAAGCAAATTATTCCGAAGCAATATAAGCATTATAAATATTGGAATAATTACTTGTGGTGTAAAAATTACCTTTTTCCATAGTGAAAAATTTGGAATAATATTTACCACTTTACCAACCAAATCGCTTTTATTCATCGGTTCATCTTCTGTATTGTTTGCGTCTCCTTTAGTAATAAAATTTTCTTCTTCAATCCTAATTAATCTATGTGTTATAAATGCATTATCTTTATTGCAAACAATAATATCATTTTCATTTACTTCATTTGTTACTTTAACAATAATTACATCTCCAACATCAATTGTTGGCTCCATACTACCTGTGGCTACTTCAAAAAAAGTATATCCAAAAATATTTGCGTATGGTTTATTAAAAACCTTAATTTGAATAAAATAATATATCGCTAAAATTATAATTATTGTTACTAATATAATTAAAACATTTAAAATATATCCTAATATCTTTGATAGTTTTTTCAAAGCAATCTCCTAACCATCGTATTCTTCAATCGTTTCACCAAGATACTGGCTAACTTTTATTTCAACAGGAATTTTAATTTGATTATTTGGCTTTTCACCAATTTCTATATCTTTTAAATCATTATCTTCCCATTTAACATTCACTTGTATATTATCCGTTGTCCCTTTTTTTATGTCATCAAGTAAAATTGTTCCTGTATACGTATTTTCATCAGTACAAATTAAATTTTTTCTATTATTTTTTTCTTCAACTGACACTATTTCTATATTAGTATCATCAATATATTGTGTATCTATGGTTATTTCGTATTTAATAGATACATCTGTATCAGATGGATCTATTAAAATATTAAAATTACCATTTAAACCAGGCGCTAGTTTACCTGGTTCAACTCCTTGTGATTCGTCTACATTTAATGCATCTATTGTAAAGCTTTTTACAGTTGGCGAAGATATATCAGTATTATTTACCACAATTTTCCATGTTGCATTATCTACTTTCATATCTCCAGAGAATTCACTTGTAAAAGTAGCATATGTATAAATTATTGCACAAACTACAAATATTGTTAATAATATTAAAAATAAAACTATTATCATCTTTTTTTTATTCATTTGAATTATCCTCTGTTTTTGTTTTCTTAGTCTTTTGAGCTTCAGCTTTTGTTTCAACATTCTTTTTTACTGAAGTCTTTTTACTAGTAGATTTTTTAGCTGATGTACTAGTTTTATTTGATGCCTCTTTCTTAGTTCCAGTATTCTTTTTTTCTATATTTTTTTTAGATTCTTTTTTTAATGGTTCCTCTATTACTTTTTTCTCTTTTACTTTAATGTCGTTTTTACTTTTAGTGTCATCATCATCTTCTTCGTCATCTTCTGCTTCTTTTCCCTCTCTAATTTCTGTAAATACAACTGTAATTTCATATATAAATGCTAATAAAGAAGGGAAAACGATTAAAATTAAGAATCCCCATTTTGATTCTAACACACCAAGTACTGTACCGACAGTGGAAATTTTTGTTACATCTCCAGCATTTCCTAAAACATATTCACTTGAAATAGATCTATCTCCATCAATTGCATATGTATATTCTGAATCATTTACTTTTTCTATATTTTGAACTGTTGCTAAAGTAACCTCAACAACATCACTAGAAGAATTGTAAAAGAAAATTGTATCTCCTTCTCTTATTCTTTTACTTTTATCTACAATTACTAAATCTCCTTTATTAAATGTAGGTTCTAGTTCTTCATTATCTATAATAACTAAAGAAGTATCTCCAAATTCTGAAACCTTATACTCATTAAAAGATAGCAGACATATTGTTACAAATACTGCTATTATTGCATAAATTATAAATATTAAATTTCCTATTGTTTTTTTCATTTTTTCCTCCCCTTAGTTAACATTAATTATGTTAATTTTTCTTTAGTTTTTTTCTTGTTTTACTATAACATAACGATTTTTCTTTTTCAACTTTTTTAGATATTTTTATTGCTTTAAATTACATAAATGTTTATAATAATATTACATATAATAAAAATTTTCATGGAGGAATACAAATGATTAAATTTTCTACTAAAGATGATTTGCTGAAAACAATTGAATTAGAGCAAAAATCAATTAATCTTCATATTAGTAGTCAAATAAGTTTAAGTAATGAATTAGTATCTTCTATAAATTCAATTACGGAAAATAATTTTAATGATTTTACAAAATATATAATAAATATAAAAAATAACATTGGATTATTTAATACACTTAACGAAAAATTAGATATTTTAAAGGAAGAAAATAATGATGATAAAATAAAATATATTATAAATGATTATAATCAAATATATGTGTCATCTATTAATAACATTTTTTCTTCTAATTTAGAAATTCAAAGATTTATTGATAATTTACCTACTAATAACGAAAATATAAATGTTGAGAATAAAATTAATAATATTACATATCTTGAAAATACTTTACTTATTTCTGAGGTTGCTAAAGTTGTAATTTTACCATATACACTAAAAGCATTAAATGAAAAACTTTCAACTTCTTCAGAATATAAAAATATAAATGAAATAATTAATGAAGAATATACTATACCTTTAGTTTATTATAAACATACTGCAATTTGTAGATTTAAAGAAGCAATGAAATTAGCTTTAACCAAAGATAAAACATCATATTTTAAAGCTCTTTCTTTAGCAATTGAATGTCTAACAAATTACAACCTACATCCAGCAATTATAACTGCATGTAACTCACTTGATGATTTGGATATATATTTATCTTGCTTAGAAGATAATCAATTAGATGATTTTAAAATATTTAATATAAAATATGAAATGCTACCAAAAGTAGTTAAAGTAAAAGATAATATTATAACTCAAAATACATAAAAAGAATCAAAATATAAAATTATTTTGATTCTTTTTTTCTTTATTCTGTCTTAGGTTCTTCACATATTTCTTCTGGCATATTTTCATATAGTGGAATTATAAAATTAAATTCTGAATCTACTGTATTAGATTCTTCATATTGATTTAGTAGCATTACTGCTTCAGAACCTGGAGCTATTAAATTTTGCATATATTGATTTGTATATAATTTGTCTTTTTTAATAATATCAAATTTTTGTAAATATAATGTACTTTGTCCCTTACTTATATATTTAGTATTTAAAAAATCTATTCCTCCTAAAATAGCTTTTTCTAGTGTATCCCAATTTTGTGAATATGCATATTCTGCTGCATTTTCTAGTATTGTAGATGTAGAATTACCAGAAGCTGCAATATTAAATGGATTGTATACTACTTTTCCATTATATTCATAACCTCTAGATAGTTTAGTACCTGATTTTCCTTGTTCTTGAATTAATCTAGAAACTATAAAATAAGCATCTATATCAGCATTTTTTCCAGCTTCTAAAATTGCATTTGCAATACTTTCACCTTCTAAAAAACTATCGTCTGTTCTACCCATAATTCCTTGAACAGTTTGAGCATCTTCATTAAAAGTTAATTCTTTAAATTG
The DNA here is from genome assembly GCA_944393485.1 of uncultured Clostridia bacterium. Classification (GTDB taxonomy): domain Bacteria; phylum Bacillota; class Clostridia; order TANB77; family CAG-508; genus Merdicola. The sequence continues at coordinate 11,826 of CALYAJ010000004.1, forward strand.
AAAAATTCTTTCATCATTAATTATATTCCTTGGATCCATTCTATATTCTATTGCCTTTGTTGATGCACATACCCAGTCACCAGTATCATATGTTTTGTCTTTATCTTTTTCACATTGCCATTCACCAGAATAATTTGAAGAATATGGAACCAAATTTAATGGAGATGTTCTTGTATCAGAGTGGTCTTCATGTCTTATTACACTATTCCAGTCTAGTTTTGTATATAATAATGTAAAAGTCCAATTAGGATGTTTTTCTTTTAATTCATCTATTAATTCTTTATATTTCGGATATCTTGTATCGTCTAAGTTTGTACCATCATATGTAACAAGTTTTTGTTTCGACAAATTAGTAATAATAATTGGTGTAGCAATAATTATAACTAATAATATTATTGCAATTAATATTTTAGTTTCTCTTGGTATATATTTAATCTTTTTTAGTATTGCATTAAAATTTATTTTCATTATTTCCTTCCTTCCTTTGTATAATATATATAATACCAATTATAATATAATTATTCAAGAAAAGAATTTAATATACTGGAATTTTTAATTTCATTCCCTCTACTAATTCAGAACTATTTAAATTATTAATATATTTTATATCTGTTACAATTGAACGAATATCCTTATTTTTATAATATGAATTAATATTTTTTTCGCTTGTAGCGATTGACCATAAAGTATCTCCATTTACTACATATTCTGTTTTATAGGATATATCTTTTTGTGAATAAGAATTCTTTGCAACTATTGCTATTACTATAATTATTAGAATCATTATTACTTTCTTTTTCATTTTTTGCCTCCTTATAGAATATTTGTTCGCTATGAAGATATTATATAAGAACATTTGTTTTTATGCAATAGTAAAATTAAATTTTTTTAATTTTAAATAATTATAACAACAAAAAAATCAACCATAAAACATGATTGATTTTTTTGTTATATTATTCTGAAGATTCTTCATTGGGAATATCTTCCTCTTCTACCGTAGATGTACTATCATCTTCACTTGTATCTGTATTTGTATTAGAGTTAGTACTTGTATTAGTATTTGAGTTGGTATTTGAATTAATATTTGTATTCGAATTACTATTAGTATTAGTATTTCCACCTATATTGTCATCCGTATTTGTGTTACTATTAGTATTTGTATTAGTATTTGTATTTTCGTTATTATCAGTATTTAAATTATCTTCCTCTTCTTCGTCTACAATTGTTGTAACAACATTTGTATCTATTTGTGGTTCTTCTGCATCAATATCTTCTGTTATATCTTCAACAATTTCTGTTTTAGAATTATCATCTTTTTCTTCTGTCTTAACTTCTGAACCACTATGTTTATTACACAAATCAGGAACAGTAAACATCAAGAAATATTCAGTATATGTATTTTTACATCCTGATCTAGCTTTCATACCAGTATCAGCACAAACAGTAACTTCTTGAACTAAAAATGGTTTTTCAAATTGTTTCGTTTGAAGACCTGCATGAATTCTTGCCATTACATTTGCCCAAATTAGTCCAGCAGGATTTCTATTATTAAATTCAACTGTCTCATTTTGGTCATAACCATACCATGTTACTGCAGTATAGTATGGAGTAAATCCACATAACCATCTATCATAATTTGAATCTGTTGTTCCCGTTTTAGCTGCTACATCCATTCCATCTATTGCACAATATGTAGCTGTACCATTTGAGCCTTTAACAGGTTGAGTTAGTAGTTCTTGTACAATAAATGCCGTTTCTTTAGAGAATACTCTTCTTTTTTCTTGTTTAGGTTTCATTAAAGTTGATCCATAATGATCATTTACTTTCTCGTAAAATACTGGTTCTATATATTCACCATTATTTGCTATTGTTGCATAAGCTGCTGCCATCTCTAATGGACTTATTCCTTTTTGTAATCCACCTAATGCAAGAGCCAAATTATTATCCTCTTCTGTTAATGTAGATATTCCCATCTTCTCCAAATAATCCATTGCAACTTTAGGTTTTAATTCTTGCATAATCTCTACAAATGGAATATTTTGTGAAGATTCAATAGCTCTTCTTACAGTAATTTCTCCAAGTTCTTTATTATAATCATAAGGATGATATCCACCAGGAAAATCTTTAGATGTATCATCATAAATTGAAGAAGCTGTAATTATCTTTTTATTAATTGCAGGGGCTACAACAGATAGTGGCTTGATTGCAGAACCAGTTTGTCTTATACTTTGAATTGCTCTATTTAAAGAACGAGATTCAGTTTTTTCTCCAAGTCCTCCAACACATCCGTAGAACCTGTCCTGTTGTATGGTCTATTACAACCATTGCTGCCTGTGATGAATTTCCTCCTTTTTTAGATGGTCTACTATATTTACTTTTTTCCATCTCAGTTTCAATTTGATTTTGAATTTTTTTATCTTGTGTACTTACAATTTCCAATCCAGCCATATTTATATAATTTGTTGCAAAATCAGAAGATATATTATATTTATCACTTATATCTCTTGTTATTTGATTAATAAGAGCATCAGTATGATATGAATAAACAGCATCACTTGTTTTAATTGTACCTTTTTTAAAATCAAATCCATCTTCTACTTCTTTTATTGCTTCATTATATTCATCTTGATTGATATATTCTAGCTCTAACATTTTAGAAAGTACTGTTTTAGTTCTTTTTTCTATTTTCTCAGTATTATCTTTTTCACCAAAAGGATTATATGAATTTGGTGAATTATTTATGCCAGCTAAAAAAGCACATTCTGCTAAGCTTAAGTCTTCACAATCTTTATTAAAATAATATTTACTTCCGGCTCCTACTCCATATACTCCATTACCAACATAGATTATATTTAAATATGTTTCTAATATTTCATCTTTATTAGAAATACACTCAAGATTCCATGCTTTCCACCACTCTTTAACTTTTCTTATAATACTATCTGTATTGTCTCCTGTCATATTTTTAACTAATTGTTGAGTAATTGTACTTCCTCCATAAGATGAAGATCCAAAATGAAATATATAATTTATTATTGCAGAACCAGTTCTTTTTATATCTACTCCACTATGATCGTAAAACCTTTCATCTTCAATTGACACATATGCATTTTTTAAATCATCTGGAATTTCTGAACCTTCTACTTTAATTTGTTTTCTCTCACTTCCTAGCACAGCAAGTTCATTATCATCACTATCTACTATAACTGAATTTTCATTAACTAGCATTTCTTTCGCAATTTTTCTCCACGAATGACCCGAAACAGCCAAGCTAATTCCTGATATAATAATTAATATTAAAATTATAAAAAATATAATTAGTTTAACTCTTTTGTTTAAAGGCTTCTTAACCTTTTTATTTTTCTTAAATCTTGAAGTTTTGCCTTTAGGAATAGTGTCTTTTGTATTCTCTCTTTCCTTTCTAAAGGCTTTAGGAACAAATTCCTCTTCTTCTTGATTCTTTATCCTTTTAGCTTTCATATATCCACTCTTTTCTTTTATTAGTAAAATATATTATCTATATGTAAAATAAATGTTTATATTATAATTTTTTTGAAAAATATACAATATTATCTGTTTCAGTAAATCCTGCAAAATTGTAAAATTCTCTTTTCTGTTTTTCTTCGGCTAAACATGTAACTGCAAATGTTTTACAACCTTTATCTTTAGCCCATTTTTCACATTTGTTTAATAACCTTTTATCTATGCCTTTATTTTTATATGTTTGTTTTAAAGTTATTTTATTCAATGTTCCTATTGGTTCTAATGATTTTTCATCACTAATAGAACAAATTGCAAAACCAACAGGTATTTCATTTTCATAGTCTATAAATACAGCTTCATTATAGCTAGTTAAACTTTTACGAATTTCTCCTTCGATATTTTTATTATCTGCTAGAGAAAGAATTAATTCACAATCACTTATTTTGGCTTCTCTAATCATATGTACTCCTCCTTTTACATCTGTACTATACCAAAAAATAACTTTTTTTACAATAGCATAATTTTTAAATATTTATTAACATTATATTAATTTAAGGTACCGCAAAAATCTTTAAATACGTTAAATTAGACTAAATAAAACAAAAAGCAGATCCTTATGATCTGCCAAATTATTATTTTCTTAAATCGTTTCTTTTATAATACCTCCACCTATAACGACATCATCTATATAAAATACCGCAGACTGTCCTGGAGTTAAAGCTTTCTCTGGTTCAATAAAATTAATTTTTATCATATTATCATCTAACTCTTGTAATATTGCTTCAGATTCTTTTGTAGAATATCTTGTTTTAACTTTTACATGTAAATTTTCTATATCAATATCTTTTATCAAAATGTTTATATTGTTTATAATAGCACAATCCTTATAAGCCTCTTCTTTTGTTCCAACAATCACTTCATTTTTTCTAATATTAAATCCTATAACAAACAAAGGTTCTTTATATGAAATACCTAATCCTTTTCTTTGTCCAATAGTATAATTATATAATCCAGAGTGCTTACCTAAAACTGTTCCATCTTGTAATACTATATTTCCTATCTTTGGCTTTATATTGGAATTTTCTTCTAAAAATCTTTTATAATTACCATCAGGAATAAAACATATGTCTTCACTATCCGGCTTGTTTGCAACCATATTAAAATTATTGTCGCTAGCAATTTTTCTAATTTCATCCTTTGTTTTAAATTTACCAAGAGGAAAAATTATATGCTCTAACATATCCTCTGGCAATGTATATAAAACATAAGATTGATCCTTCCCTATTGCATCTCCTTTTTTTAAAACATATTGTTTATATTTATTACTATATTCAATATTAGCATAATGACCTGTTGCTAAATAGTCACAACCTAACTCTTTTGCTTTATCAAACATAGCTCCAAATTTTAATTTTCTATTACATTCTATACAAGGATTAGGAGTTTCTGCATTAGCATAACATTTTATAAAATTATCTATAACATATTTTTTAAATTCACTTTTTAAATCAACAAAATGATGCTCTATTCCAAGTTCTTTACATACAGCTTTTGCATCTGTATCATCAGTTTCTTTTGATAATGCCATAGTAATTCCTATAACTTCATATCCTTCTTTTTGTAAAAGAATTGCTGATACGCTACTATCTACTCCTCCACTCATTCCTAATAAAACCTTTTTCATAATTCCTCCTAAAATTCTTTTAACATTTTAGCACATTATACAAAGTTTCTCAATAAATATGGAAACTATTGTTTAATTTGTATAATTGTAGTATAATATTTATGTTAAGTACTAGGAGGTAATTATGAATCTAAGCTCATTTGAACGAAACATTAAAAATGCTGAAAATTTTTCAAAAGGAATTGTAGTAAAAGATGGAAAAAGTATAAATAAAATGATTGAAAAAATATATAAATTTATTCAGAAAAAGAAAAAAGAAAATCCAGAATTAACAAGAGAAGAACTATTAAGTGAATATGATAAATTTAATGAACAATTAGTAGATTCAGGAGTTGCAAATGCTAATGTATTAAGCTATATAAGTGAATATAATGCTTGTTTATATTTAAAACAACATCCACAAAAATTTAAAGAAATAAATGATTATATAGAAAAGAACAATTTATCATGTGAAAACGATTTTTTTATGCATAGTAATACTTTTGAAGAAAACTTAATTAATTTTACTTTATTAGCAAGACATTTAACCGCAAAACATATAGAAGAAACTTCTGATGTTTTACCATCATATTTACAAAATATAATATTGGACAGTTCTAAGACTCCGTCAAAAAGAGATGAAGAAATAACAAAAGCTGTCGCAAATTTCCCAATAATTCAAAGGAAAATAATATTAGATGTTGCTAGAATTCATCTTCACGGAGTAAATTATTTTATGAAAGATCATGATTTAGAAATAGAAAGAGATTTAAAAGAGATTTTATCTGAATCAACACATGAAATATATTCATTATTAGATGATTTAGGATTTATTGATGATTGGATGGAAACCGAAAATTCACAATTTGCAAAATGTGCAATACCAGAATTGAAAATAGACAAAAAAACAATTGATAGTCAATTATCTGTACAATCACTTAAAGGTTTAAGAACTACAGATTTAATAGGAATGCATATAATGTATGTAAATAGATTATTCCATGTTTTAGAAAATTATTCAAGAGCCAAATTTCTTATAGATGAATATAATTTAGAGCCACTACTAACTGATGGCGAAACAGCACCTAAACTAGAAAGAGAAGATATAAGGTTTGCATTAATAAAAATGGATTTCTTTTATTATCCGACTGATGCTTATTATGTTGAAAATGATGAACAACTTAAAGAATTAGAAAAAAAAGGTGAACTTGAATTAGATGAAGACAATACTTATAGTTATTCATTAGAACCTCTAATTGAACAAGTTAGACTGCAATATGGAAAAAAATATAAAGAGTATTTTTCTGAACTATTACCATGTTCTGATAATGATGTAGGAGAAGATTTATCAAGATATTCATATTTTGCAAACACAATCTATCATTTAAAAAATTCTAAAAATCAAAGTAGCTTATCACTTATAAGTCTTCTAACTTTATATGACGATAAATCAAATTATGGAATTGTTCTTGATAATGTTTCAGAAGATGGAACATATGGTGAAATAAGACATTTTACAGATTTTATGGTTGATATAAATTCAATCTCACCAGTAAATATACATATGAATACTAGCGTTTTAAGAGACTTTATGAAAGAATATCTTAATACTTCAATTATTCCAATATATGCAGGAAATGAAGATTGGAAGATGTTAGATGGTAAAGTAATGAAATCTCATCTAATGATGCCATGGAATAAAAGTTTAAAGAAAACAATTAAAACTTCATCAAAAACAAATAAAAGAGCAAATATTAGAACTCTTAATCATCTTAGATCATTATCTGACGAAAAAGTTTTACCTCTTCATTTAAAAACTTCTCCAAATGATAAAGATATACAAAGAAGATATTTTAATATGGATAGTAATTCAATTTTAGAAAGAGTTGGTGGAATATACGTAAAAACGCTTCCACAAGGAGATACTCAAGGAGATGATATGAGAAGTGATAGATGATAAAAAATTAAGAGAACAATTTAATAATAAAAATTATGTTTATTGTATAAATGCATTACGAAGAGAAATAAAACAAAAGTTAATATCAAGATTAAATATAATTCGCCCAGGATATAAATATAAAAATTTAAAAGAATTAAAAACAAATTGTTTTAAATATCTTAATGATGATGAAAAAAAATATATTTCTATGCTTTGTAGATATGCTGAAAAAGAATATCCAGAAAAACAAGAATTAGCTTCATTGTTGGATATATATTCTAAATATTGCAAAAAATAATGTTATACTTTTACGTATAACATTATTTTTTTGTTCTACAATTAGTACAAATATTAAGGCTTTCCGATTTGTTCTTTTATAAATTAAAATATCTCATTAATAATATCTTGTTTAGTATGTAAACCAATTAATGTATTTCTAACAGCTCCAGATTTAAATAATAATAATGTTGGAATAGAATTAATATTATATTTTGTAGCTAATTCTGGTTCATCATCAACATTTACTTTTCCAACAATTATAGATGGAGTCTCTTCTGCAATTTCATCAACAATAGGTCCCATCATTCTACAAGGTCCACACCAAGGAGCCCAAAAATCAACTAAAACTGGATCTGTAGCATTTAAAACAAGTTCTTCAAAATTTTCATTTGTTATTTCTACTGGTTTGCTCATAAAAAAACCTCCTTATATATTTTTTACTTTTTTGGCAATACTCAATCCGCTTTTTGCACCATCATAAACTGCTTTGCTTATTTGTAGTAATCCTCCGGTACAATCACCTGCCGCATAAATTCCAGGAATATTTGTTTGCATATTTTCATCAACTTTAATATTATTATTATCTAAAAATATTCCAAGTTTTTTGGCAAAATCAACACTACTTGCAGTCCCTTCTGCAATAAATATTCCATCAACTTTATATTCTGTATTATCTTCCAATACAATCTTGCTTGCTTTTTCTTTTCCTTTTATAGCATCAATTTTCCCTTCAATATAATTTGTAACTTCAATACTTCTATTTTGTGGTAATTCTCTACCATTGGTAAATATAGTTACATCATCAGAAATATTTTTTAATATTTCTGCTTCATGTAAAGCATATTCCCCACTTCCTATTACTGCTATCTTTTTATTTTTATAGAAAAAGCCATCACAAATTGCACAATAGCTAATTCCTCTTCCCTCAAATTCTTTAAGTCCATTTATATTAGCTGAATTTCTGCTCTTACCAGTTGCTAGTAAAATTGTTTTAGCTTCATATTCAGCATTTACTGTTATAACAGTAAAAAAATTATCATTCCATTTAATATCTATTACTTCATCATTTTTTATTTCTATATTTTGTTTTTCTGCTTGCTTAATTCCAATTTCAAACAATTCTTCTCCTGTAATAGGATTTTCAAAGCCATAATAGTTTTCAATTAAATGAGCCTTTTTTAATGCTGTATCATCTTTACCAATAACAAGTACTTTTAAATTTGATCTACTAATATATATTGCACCACTTATTCCAGCTGGGCCTTTCCCAATTATAATACAATCATACATATATATTCCTCCATATTTGTAATGGACTTTAATTCATATTAGCTAATGTTCCCATTGGATCCCATGGTTCTAATTCCATATAATATTTATTTTCATTATATGCTTCTAATTCTTCAGGTTTTAAATGTTTCTTATTTATAACTACTTGATATACATATGAATTAAACCAATCATCTGTTAAAACGAAAATACCTTTATTACCAGGTTCATTTCCCCATGAGTTTTCTACTTTCCAACGGCTTCCTTTCCAATTTTCATCTAAATTAACACCTAAAAACATCATTGCATGTGTCATACAACTCTCTCTGTATTCAAGTTTTGTAGCTTTATCCATATTATCTTCAAAATTTATAATATCTTGAACATTAAATAAATCACGTGACATTATACCTAAACTTCTAGAAGATTCTTGACCTACATCACTACCAAAAAATACTGGAACTCCATCTGTTAATTGAGCTACTGCCATTTCTTTTAATCTATTTATTGGTAAGTTTAAATATGTTATTTTATTACCTTCTGCAACATTACCAATATAATTTACAGTATATTTTTTATAATAAGGTCTATCTTCATTTGGTGCATTTATAATGCTTATATAATCATCTAAATTTAATTCTTTAATGTATTTATCATAAAATTCCATTGGTGTAATATTTGAATCTCTATAGAATTCATCTTTTTTATTTGTATATTCAAAATCAAATTTAACAGGTGGCTTACCAAAGGCTGTACATAAAATTCCATATATTTTTTGAGCCATATCTAATTTTTGTTCTTCTATTTTTTCTAAACTAGTTCCATTTTTATAATTAGTTCTTAATATATATGCAAAGTTTCTTAAAACTCTTTTTAAAATTTTATTGATTTCTGTAGTATTAGAAGAATTATAAGTTTCTGGCATAGCACTCTTTGGAACTATTCCATATTTATTAATAATATTTAAGAACATATCCCATTGTCCGCCATCATTTATTGGATTATCTAAAAAGAATGTAACATGTCTATCTGTTGTATCTCTATCTATAGTATTTATAATACAATTTAAAAAGTAATTGCATTTTTCTAATTTATCATAAAAAGCTACATAATTTTGAGACAACTCGATATTTTTGATATTTAATTTCTTAATCAAAAAATATCTTATAAAATTTGTAGAAGCAAAAATCCAACATCTTCCACTACGTTTTTGATTTGTAATATCACCTTGTTTTAAATCAACAGAAAATTCATATCTTGTATTTCTAATTTCCTCATAATTTTCACAAGAATAAAAAAATCCGTTTTTTGTAACAGAATTTGTAATTACCTTGTTTTCAGCAGAGTTAAAATCTTTTTCAAATTTTTTTAATTTTTCTTTAGAAATATTTTTCATATGTATATTCTTCCTTTCTTTTGTTTAATTGTTAAGGGCGATAAAATTCGCCCTTATTATAATTAATTTAACCTATTAATTCATTGTGCAATTGTTCTAAAATATTGTCTCCTAATTTATCTTTAAATATTATTCTTATTTTAGATTCATTTGTTTGAATATTTAAAACTTCTAAAGCATTTGTGTCTAATATTTTCATTGTTTTAGTTATAATATTAGCATCATTCATAATTCCATATCCTATTATAGATATTTTACTAATATTTTTATATGAACAATCTAATTTAGGATATTCTGTAGTGATAACATTTTCAAACTTATTAAACTCAGCAGCTTTTATTGTAAATTGAATCTCCAAAGTAGATGTACTTTTATTAATAATATTATTTATAAATATATTATTAGCTAATAACTTTCTATATATACGGTTTATCATTCTTGGAGTATAGACTTCTTGTTTTGCAGTTACTAATATAATATTATCATTTTTTACTATACTCTTTACTTTAGTATCCTCAATCTTTTCATTTATTACACTTCCAGGTCTATTATTAAATGTTGATTTAGTTATAATAGGAATATTAAATCTTTTTCCTATTTCAACACATCTATTATGCAAAACTTTTGCACCTTCATTAGAAATATCTTGCATTTCTTCATATGATAATTCAGGTATTTTTTTTGCATCTTGAATTTTGTTTGGATCTGTAGAATATACACCGTCAACATCAGAAAAAATATAGCATTTATCTGCCTTTAGTGCTGCTGCAACTGCTACTGCAGTTGTGTCAGATCCTCCTCTTCCAAATGTTGTTATATCACCTTTTTCATTAATTCCTTGAAATCCTGCTATTATAACAATCTTTCTTTCTGCAAGTTCTTTTTCTATTCTAGATGTATCTATACTCTCTACTACAGCTGATTGATTAGTAGGGCTTGTATAAATTCCAGCTTGCCATCCTGTAAGTGATATTGCTGGATATCCTAATCTATTAAGCAAAATACTTAGCTTAGACATAGAAATTTGCTCTCCTGCGCTAAGCAAAGTATCTAATTCTCTTTCATTTGGTACATTACTTAATTCATGTGCTTCTCTTAATAGATTATCTGTAGTTTTTCCTTGTGCTGATACTACAACTACTACATTGTTTTCCTTGTAAAATTCTTTAATTTTTTCAGCTACAATATTTAATTTAATATTGTCTGAAACTGAACTCCCTCCAAATTTTAATACTATTGTGTCCATAATGGTACACCTCTTTTATAATAATGTAAGAAATCTATTTAGTTAAATAGTATCTCTTTATAATATATGAAAATAATTGTATTTTAGATACTTTGTATCATACAATTACTTCGTATTATACATTTTTAAATATGCTTCCATAAAGTCATCTAAATCTCCATCCATAACTGCATTAACATTTCCTACTTCATAATTTGTTCTATGATCTTTTACTAATGTATATGGACAAAATACATAGGACCTTATTTGACTTCCCCAAGCTATATCTTTTTGTTCACCTTTCAAATCTGAAATTTTCTCTTGTCTTTCTTTTTCTTTCATGTCAAATAGCTTTGATTTAAGCATTTTCATTGCTGTTTCTCTATTTTGTATTTGTGAACGTTCAGATTGGCAACTGACTACTGTATTTGTTGGAATATGTGTTATTCTTACTGCAGAAGAGGTTTTATTTATATGTTGTCCTCCAGCTCCTGAAGCTCTATATGTATCTACTCTTAAATCATCTGGATTTATATCTATTTCGATATCATCATTTATCTCAGGAAGTACTTCTATTGAAGCAAAAGAAGTATGTCTTCTTCCTCCACTATCAAATGGAGAAATTCTAACTAATCTATGTACTCCCATTTCTCCTTTAAGATATCCATAAGCATAATCTCCTGAAACTAGAAAAGTAACACTTTTTATACCAGCTTCATCACCTTCTAAGTAGTCTAATTCTTTAACCTGAAAACCATGTTTTTCTGCCCATCTAGTATACATTCTATAAAGCATTTCTACCCAATCCTGAGATTCTGTGCCTCCAGCTCCTGGATGCATTGAAACAATTGCATTATTAGAATCATATTTACCTGAAAATAGAGTTTCTATTTCTAAATCTTTAATATCTTGTTCTAAAGTTTTTGTATCTTTTAATAATTCTTTAATAAGATCTTGATCTGGTTCTTCTTCTAAAAGATTATTCATATCTAATAAATTATTTAATGAATTTTCTATTTTATTATATTTAGTAATCTTATTTTTTAGAAGTTTTATTTCTTGTAAAACACTAGAATTATTTTTAGACTCCCAAAAACCTTGTTTTAAAGTTTCAGCTTCTAATTTAGCTAATTTATTTTTAGAATTTTCTATGTCAAAGAGAATCCCTAATTTCATTTAATTTTTCATTTAATTCTTGAAGTACTTTAATATTTTCTTCTAATTCTAACATTACACCACTCCAATCTACACGATTGTATATTAACATACTTAATTTTATTTTTCAAGAGTGATTTAAGTATAGACCTAATTTCTCTATTTTTAACACAAGAAAACACTCTTTATTTATATTGGCTAATAAAGAGTGTTTTTTCCATATTAAATTATTTTGTTCCAAAAATTCTATCTCCTGCATCACCTAAGCCTGGTAATATATATCCATGTTCATTTAGTTTTTCATCAATTGCAACAGTATATAATTCCACATCAGGAAATTCTTTATTTAATCTTTCTATTCCTTCTGGTGCAGATATTATTGATAAGAATTTTATTTTCTTTACACCATCTTCTTTTAAACATTTTATTGTGTCTGCAGCAGAGCCTCCTGTTGCAAGCATTGGATCTAAAATTAATACTTCTCTTTTACTAATATCTTTTGGCATTTTATAATAGTATTTTACTGGTTCCAAAGTTTCTTCATTTCTGTATAAACCAATATGACCTATTTTGGCATTTGGAATTACTTGTAATAAGCCATCTAACATTCCAGTCCCAGCTCTTAATATAGGAACAAATGCATAATTATCTTCTTTTAAAACTTTTGCTTTTGTTTTACATAAAGGTGTTTCTATTTCTATTTCTTCCAATTTTGCATCTTTCATAGCTTCATAACATAGGAAAATAGCAATCTCAGTTATTATTTCTCTAAATTCTTTTGTACCAGTATTTTTATTTCTTATAATTGACAATTTATGTTCTATTATTGGATTATCCAATACATTAATATTCATATTCTTTACCTCTGTTTCCGTCTTTTTTTCTGAAATACTTTCTGTCATAACTTTTGACTCTTCATTTTTTTCTTCATTAGTTTTATTTACTTCATTATTATCTGTATTTTCTTCTATTTTATTATTATCATCTTGTTCTACTTCTTTTTGCTCTTCCTTTTCATTTGGTAATAATAAATTTAATAAAATTCCTACTATTGCTGCTAAACTCATTCCTGAAATTGTTACAGATAAATCTCCAGATACAATTGATATTGCAGCTCCTCCTAATCCTAAAACTAGCATTGTTGATGCTACTACAATATTTTTTGGTTTTCCGAAATCAATTTTATTTTCTATTAAAACTTTTAAACCATTTACAGATATAAATCCATAAAGTAATAATGAAACACCACCTAAAACAGGATCTGGTATTGTAGAAATAATTGCTGTGAATTTACCTAAGAATGCTAAACATATTGCAATAATTGCAGCTAATCCTATTACCCATACTGATGCTACTTTTGTCATGCCTACTACTGAAGTATTTTCTCCATATGTTGTATTTGCAGGTCCACCAAGCATTCCTGCTACAAATGTTGCAATACCATCACCAAGTAATGTTCTATCTAGACCTGGATTTTTTAGCAAATCTTTTCCAATTATAGAACTTAATGCTGTATGATCTCCAATATGTTCTGCCATTGTAACCAATGCTATTGGCGCTATTGTAAGAATCGCAGAAAAACTTGGTGTATAATTTACGAAAGGTAAAATAAAGTTTGGAATACTAAAGAACGCTGCCTCTGCAACTGGTGCAAAGTCTACTAAACCTAAACATATTGAAGCAATATATCCAACTACTATTCCTATTAAGAAAGGAACTATCTTCAAAAATCCTTTTCCTCTAACCATAACTATTGCAGTAGTTAAAAATGTTATAAGTGCTACAATTACACCTTTCCATTCTATTTGTGTATCTGTTCCTAGACCTATTTGAGAAATTGCATTAGGCGCTAATCCTAATCCAATTATCATAATCATTGGTCCAATGACAACATGTGGTAATAATTTATGTATCCAGTCTTTTCCAATAAAATGAATTAAAGTTGCAAATATCACATAAATTAAACCTACAACCATAATTCCTGTCATTGCCCCAGAAATTCCACCTTTTAAATATGCTGCTGCAAGTGGTGCAATAAATGCAAATGAACTTCCCAAATAAACTGGAGACCTACCTTTAGTACATAAAATATAAATTAATGTTCCAATCCCAGATGTTGCTAATGCTACTGGAATTGTAAGTACTTCCGTTCCTGCAGAACTATTTACTAATATTGGTACTAATATTGTTGCACCAAACATTGCAAATACATGCTGAATTGCAAGAATAATCCATTTACCAACTGTTGGTTTTTCGTTTACATCAAGCAGTAATTTTTTTTCTTCCATTTGAAGATACCCCCCTCTTTCTTTATTTATATAATCTTTGTATATTGTTTTTTCCAATATACAAAAAAAATACTAATCCATAAAAGAATTAGTACGAAAATGATAAATATTTAATTGGTTGCAAAAAAAAGCAAATTTTGCCTTAAGTCTTTTTGTATTTAATTTTAATATTTTTACAAATTTTTGCATTTTTCCACACCCTTTTACATACTATATATCAACAAATAAAAAAATACAATATATTTTTTATTTTTTATAATAAATTTAAGCTACTATTAGTTAATAATATATGAAATATCATTTCCAAAGGTCATTAAACTAATCAAAAGTTCAGTTCTTTTAGGATTTAAAGAAAACATTTTTTGATATGCTTCAGTTTCAATAAATTCCTTTGCTGAATTAGAAACGATAAATGCATCATAAATGGATAAATTTATTTTAGAATTATCAAATTCCTCTTGAAATAATTCCATTATTTGTGCAATTAATTTTATAGTCGAACCATATGCATATTCGACTTCCATTCTATTTTTTATTACCGCAGTATATATATCACATTCGTGAGCTTTACTCATAAGAACAAGTGCTTCTTCATCTTGATCATTAAAAGTAAGCAATCCTACTAAATAAATAATCCTCCCTAATTCTTCTTTGATGCTCTCTAAATACTTTTTATCCTGTACCATGATATTTAATGTATTTTTAAAATTTTCAAATGGTATTGTAAAAATTACCAATTGTTCCTTTAGCCTATCTGAAGTTGAGTCTTCAGGAAGAATTATATTAATTCCTTTCTCTTTTAAATTTTCGTTCAATACTGAATATAATTTTTCAAAAGTTTGGTCTTTTAACGGAATTTCAGACCAATAATCTTCAATTGGCATTTTGCCCTTACCCGATTCAAAATAAATCCGTTTTTTTCTAAGTTCCATTATAAAAGCAAAAACCTCTTCATAACCTTTAATTGTCCTCATTAATTTTTCCTCCTTTAGCATTCCGCTTATAGTGTAATTTAATAAATTTTTACGTAGCATATTATATCTCAATTCTTTTATTTATGTCAAGTTGGCAGTTCATTAGTAAAAATAATATCCTCCCATAATATTAACCGCATCTAAATTATTGCCTTTTAAAATTCTAGTTGCAATATAGCTTCTAAGACCTGTATGGCAATATACATATATCTTCTTATCTGTTGGTAATTTATTTATATTTTCTCTTAATTCATCTAAAGGAATGTGCACAGCATTTTCTATATGGCCATTTTTATATTCCTCTTCTGTTCTAACATCTAAAATAAAAGCATCTTCTAATTTTAATACTTCTTCCCATGTTATTGTTTCTACCATTCCATCTATTTCATTTTGGATTGCATTTCCAACCAAATTTATAGGACTTTTTGCAGATGAAAATGGTGGCGCATATGACAACTCAAAATCTGCTAAATCATCTGCTGTCATTTTATGTTTAATTGCTACTGCTAAAATATCAGTTAATTTGTCAACTCCTTCTTTTCCCCATACCTGAGCACCTAAAATTTTACCAGTATTTTCTTCATATATAACTTTTATTGTTGTTTGTGTTGCACCTGGATAATAAGTTACATGTGAATAAGGAGAAATTATCATAGTTTTATATTTTATATTATTTTGTTTTGCTGTATTTTCATTTAAGCCTACAATTCCTAAATTATTTTCGAATATTTTTAGTATACTACTTCCAATCGTACCTTCATACTTTCCTGGTTTATTATAAATATTATTAGCTACTACTCTTGCTTGCTTATTTGCAGGACCTGCCAATGGAATATATGTTGGCACATTAATTATAGGATTATTAACCTGAACACTATCTCCTAAAGCATAAATATCTGTATCGCTTGTCTTCATAAATTCATTAACAATTATACTTCCTTTTTCTGACACATTAAGTCCAGCATCAATTGCAAGTTTACTTTCTGGTCTAACTCCAATACATAAAATAATATAATCTACATTTATTTTTCCATTCTCTAATTTTATTTCAAGTTGATTATTATTATTTATTTCTTTTACTCCATTTTCTAATACAACTTTAATATTATTTTTGGTTAAAACTTTTTGTACAAATTTTGACATATCTTTATCAATAGGACCTATTAGATGATTTGCTTTTTCTATAATTGTTATTTTAGTATCTTTATTATAATTATTTATATTTTCAGCCATTTCAACACCAATATAGCCACCACCAATTATTGCTACATCTTTTATATTATTATTTTCCAAATATTCTCTAATTTTTACTGCATCATTAACTGTCCTTAAAGTTTGAATTCTTTCATCTTTTATTTCTTTAAATGGATTAATAGGTTCTGCTCCTGGAGAAAGTACTAATTTATCGTAATCTTCTTCATATATATTTCCATCTTTTTTTCTTATTTGTATTTTTTGGTCCTGTCTTAAAACTTTAATTACTTCTTCATTTAAGCGAACATCAATATTAAATCTTTCTTTAAATGATTTAGGTGTTTGTAATAATAATTTATCTTTAGTTTTTATTACATTCCCAACATAATAAGGTAAACCACAATTGGCAAAAGATACATAATCTCCCCTATCAAATATAATTATTTCGCTTTTTTCATCGAGTCTTCTTAATCTGGTAGCTGTTGTTGCACCACCTGCAACTCCTCCGACAATTAATATTTTCATTTATTTTTTCCTCCTCTAATCCTTTCATTTAATTTATTATAAATAGGAATCATATGAGGTTCACTTATCATTTTTTCTATATCTTCAATATTAATCCATTTTACACCTTTATTTTCATCTTCTTTAATATGTAAATCTTCATTTTCATCAGCTTCTATTAAATATGTACAATTTAAATGCAAATGTGTTGGCACAAATTTTCCTCTTTTAATATGACTTTGAACTGGTAAAATTTCCAAACTAGTAATATTATTATCTAATAATTTAAAATTCTTTAATCCTGTTTCCTCTGTAAGTTCTTTAATTGCAACATGCTTTAAATCTTCGTCACCATCTGCATGCCCACCAGTCCAGCACCATGAATCATATATATTATGATATACCATTAAAACCTTAGTTTTATCTTTATTTACTACCCAATTAGATGCAGAAAAATGGCAAGTTCTATTATCTCTAGTTAAAACATCATCAAATAAATTAATATAATATAACATCATTTCCTTATCAACTTCTTCTTGTTCATTATATGGTACATACTTTTCAATTTCAGCTTTTAAACTCATTATTATTCTCCTTTATTTTAATAAATCTAATACCTCTTCTTTGCTAATTAATCCAACACTTCTTTTTATTTCTTGACCATTATTAAATATAACTAAAGTTGGTATTGACATTACATTATATTTTATAGCTAAATATTGCTCTTCATCTATATTTAATTTTACAAATTTTGCACCTTCATATTCTTTTGCAACTTCATCTATTATTGGTGATAGCATCTTACATGGTCCACACCAATCAGCATAAAAGTCTACTAATACCTTTTTATCTGATTGTAAAACTTCTTTTTCAAAATTATCATTATTTACTTTTAATATTTCCATATTTACCTCCTAAAAACTTTTTAATTACTTATACAATACTACACTATTTTTTTATTGTAAATACCTTTAAATTTTGTTATTACTTTACATTTTTATCAAAAGCAGGTGGAGATATTTTAGTATATCCACCTGCTTCGTCCAATTCTATATTAACAATTTTAAATTATTAGCTATTATCTTTTTTAAAAAATCTCCTTATTTTAGCAAATAATTTTTGAATCCAATTATTTTCTTTATATTCAATTATCTCATTTCTTTTTTTGTCAGCATTATTTGCTTCCATATTATTGTTTCTATTTTTAAAAACATTTTCTGGGCTATATTTTTCATTTAATTCTTTTCTTTTCTGTATATTTTGTTTATCAATATATTCAAATCTTTTTTTATCTTCTTCACTTGCCCAAAAAAGCCTATATAACATTGCTAAAATATTTTTTGTATCATTTGAAAGATTTTGTTTTTCAAATGGAATAGCAATATTATAGGTAAAAGTACTATTTTCATCACAATTTTCTTCCATAAATGTTATGAATTTTTTGGGGATTTTATTATAATCGTCTAAAGAAACATACTTTAATACTTCTAATACTTCAGCATATGCAATACCATAATCTAAATTTTTCATTCGTGTTCCTCCAATCCAGTAGATTTAGGATTATCCAAACCTGCTCCATTATTTTTAAAATTGACTTGTTTATTTAGTGTTTGTGAAATATTGTCTGCATTTAATCTTCCTTCTTTATACAATTCTTCACCAATTTCTTTTACAGGTACTCTACCTCTATATACATTAAGCACAGTATCATCAATTTCATTAATTCTATCAGTAATTTTGGTCAAACCTTTTCTATACTTTTTTGGTAATGATTTTACATATTTTCTAAATTGTAACATATCATAAAATCTATCTTGGCTAGCATATTTGCTTAAAATTATATCTGGATTAACTCCACATATAATATCAGTAAATATTGCACAATTTTGATATGGTAAATATTCATCAAAATAAACTCTTGCAATATTTTTATCAAATTCTACCCTCTTCTCTTCTAGCTCTATTCTTAATTCTTGTCTTTCCGCTTCTTTGGCATTTTCATGTTCATCATCATAATCATCGTCATACTCATCATAATACTCGTCATCATAATAATCATCATAAGAAGATCTTAAGTGGTCATCAATAATTCTATCAATTTGTTGATCAAAAGCATCATTTTTAATATAATCAATCGTTCGAGATATTTCTTCAAATACTTCGTCTTTATCAACTGACTCTGTTGAAAAATCAGCAATAAATTCTGCTTCATCTTCAATTGTTGTATTACCAAGTAATATATCTTTAATATTAGCACTTAATTTAATAGATAGATTTTCATTTGGAGCATCTAATAACCCATCATATAATCTTTCTGTACTATATTCATAAGACTCTGCATATCTAGCAAATTCAGAGCAATAATATGTATATCCCTCATCAAAATATCCTTTTCTTCCTGCTCTTCCAGATAGTTGATCAAATAGGTTTTTACTAATAGGTCCTTCATAATATTTTGCAAGCTGGGCAAAAATTACGTTTTGAACTGGGAAGTTAACACCTAATGCTAGTGCATCAGTACCAACAACAGTATCAATTAAACCTTGTTCAAAACACTTCTCTATAAAAAGCTTTTCTTTAGGTAATAATCCACCATAATATCCAGCAAGTCCTTTTTTTGCATCCTCTAATATTTTGTAATTATCTATTTTATCTTGCTTTGCTAATGCAGATATTTGATCTATTTTTTCATCGTCTTGATCACCTCTTAATTTCCATAAATCATATACTATGTTGTTTATATTTTTTCTGGAAAAAGTTACAATTAAAGAATCTTTAATATCTTTTGGTTCAATATCTCCTTTAAAGAATAAAGATGTTAACCTTGAATCGTTTTCATAACACATAAAATCTCTTTCAGAAACTTTATCCGCATAATCTTTTAATTTATTAACATCGCCCAATGTGGCTGAACATAAAAGTATATTTTTAACTTTTGAATTATGTAGTGCATCAATATATGTTCTTGCTCTAGATGGATTTTCAAAAATATAATGGAATTCATCAACAATTAATGTTGCATTTTCTATCTTTGCATATTTATTTGTATATATTTCTTGAGTACAACAAATAAATTCACAGTTTTCAGGCACATTTTTTACATCTCCTGTTTCTATCCCTACAGTATATCCTTCATCCAATAATTCTCTATATCTTTGATTTGATAAAGCTTTAATTGGTGCAGTTATAAAAATTGGTCTTTCTTTCTTTTTTAGTGCCCATTCCAAAAAAACTTTTGTCTTTCCACTACCGGTTGGTGAACTTAAAATAACATTATCTTCATTCTCAATTTCTTTTAAACATTTTTCTTGCCAATTTACATTTCCATCACCAATTCTATCATATTTACTATATTTCTCTTCTGTTTCCATTTAATTACCTCTTTAACTTATAAAATATTCTTTTGCTTTATTCAAGGCCTTTTCTAATTCGCCATTTTTTTTCATTCTATGATCCGCACCTTCAATTTCAAATAATTCAAAATTTGACTTATCTAAACTTATCAATTCTTTTGTATCTTTTATAGGTGCAACATCATCTTCTGTTCCTTGAATAATTAAAATTTTATGATTATTTTTATACAATTTTAATATTTGATTTTGTTTTAACTCTTGATAAAATGAAAATTGAATATTCATGACTCTTTCAAAGCCTAATTTAGTAAAGCCACTTTCTTTAAATTTATCAAATGGTTCTCTTAATAAAGTATTTTTTAAAATCTCATCCATTTTTATTGCTGGAGCTCTTAATATTATTTTATTATACTTAGTTTCATATTTAAATAATTTAAGTAATTTAAGTAATGTAATATATGCTCCAAAACTTGTTGCAAATATATCTATTTTTATCTCATTATTATATTTTACTTTTATATAATCTTCTATACTTATTATATCATTTATACAATTATCTATAGTTAATTTATCTGCTTCTACTTCACTTTCGCCATGCCCTGGGAAATCAAAACAAATTAGTCCAAATCCTACATCTAGCATTTTTTCAGCAAGTAAATTAATTGTACTACTTTCTTTGTCTCCACCAAATCCATGTATTGCTATAATAATCTCTTTAGGTTTACTTTCGGGCAAATACAACTTAGTAGAAATATTATATTCATTTAAACTTTTTATTTTAAATTCTTGTATCTTCATTTTTACTCCTATTTATATATTCTTGTATAAATTCTTTTGTAGGTGTATATAAATTATCTGGTAAATTATCTAAATCAAACCATTTCCATTGGTCATGTTTATTAGGCTCTAAATTATTTAATTTTCCACTAAATTTATTGGCAATTAATTGTATTGTAATATAATGTTTACCTGGCTGTATGTCATCCACAACATTAAATATTTCCAAATCTGATATATCTAAATCAGTCTCTTCTTTAGTTTCTCTAATTGCTCCTTCTAAAATCGTTTCATCATATTCTTGTTTTCCTCCTGGAAAAGTCCAACTTCCAGGTTCATATATTCCACCGGTATCACCATATTCTTCTGAACGATGACCTAGTAAAACTTTATTTCCATCTTTTATCATAATTCCTAATCCGACTTTAATTATTCCATCCATTAAATCACCTCATTACTATTGTTATAATTTTATATGATAACTAAAAAATATACAACATAAATCTTAAATATTTCCTATACACTTTCGGAGTTTAAAAGCATTTACATTTTATGTAAAGTTTGATATAATATACTTTGATAATGCACATTGAAAAAAGAATAAAGGAGGTATATTTTTAACTTTATTTTATCAGCAGAGGCTGTTTATATAGAGTAACTATTAATCTAGTTTGTAATAATTAATAAGGAGATTTTTTATGCAGAAATATTTATACGAGGGAAAAAAGAAAACATATAACGAAATGAGATTTATAGTTATGTTATGGAAACATAACGGATTCATTAAAAGTAGAATTGAAAACTTCCATGAACTTTTTGAATTGATTTCAGAAAGTTCAAGAAAAATTCTTGAAATTCGCTGGGGCCTCCCTGACCTAAAATATTTTAAGGGCTATTCTTTTCTTGCTAAAAAATTAGGGACCGATTGTAAGCATGCAAAAGAATTGTATCAGCAAGCACTTTCAGAACTTTATGAAAGTCAGTTTGCCATACTTGTATGTCATGCCAAGACTATTGGCCTCCAAAAAGCTGCTGGTTTTGGGAGACTGGGCTATTCAGTTTCAAATGAAATACAGCCTTATGATATAGACGCAAAAGCGTTATCATTAGCTGTTGATTCTCTTACAGAGGAAGAGTCAAAAATACTAAGACTTTACTTTGGTTTAGACTCTTGTACTCCTCTTTCTCTAGAAGAGATTGGAAATCTGCTAAATTTGGAAAAAGAAGAAGTTAGCTCAATCAAAGATAAATCTTTAATTAAATTGAGTTTTCCTAGTTCTCTTAACACTTTTCTAATCTCTAAACAAAATATAGTATAGTATTAACTCCTTTGTAATCTTTTAAGCTGTGGGTATGCAACTTATACCCACAGCTTTTTTCTATTTAAAATTTAAACACTACATTCTTTGCCTCTTCCTTTTCGAAGCATTTCATAAAAGTCTTCTATGTTGGCTTCTTTGCTTGTTTTTCCAAATCTAAATTCACCTAAATTACTTCTAAAATGCTTTCTTTCAATATTTTTTTCAATAATATTTTCTCTTTTTTGAAGAAGATTCTTTATTATTTTATTCTTTTCTTCTAATGATGTATTATCTATTTTAACAACATTTTTATCATTCAGACAAACTGAAATATTTCCTTGTGGAGATATTCTAAGCTTATGACAAGAACCACATGGATATTTCCATGAAAACATTGCAAGAATTCCAACTGTAATAGTATCATTAATTCTATAATATCTCATAGAAGGATTATCTCCACTAATTTGTTTTCGTGAAATTTCTTTAATAGTTCCTAATTTTTTAAGTTCATTTAAAATATTAACTTCAGTAATATATTCATTAACCCAAAAATTTTGACCATCTTCTTCTAGTTGATTTGGATTACATGGGAAAAATTGCAAAAATCTTACAATAATTCTTTCCTTGCCATATATTTTATTCTTTTCAATAGCAAAATTTATAAAGTCTTTAATTTCATTTATATTATCTTTCATTACAACCATATTTATTTTAATTAAACAATCAGTTTTTTCTAACATTTTGTCAATACCTTTAAGAACTTTATCTAATGCATCTATTCCAACTATATTCTTAAATTTTTCTTTATTCATAGTATCTAAACTTATATTTATTCTACTAATCCCACTATCTTTTAATTCTTCCACTTTTCTCTCTAAAAAGAAACCATTTGTAGTCATTGATTGCTCTTCATATCCAAGTTCTTTTGCATATTTCATAAATTCACAAATACTATTTTTAAATAAAGGTTCTCCTCCTGTCCAATGGATTCTTTTAACACTGTTATTTTTTGCAGCTTCTATTATTTCTTTAATATCTTTATCACTCATATCTTTCGAAACACTATTATGTGAATTACAGTAACTACATCTAAAGTTACAATTTGATGTTATTCCAAATCTTAAATGCCAATCTTCCATTTTTAATCCCTCCTTTAAAAAATTTTTTAATGTGTTCTAAAACCATAAATATATAGTTTATCATCTTTGATCAAATTCATTATCGTTGTTTTCTGGACACTTTATATTACATTTCTTTACTTCTTCTTTTAAAAATTCCGTTATAAAGAAAATTACATCTTCAATAGCTTCATCTGCATCTGATTTATGTATAGCATTAAGAAAAAAAATATCATTTCCTATATTTAATACTGCATTTGGTGGACTAAATTTATATCTTATCGTTTCTCTGTCGCACATACTACCTAAAGGTTTATCACCACATATTTTTATTAAATCTTTAATAGCATTTTTACCAGCTACTAAACCAACTATAGCACGTCCATTTTTTAATTGGTCTGTATTTAATTTTTTAAATTTTAAATTTTTTTCATTTTTATAAAGTCTATTCAAAAAATTTTCATTTAGAACAATATCTCTTGAAAATATTATATTTAAATTTTCAGAAATAATTTTTAAAATTTTATCCTTTTTTTCATATGCACAAGGCTTTATCATAAATAAACTATATTCCATTTTAATCTCCAATACGATTTTTTAATAATTCTACAGATTTCATTGTAAAATTATATAATATTTTAAAATCATCTTTTATCATTTGCTTAATTTTATACATTGTAGAAAACGCTATGTCATATTCTTCTCTTGATACAATATTATTTAAAAGTGCCTCTTTTAATTCATTTTCATCTAACGCATAAAATGTACCATCAGGTAATACAACTAAATCTAAATATAAATCTTCGCTATATGGTATTTCTCCATCATATTTACAATAAGATCTTCCAATATCAAAATACCATTGTTTTAAATTCCACTCATTATCAAACATTACTGTCATACAGTATTTTTCTTTTTTTGGAAAGTATGTCATAATTTTATAATCTTTTGCTATTACTAAATCAGTTGTTCCATTTGGTCTTATTACTTCAAAATTTTCATTTAATTTTTCTATTTCTATTAATGAAATTTTTCCTTTAAACTTTTCATCGTTTGAATCAGAAATTATAAATTTTTTGTTTACTATATTTTTATCTGTTCTTCTATCTGCAAAATTTAATTTCATATTATCTTTTCATCGCTCCTCTAATATTTTCAATAAATTTTTATATTTATCTCTTTCTTTTTCTTTTATATATTCAAATTCTATTTTATTCCAACTACGTTGTAATTTACTAATAATTCCATCTGCTCCCTCATCTATACTACATTGCCTCCTTCCATACCATGCATAAAAAAGAGTGAGTGGATGTTCAATATGTGCTACTGCATCAGATGTTGCGATAATTTTTTCTTCAAGTGTATTTCTTATAAATTCAGATGAACCACGATGTTTTAATATACAATTTTTTACTTTAGTTATAAATTCTTTATCAATATTGTATTTTTTTAAAAATTGTTCAGCATATTCTGCACCAGTTATATGATGATTTTTTCTTTCACCTACCATTTTAGTAATATCATGTAAATATGCAGAAATCTCAACTACTTGTATATTTGCTCCTAGTTCTTTAGACATATTTGATGCAATTTCTACAACAGGATTTATGTGATATTTAATTCTGTCGTCTTTACATACATTATTTAATAATTCTTTAATATCATTTATTAAAATTTGATATTCTTTATTTTGCAAATTATATCATCTCTTTCTATAGCTTTTCCTAAAGAAATCTAATTTCTTCTTTTTATAATATATATTCAATACTTAATATAAATATGCCTATAATATTATTTTTATTTTCATTCCATAGATGGATATTACTAACTGTATTAATAAAAAGAAGTGTAATCTGTTTTATTATTTAGGTTACACTTCTTTAATTTTAAGATTTTCTTGCAAGTAATTCTTTCCAATAATTACCTCCACCATTTCCTTTAAGCCTTTCATCATCCATTGTAAAACCTTTAATCATATACTCTTTTAATCTTTCTGTTGCCCATTTTCTAAAGTTAGTAGCAATTTTAGATTTTATTCTATATCCTAAAGAGATAATCATATCTAAATTGTAATATTTAACTTTTCTTTCAACATTTCTTTTTCCTTCCTTTTGAACTGTCAAGAATTCCTTGACAGTTGAAGCTTCATCTAACTCTTCTTCATAAAAATTTTTTTTAATATGTAAACTAATATTTTGCTTAGTTGTATCAAATAATTCTGCCATTTGTTGTTGTGATAACCATACTGTTTCATTTTCGACTCTAACATCTATTTTTGTCAATCCATCCTCTGTTTGATATATTATAATATCTCCTTTTGAATTATCTATCATAAAAACCTCCATTTAAGTTTTGCGAACATTTGTATTGTATCATACAAGTATTAGTTATTCAATACTTATTTAACCATTTTTTAATATAAGAAAGGCATTTTGCCAAGTAAAACTTTGCGGAAATAGCAAAATACATGCCACTCGCTTTGCTTGAGCGGACATAGATAACCTAACCTTGTTGTATACGTAAAAATCTGACGATTCTTCCTATTCAATAAAAAGAAGTGTCTCCATTTTTAATCTTGGATACACTCCTCTCATAATATTAAGCTTTTATGCATTTTTTCCATGACAATTTTTATATTTTAATCCTGAACCACAAGGGCATGGATCATTTCTACCAATCTTTGGTCCATCATTTACTATTGTTTGATGTGCATGATTTTTATCACTTTGTGCTAATTTACCATCAACTAGATTTACAGCTGTTTCGTCAAATCCTTCTTTTGTATCTTTTACATTAGAAGTTCTAACTACATTTCCTACTTTTTCAATATGAGAAAGTATTTTAACAACATCTAATTTAATGTTTTCATTCATTTCATCAAACATATCTGTTCCTTCAATTCTATATTGAACAACTGGATCTTTTTGACCATAAGCACGTAGACCAATACCATTCTTTAATTCTTCCATATCATCTATATGATCCATCCATTTTTGATCTACAACTTTTAATAATACAACTCTTTCAAGTTCTCTTATTTCTTTTTCACCAAAATCTTTTTCTTTAGCTTCATATTTTTCAAATACTTTATTTGCAAGTTCATCAGAAAATTCTACTTGGTCAACATTATCAGCTTTTATAGTTTCTAAATCTGTTATTCCGAAAACATCTTGAACATCTTGCATTAACGCTTCTTTATTTAGTTTTTCTCCATCAGCTAAAGTAAAGTGTGTTGAAACAACAGCATCTACAATAGAATTGAACATTTTTTGTATATTGTCTTTTAAATCTTTACCATCAAGAACTTCTCTTCTTTCTTTATAGATAAGTTCTCTTTGTGCATTCATAACATCATCATATTTTAATACATTCTTTCTTATGCTAAAGTTTCTTCCTTCAACTTTCTTTTGAGCATTTTCTACAGCTTTTGTTATGATTTTAGATTCAATTGGTAAATCTTCTGATGCGTTTAATTTGTCATAAACTTTTGTAATTACATCTCCAGCAAATATTTTCATCAAATTATCATCTAAGCTTATATAGAATCTTGATGAACCTGGATCTCCTTGACGACCACTACGTCCACGTAATTGGTTATCAATTCTTCTTGATTCATGTCTTGATGTACCAATAATTTTTAATCCGCCAGCATCAATTACTTTTTGTTTTTCATCTGCTATTTCTTTGTCATATTTACTAACTAATTCTCTAAATACTTTTCTTGCATTAATAATATCTTGATCATCAGTTTCATTAAATGCTGTAGCTTGTTCTACCATTTCATCTGAATATTTTTTACGTTTCATTTCTTGTTTTGCTAAATATTCACTATTACCTCCAAGCATAATATCAGTACCACGACCAGCCATATTTGTTGCAATTGTAACTGCTCCATATTTACCTGCTTGTGCTATAATTTCTGCTTCTCTTTCATGTGCCTTAGCATTTAATACTTGATGTCTAATTCCTTCTTTAGTTAATATTTTACTTAATGCTTCTGATTTTTCGATTGAAACAGTACCAATTAGAACTGGTTGTCCTTTTTGGTAACTTTCTTTTACATCTTTTACTACTGCTCTAAATTTAGCTTTTTCATTTTTATATATAATATCTGGTAAATCTTCTCTTATCATTGGTTTATTTGTTGGTATAGAAACAACATCTAAGTGATAAATCTCTTGGAATTCTGCTTCTTCTGTCATAGCAGTACCAGTCATACCAGATAACTTTTCATACATTCTGAAGTAGTTTTGGAATGTAATTGTTGCAAGTGTTTTTGATTCATCTGCAATTTTTACATGCTCTTTTGCTTCTATTGCTTGATGTAGACCATTGTTGTATCTTCTTCCATACATAATACGTCCTGTGAATTCATCAACAATTAATACTTCTCCATCTTTTACAATGTAATCTATATCTTTTTTCATTACACCATATGCACGTAATGCTTGATTTACATTGTGTACTATTTCTGAATTTTCTAAGTCATTAAAATTATCTACTTTAAAATATTCTTCTGCTTTTTTAATACCTTTTTGTGTAAGTGATGCAGATTTAGCTTTTAAATCTACTATATAATCGTATTTTTCATTATCTTCTGCTTGCTCCATATCTTCAACATTTTCTTCAACAATTACTTTTGCTTCTAATGTTCTTACAAAGCTATCAGCTTTTTTATATAATTCTGATGACTTATTAGCTCTACCAGAAATAATAAGCGGTGTACGAGCTTCATCAATTAAAATACTATCTATTTCATCAACAATTGCATAGTTTAATTTTCTTTGAACTAATTGTTCTTTATATAAAACCATGTTGTCTCTTAAATAATCAAATCCAAATTCATTATTTGTTCCATATGTTATATCTGCAGCATATGCTTTTCTTCTTTGATCTGGTTCTAATCCATTTACTACTAGTCCTACAGAAAGACCTAAGAATTTATATAATTTACCCATCCATTCACTATCTCTTTTAGCTAGGTAATCATTTACTGTTATAACATGAACACCTTTTCCTGTTAATGCATTTAAATATGCAGGAAGTGTTGCAACAAGTGTTTTTCCTTCACCTGTTTTCATTTCTGAAATTCTACCTTGGTGTAGTATAATACCACCAATTAATTGAACATCAAAATGTCTTAATCCTAACACTCTTTTAGACGCTTCCCTAACAACTGCAAAAGCCTCTGGTAATATATCATCTAAAGTTTTACCTTCTTCTAATTGCTTTTTAAAATAAGCAGTCTTACCTGTTAGTTCCTTGTCTGATAATTTTGCCATTTCTGGTTCTAAGCCATTAATTTGCTCTACTATTGGCATTACTCTTTTTACTTCTTTTTCACTATATGTCTTAAAGATCTTTTTTAATACGCCCATTCGTCTTTTGCCTCCTAAATATAATTATCATGTGTACTATATCACTAAAATAAGTTTTTCGCAATAATTTATTTAAAAAAACATATATAAGATATCTTTTTCATAAAATTAAATATAAATATTAAGAAAGAGGTGTTAATTTTGTTTATATATAATCTAAAAGTAAGTGGAAGTTTTTTGTTCAAAATTTTTTTTATTATAGTTACAATTGTTATATTGGTCGTATTTTCAATTTCTTGCTATAAAATATTTAATTTAGCTAAATCTAATACAAATATTTCTGACAACTCTTCAAATGTTATAGAAATTACAACAAGTACATATACAAATATTTTAAAAGACTCTCACGAAAACATAGATAAATATGTTGGTAAATCATATAAATTCTCCGGTTACATATATAGAGCTTATGATTTTACAGAAGATCAATTTGTTCTTGCACGTGATATGGTTATTAGCTCTGATTATCAAACTTTAATTGTAGGATTTTTGTCTGAATATAAAGGAATAAAAGATTATTCAGATGACACATGGGTAGAAGTTACCGGAACTATAAAAAAGGTTGATTATCATGGTGATATGCCAGAATTACAAGTTACATCTTTAAAAGAAATAGATAAACCTACTGATGAATATGTATTTCCTCCAGATGAATCATATGTACCAACAGAATAATTTTTACTATCACGAATATTTTTTAGTATACTAAATTTAATTTTTACTATTTAATAAAAACTGTAATCCATATTAAATAATTATTTTAATATGAATTACAGTTTTCTTTAATTTATCGTTCTAATATTGCTTTAACTACACCTTTATCAATTAATGTACTAAATATATTTTTTATTATTATTAAAATAATAGGACCTATTACCATTCCCCAAACACCGATAAATTTGAATCCTGTATACATAGCAATTAAAGTAAATATAGGATGAATCCCTATATTTTTACTAACTAATTTAGGCTCTAAAAATTGTTTTGCAATTGACATTATTCCCCATAAAACTAATATTGAAATTCCCATTATTATATTTCCATTTAAAGCCGAAAAAATTGCCCAAGGTATCATTACCGCACCTGAACCTAATATAGGTAATGCATCAATAAATGCTATTCCTAACGCAATAAGAAGAGGGTATTTAATATTCATACCAACTATTTTTAAAATATACAAACCTATTACACATATTATAAATGAAATTAAAATTAATAATACTTGTGCTTTTAAATAATTTCCTAATGAATTTATTATTTCTCTTAAGTGAGTCCCTAATTTTCGAACCCAACTTACTGGTAAATGATGTTCTATTTCATCTACCATATAAACTTTGTCAACACAAATAAAATATAAAGCAATTAATGTGATCGTTACATATATTGCAATAGTAGGTATTTGTGTTAATATTTCTATAAATTTAGCTAACGCATTTTTTATCCAAATTGTTATATTGTCAAAAAATTCATTACCAGAATTTTGAATTATATTTTCTACTTGAGTTGGTAAATGCAATCTTGTTATTTCAAAATTATTTGTTATCTTTTCTAAACTGCTATATGCTTTATCTATATAAGTATTTACACCTTGCATTAAATTAGACGCCTCTGAAACTAAAGTTGTTATTCCCCAAATTAATAATGAAGTTATAATGGCTATACTAATTAAAAAAATTATTATACTACTTGTCCTTCTTTTTAGATTAAATTTCTTCATGCAATACTTAATTGGTGACTCTAGTATTAGTGCTAATATAAATGCAATCAAAAAAGGCATATAAAATATACTAAGTTTAAAAACCAGATAAATTATTAAGATTGATATAGCTAGAAAAATTATTCTTTTTATAACTTTAGATACATATCCCAAATCAACAATCATATAATCACCTTATATTATTATATGTATGTTTTTGCTTTTTATGTCTATGAATAAAGTGAACCATCTTTTTAATATTGCTAACGCACATTATCAATTATTTAGAAGAGGCAAGAAATAATCCTGCCTCTTTTACTATAATTGTTTATTATTCTGCATTTTTAGTATTGCTCCAACAAATGTTACCAAAAGTATTACCCACGCATTCTGGTTCAATTTTCTCATTTTTAGCTAAATCTCCTATTGAAATTATTCCTACAACTTTATTTCCATCTACTATTGGTAATCTTCTTATTTGATATTCAGACATTTTGTCTTCTACTGTTTTCATTTCATCTTCAGGTGTACAACTATATACATTTGAACTCATAATGTCTCTAACTTTAGTTGATTTGCTATCTTTATCACAAGCTATACATCTTAAAGCAATATCTCTATCTGTTACTACTCCTACTAATTTTTGATTTGTATCACATACTGGTAAATAACCTATATGTTTACTATTCATTAATTTAGCACAATCTGAAATTGTAGTATCAGGCAAACAATAACAAACATCATTACACATACAATCTTTTACTTTCACTAAAAATACCTTCTTTGCTAAAAATTTAAACTCTTTTCGGTATTTTGATTTCACTTCAAGAGTTGTAATATTTGTGAAATCAATTTGATTAATTTATTAACCACTAAAAAATATTTTTGTGGTTAAATTGCTGGTATAATATTATAATATCCTTTTTTTCTAAAAAAATTCTTCTTATTTTTTCCAATTAAAAATCAACATATGGATTAAATCCAATAGGATATCTGTTTTGTATACCTCTATTTTGAAAATTATTTTTATAATCATTAATTTTTCTATCTAAAATTATAATTTTAATTAAATCTAATATAATATTTTTTGTTTCTTTTGAACTTTCTTTTATATTTAATTTTTTATAAATTTCTTCTGAAATTTCATTAAGACTTTTTTCATTAATTTCTTTTGATATTTCATTAATGTATTCATTAATTGTATTATTTAATTTTGGATATAATTTATTTAATTCAAAAAAATTATTGTTATTATTATAACTATAATTATAATATGTAGGTTCTGATTTTATATTATATCCTAATACTGTCCTCATATACTCTTCATAATCATTATTTTGCATCTTTCTTCCTCCTTATTAGCTTTATACAAAATATGCTTTATTCTAAGAATATGTGCATGTTTAAAAAGCAAAACAGAATTGTTAGTTTAATTCTAACAATTCTGTTTTTTCTAAAGACTATTCACTATTTTTTTAAATTGATTTCCTCTATCCGCAAAATTTTTAAACATATCAAAACTTGCACTTGCAGGTGAAAATAGTACTACTTGCCCTCTATTACTAATTTTGTTAGCAGTATCTACCGCTTCTTCTAAACTTTTGCATTCATAAATTGGAACAACTCTATTTTTTCTTTTTGCTTCATTTTCTACTGCTGTTTTAATTTTTTGAGATGTAGCTCCTATTAATACTAATCCTTTAACTTTTTCTACAATATATTTACCTATTGGAGAATAGTCTAAATTTTTATCATATCCACCTGCAATTAAAATAAGTTCTTCATCATATGCATTTAATCCAGCAATTGTTCTAGATGGACTAGAACTTGCAGAATCATTATACCATTTAACTCCATTTAATTCTCTTACAAACTCAAGTCTATGCTCAACAGCATTAAATTCTTTTATTGCATCCACTGCTTGTTTTTCATCTACAAAAGGTTTTGTTGCCGCAAAAGCTGCACAAATATTTTCAAAATTATGTGTTCCTCTTAATTTAATTTCTTTGGTATTCAAAATATGAGTTCTAAGTTTATTATCACATTCTTTTATTAAATCACCATCAACAATATATCCATCATCTAATTTTTCTTTACTACTAAAATATATTACTTTTGAATTAGCTTCATTTTTACATTTTCTTGTAATTTCATTGTCATAATTTAAAATTAGAATATCATCTTCATTCTGATATTTAAAAATATTCTTTTTTGCTTCTATATATTCTTCATATGAGCTATGTATATTTAAATGATTTGGAGTAATATTTGTAATTATAGAAATATGTGGACTAACATCCATTCCCATTAATTGAAAACTACTTAGTTCTAATACAACAATATCTTCTGGCTTCATTTCTGATAACTTGCTAAATAAAGGTGTTCCAATATTTCCTCCTAAATAACAATTTAAACCAGCATGTTTTAATATTGCATAAATCAAACTTGTAGTTGTAGTTTTTCCTTCACTTCCTGTAACTCCTATAATTTTACATGGGCACATTTTCATTAACATTTCAATTTCAGTAGTTACAAGTGCTCCTCTATCTTCTTCCTTCTTTAATTCTGGTCTTGTAGGTAAACAGCTTGGTGACCTAAAAATAATATCAAAACCATTTAATCTTTCTAAATTGTTTTTTCCAAAAGAAAAAGACATAGAAAATGCTCTAATTTTATTTAGTAAATCTTCTGGTATCTCTTCCATTTCTTTATCATCAAATACCGTTACATTTGCATTATATTTATGCATATATTCTATTAAAGGAATATTACTTACTCCAAGTCCAATTATCGCTACTTTTCTTCCATTTAAATAATTATTAAATTCTTGTAATTTTTCATTAACAAATTCCAAGTTTTACACCTCTTTCTATATATTAATATATTCTAAAAGTTTGTTCATTGTATCTTCTGGTGTTTTTAAATTTGTTACATCTATAACTTTTGTTATAGGATAAATTTTATAATATCCAGATTCTTTTTGTAATTTATCTCTTTCTTCAATATGTTTTTTTAATTCTTCTTCTGTTATTTTTCCCTTATATTGACCAATTTTTCTTCTTACTCTTTCGTCAATATCTGCAATAAGTAAAAAATGATAATCTACTTTTGGATACATATTTACAATATCTCTTGATGATAAAATAACATTATATTTTTGTTTGAATGTTTCTATAATATTTCTTCCAAATTCATATAATTTGTCATTATTAGCTATATTGCTTATTTTAGATGTTGCCATAGATGTTTCTAAAGATTGTAAATCTTCTTCTTTTACTTTTTTATCATGTATATAAACAACTGTTTCTTTGTTTTCTAATTCAATTTTTAATTTTAACTTATCCATAATATTTTTCATATCTAAATGATTTAATTTTGATAAATTTTCTTTTTGATCTAATAATCCTGTTTTTATAATTCCATAAGAAATTGCTCTATATATATTTCCTCCATGTAATAATATTGAATTTGGTACTTTATCTAAAAGTTTTCTACATACTGTTGTTTTACCTGTTCCAACATATCCTTCAATTCCTATTACAATATTACTCATGTTTATACCTCCTATATTACATATCCGGAGGTATTATATACTAATATGTTATATTTTTCAAATTTTATAAAATTTATTTTTTGAATATTTTTTTATTTTATGCAAAAAATATTTATATATTCTTTAATGGAGGTGTCGAATATGGCAAAAAATAAAGAAAAGAAAAATAAAAAAACAAATAATGCTGAAAAACATAAACCAGTTAATAATGAAACTTTAAATGAGCAAAAATAGGAATCGGGGAATATTCCTTTTTCCTGGAACAAATCGGAAAGCCTTAATATTGTACTAACTTTTTCCTTCTATTTGGCTTTCCGTAAATTTGTTCTGTGCCAATTTTACATTAGTAAAATTGTGTACAACTGTTGGAGCGAAGCGACTTTTATGCAATAGGAAAGCATAACTTTTCTATTGCATAAAATAAAATTATTTTATTAAATCAATTTAAGAAATTATCGAAACTATTTATTTAGTTTGGTAGCAAAAATTTGATTAAAGCAAAACGAAGATAAACTGCTATTTTGCAGTTTATCTTCGTTTTGGTTATTTTATTCTTCTAAATATTTTTTTAAAAATTTACCTGTATAAGACCTATCATTTTTACATATTTGTTCTGGTGTACCAACGGCAACAACTTCTCCTCCGCCATCTCCACCTTCTGGTCCTAAATCAATAATATAATCTGCTGTTTTTATTAAATCCAAATTATGTTCTATTACAATAATAGTATTTCCTGTATCTACTAATCTTTGTAAAATGTCTACCAATCTATGAACATCAGCAATATGAAGTCCTGTTGTAGGTTCATCCAATATATATAAAGTTTTTCCAGTAGCTCTTTTAGAAAGTTCTGTTGCAAGTTTAACTCTTTGTGCTTCACCACCTGATAGTGTTGTAGAAGGTTGTCCTAATTTAATATATCCAAGACCTACATCATACAAAGTTTGTATTTTTTGTTTGATTTTTGGAATATTGCTAAAGAATTCTAATGCCTCTTCTACAGTCATATCCAAAACATCAGCAATTGTTTTTCCTTTATATTTTACTTCTAATGTTTCGTGGTTATATCTTTTTCCTTTACATACTTCGCAAGGCACATAAATATCAGGTAAAAAGTGCATTTCTATTTTTATTAAACCATCGCCATTACAAGCCTCACATCTTCCGCCTTGTACATTAAAGCTAAATCTTCCTTTTTGATATCCACGTAATTTAGCTTCATTAGTGTTAGCGAAAATTTCTCTTATAGTATCAAATACTCCAGTGTATGTTGCAGGATTTGACCTAGGTGTTCTACCGATTGGTGATTGATCTATATTAATTATCTTATCAATATTTTTTAATCCTAAAACCTCTTTGCATTTTCCTGGCTTTTCATTTGAACCATTTAATTCTTTTGCAATAGTTTTATATAAAATCTCATTTACTAATGTACTCTTACCAGATCCAGAAACACCTGTTACACAATTAAATACACCAAGTGGAAATTTTACACTAATATTTTTTAAATTATGTTCTATAGCGCCTTTTACTTCTATTGCTCTTCCTTTTACAGTTTTTCTTCTTTTCTTAGGTACTGGAATTCTTTTCCTTCCACTTAAATATTGTCCAGTAATAGAATTCTCTACTTTTTTAACTTCTTCTGCGGTTCCTTGAGCCATAACATTTCCACCGTGTACACCTGCTCCTGGTCCTATATCTATAATTTGATCTGCAGCATACATTGTATCCTCATCATGTTCAACCACCAATAATGTATTTCCTAAATCTCTTAATTTTTTTAAAGTAGCAAGTAATTTATCATTATCTCTTTGATGTAATCCGATACTTGGCTCATCTAATATATATAAAACTCCTGTTAATCCAGAACCTATTTGAGTAGCTAAACGTATACGTTGTGATTCTCCTCCAGATAATGTTCCTGCTGATCTAGATAAAGTAAGGTATTCTAGTCCTACATCAATTAAAAAGCTTAATCTTTTATCTATTTCTTTAAAAATTTGTTCTCCTATTAATTTTTCTTGATTTGTTAATGTTAAAGAATTTAAATAATCTCTAATTTTATTAATAGGCATATCTGTTAACTCATTTATGTTCTTATCTCCTACTTTTATTGAAAGAATTTCTTTTCTAAGCCTTGCGCCATGGCATGCATGACATTCACTTTCACTCATATACATTTCGTAAAATTCTCTCATTCCTTGTGATTTAGTTTCATTATGTCTTCTTTCAAGTGTTGGGATTACTCCTTCGAAAGGTGCACTAAATTTTCTTATTCCAAATGGAGATTCATGTTCAAAATCTATGCACTCATCACCAGTACCATATAATATTTTGTCTAGAAAATCCCTAGGCAATTTTTTTATTGGAACTTTAATATCTACTCCATAATGTTTACCTATAGCTTCAAAATACATTTTTGCCATAGTTTCACCTTTTTTCATAGTACTAGAACCAAATGCCTTAACTCCATCATATAATGTCTTATTTTTATCTGGAATAATTAAATCTTCATCCATTTTCATTAAATATCCAATACCTGTACATTCTGGACAAGCACCTTGTGGATTATTAAATGAAAACATTCTAGGTGTAAGTTCTGGAAAACTAAAACCACAATCAGGACATGCATAATTTTGACTATATAAAGTTTCACCTTTTCCAGGGACATCTATTGTTACAATATTATTTGCATGTTTTAAAGCAATTTCAACAGATTCTGTTAATCTACTTCTTATTTCTGGTTTTACTACTAATCTATCTACTATTAAATCTATATTATGTTTCTTTTTCCTATCTATTTGTATATCATCAGAAAGTTCTACAACTTCTCCATCTATTTTAGCTCTTACAAAACCTTCTTTTAATAAATCTTGTATTAGTTTTGTATATTCCCCTTTTCTTGCTCTTACTACAGGTGCTAATACTTGTATTCTTGTACCTTCTTCTAATTTCATTATATTATCTACAATCTGGTCTATTGTTTGCTTTTCTATTTTTTTGCCACAAATTGGACAATATGGAACACCAATTCTTGCATATAATAAACGGATATAATCATAGATTTCTGTAACAGTTCCAACTGTTGATCTAGGATTTTTAGAAGTTGTTTTTTGATCTATTGATATTGCTGGAGAAAGTCCTTCTATTGATTCTACATCTGGTTTCTCCATCAAACCTAAAAATTGTCTTGCATATGATGACAAACTTTCTACATATCTTCTTTGTCCTTCGGCATATAATGTATCAAAAGCTAATGAAGATTTTCCAGAACCAGAAAGTCCTGTAATAACTACTAATTTATCTCTAGGTATTTCTATATTTATGTTTTTTAAATTATGTTCTTTTGCTCCCTTAATTATTATTTTATCATTCATAATTGCCCCCTAAAATTATTATGTTTTTAATATATATTTGTAAATTTATATGTTTTTATGCATTTATAATTATACTTTGGTCATTATATTATAGTTTTAAGAATAAAACAATAGTTTGGTAAAACTTTTAAAAACTTTCTAATTTCAATATATCTAAAAAAATCATAACCACCCGTGAACGGGTGGTTTGCTCATCCCCTAGAAGGGGAATTACTTGCTCACCACCTGAAAGGCG
>CALYAJ010000005.1 GCA_944393485.1 uncultured Clostridia bacterium
TTTGATTTGGTCTATTTTTGTTGTGCTATATTTTTTTATTCTGTTTTCTAATCATGTATTACTTTCCTATTATACAAAAAATAGGGATTTTAGAACCGCTCCAAAATCCCTATTTCCTATTATTGTAATTCTTGTTTAATTTTTATCGCTAATTCTTTATTTATTCCTTTAACTGTCATTATTTCTTCTGGTGATGCATTTTTTATATTGCTTACAGTTTTAAATCTTTTTAAAAGTAAATTTCTCTTTACCTCTCCTATTCCTGATATTTTATCTAATGCAGATTCTGTCATTTCTTTTTCTCTTAACTTTTTATGATAAGAAATTGCAGTATCATGAACAGTATCTTGAAATTTAGTAATCAAGTTTAGTAATTCTTCTGATATTTCTATTTCATTTCTATTTTCATCCATTAATGCTCTAGTTCTATGCTTATCATTTTTTACCATACCGAATATTTTTATATCAACACCAAGTTTGTCTATAACTCTTCTTGCTGCTCTAATTTGTGTAATTCCTCCATCAACAAATATTACATCTGGTAAATTTCCAAATCCAGCACTTTCTCCATTTAATGAATGCTTTAATCTTCTTTCTATTACTTCTTCCATACATCTTGGATCATCTTGACCATAAACTGTTTTTATTTTAAATCTTCTAGATAAATTTTTCTTAATAATTCCATTTTGCATTACGCACATTCCTGCAACCATATTTGTTCCTGATATATTTGATATATCATAACATTCTATCTTTCTAGGAATTTTATCCATTTTCAAAACTTCTTTTAATTCTAATAATAAACTATTCTTATCTTCAAACTTATTTTTTAAAGTAATATCTGCATTATTTTCAGCCATCTCAACAAAACGTAATTTTTCACCTTTTTGAGGAGTTTTTATTTCTACTTTATGGTTTGCAATATTTGAAAGCCATTCTTCTATACTTTCTTTATCTTCTGGCTCCTCCCTCATCATAATTTTATTTGGTAAATTTGGATTATCCATATAATATTGTTTTAAAAATCCAGAAAGAATTTCACTATCTTCCATATCAATTAAATCTTGGAAGAAGTAATATTCTCTACCTACCATTTTGCTTCCTCTTACAAAAAAGATTTCTATGCAAACTTCTAAATCATTTTTTGCAATTCCTATAACATCAATATTATTTTCTGAAATATTAGAAACTCTTTGTTTTTCTGATATTCTTTCGATTGCCACCATTTTATCTCTTAAATATGCTGCTTTTTCAAAATCTAATTTTTTTGATGCTTCTTCCATTTGTATTCCAAGTTCTTTAATTATTTTACTTGTTTTTCCTTCTAATAAATCTATTATTTCATCTATTTGTTTTCTATACTCTTCTTTAGTAATATATCCAACACATGGCGCAAAACATTTTTTTATGTGATAATTTAAGCAAGGTCTTTGAGTAGATTTAAAACTTCTACATTGTCTTATTTTATATTTATTTTTTATAAAATCAACCATCTCTTTTGCTGCACCTGGATTTGCATATGGTCCAAAGTATTTTGAGCCATCATTTAATAATCTTCTTGTTATAATTACATTAGGGAAATCAGACTTTACATCTATTTTTATATATGGATATGTTTTATCATCTTTTAATAAAACATTAAATTTAGGTCTATATTTTTTTATTAAGTTACATTCTAATATTAATGCTTCTGCTTCATTATTTACTACTATATATTCAAAATAATCTACTAATGAAACCATTTTCTTTATACGTTCTGTTTTATTTGTTTTTCTAAAATATGATGTAACTCTTCTTTTTAATGAAATAGCTTTACCAACATATATGATATTATTATTTTTATCATGCATAAGATACACACCAGGTTTTGATGGTAATTTTTTTATTTCCTCTTCTATATTAAATTTAGCACTCATTTTTTCACCTCGCTTGTTTTTTATTATATATATATTATTTATTTTTTTCAATTAATTATGTAGTAAAGGGAAAAAGCAGCAGCTCTTTCCCTTAAAGTTTAATGAGAATTTAATCGCTAATTTGCGGATGGGCATCCATTCGTTCAAGCATATCAGAAAATTCAAGCATAATATCGTCAATTTCTGAATAAGTAATTTGCATGCTCCAAACTCTTTCTGCGGACCGAATGGTAATCCAATCTTTTCCGACAATCGCATCATGATTGTCATCAATCTTGAATTTTACCTCGTCATCAGGTCTTAACCAGTCCGAGTCCATATTCCTAAAAGCCTTTATGCTAGCTTTTAAAACAGCTTCCCAGTCAAGTCCTTCTTCGTAAGTTATGGTTATCTCTCTTTCTCCTCCAATAGTAGAAGCTCCAACCTTCACTACCTCAAAGTTCACATTTCCTAACCGGATAAATTTTTGTCTCATTTTACCTTTTCTCCTTTCAACTTTCTTTACTACGCCATATATTATAGCATTTTTTAAGGTATTAATCAACATAAAACACACCTTAGCCATGTCTAAGATGTGTTTTATGCTGATTACCGTTCATCTTCAAAATCTGAACAAATCCAAAGATTTTCGGTATCTTCTCCCAATTTCAAGAATAATCTATCCAGTTCATCTAATACAGACATTCCATCTGCATAGAATGAAGTTTCGGCTATTCTTGTTTTTCCATCAGAGCTTTCTAATTCAGCCCTAACATTATTGCCCGAAAAACGAATAGTTACTCTCTCGTTCAGTTTGAAAATTATTTCTAAAATAAATCTTCCAAACACTACTGAAAACTCGTTTTCCTTACTTGCCTCTTTCAAGGCATTTAGTAAATTTGCACAATACTGCATATCTGTTGTCTCTTCATTAGTTGTTTCAAACTCTATATGCAATTCTTTTCCTCTTTGCTCGCTTCCTATAATCCACATATGATCGGATTCTTTTATATCTAGAAGCTTAAAAGAAATTTCTTGTCCTTTGTATACACTCCGGTAAATACTATCCCTTACTTTTTCTATCATACTTTTTCCTCCACTTTGGATATAAAGTTAAAACAAATAGTATCTTAGGTATTTTACACCCTTTTTATATTAATTTCAATATATTTACAGCATTTCTTTCTGACATTTTTTGACACACTATTTACCGGTTTATTATATTGGACTTGATACTTTTTTAATTTTATTATAATATAATAGCGTAAACCAAAAAGTTTACAATGTAATCAAATTTGAAAGGAGGTTTATTTTATATATTATAAATGACAATTTAATAAAAGCGCCAGGACACTTTTAGTGTTGA
Organism: uncultured Clostridia bacterium; assembly: GCA_944393485.1. Classification (GTDB taxonomy): domain Bacteria; phylum Bacillota; class Clostridia; order TANB77; family CAG-508; genus Merdicola. The sequence goes on from CALYAJ010000005.1 coordinate 3,262, forward strand.
CGAGGTCAGAGTTTATCGAAATATTCGGCGGGTACTCTGTGGTTTGCTACAACCATAAATATTAGCAAAACCTACTAGTGATAGTAGAACAAATCTAATTGTGTAGCTATATTGTTACTTTTTGGTTATTTTTATATATAGGAGGAACAATATATGTGCGGAATAGTTGGTTACATAGGAACCAAAAAAGCTAAGCCTATATTAATTAACGGCTTACTTAGACTAGAATACAGAGGTTATGACTCTGCAGGAATTGCCACAATAGAAAAAGATGGCATAAAACTTGTAAAAGAAAAAGGAAGAATTGCAAATTTAAATTCAATTGATGAAATTAATACATTAGAAGGAACTATTGGTATTGGTCACACTCGTTGGGCAACTCATGGAAAACCTTCAGTAGAAAATTCTCATCCTCATTATGATAATAGCAAAACATTTGCTGTAGTTCATAATGGTATTATAGAAAATTATCATGAACTAAGAAAATTTTTGGAAGACAAAGGATATACTTTTTATTCAGATACAGATACAGAAGTTATACCAAATTTAATTAGTTATTATTACAAAACAGAAAAAGATTTTCTTAAATCTGTTAAAAAAGCATGTGATGATTTAAAAGGAAGTTTTGCATTAGAAATACTTTGCAAAGATTATCCTGATAATATGATTGTTGTAAGACAAGATAGTCCATTAGTTATAGGTAAAGGACTAAACGAAAATTACATTTCATCAGATATTCCAGCAATACTTTCATTTACAAAAGATTTTTATTTCTTAAATGATCGTGAATTTGCTGTTTTATCTAGGAAAAATATAGACTTTTATGATAATGATTTAAATAAAATTGAAAAACCAATTAAAAGTATTGAATGGAATACTGCATCAGCAGAAAAAGATGGTTATGATGATTTTATGTTAAAAGAAATCTATGAACAACCAAATGCCATTAGAGAAACTATTGGTTCTAAACTTTCAGAAGATGAAATTTCTTTTAATGATTTTAGTATATCAAAAGAATATTTACAAAGTATAAATAAACTATATATTGTAGCATGTGGTACAGCTATGAATGCTGGATACACTGTAAAAAACACATTTGAATCATTATGCAAAATTTCTACAGAAGTAGAAATTGCTTCAGAATTTAGATATAAAGATCCACTAGTTGATGAAAAAACTTTATGTATTTTTATAAGTCAATCTGGTGAAACTGCAGATACTATAGCTGCTTTAAAACTTGCAAAATCTAAAGGAGCAAAAACTTTAGCTATGGCTAATGTTATTGGTAGTTCTATTACTCGTGAAGCAGATTACTGCATATATACACATGCAGGTCCAGAAATAGCAGTTGCTTCTACAAAAGCATACACATCACAAGTCGTTTTATTAAATATTTTAGCACTATATTTTGCTGAAATATTAAAAACAACTCCTAAAAAAGAACTTTCAGAACTAAAGAAAGAATTACTAGAATTACCAAAAAAAGCAGAATTAGCTTTAAGAACAGTTGCAGAAATAAAAAATTTTGCAAGTATTGTATACAAAGAAACAGATATGTTTTTCTTAGGTAGAGGATTAGATTATTATACAGCTTTAGAAGGTTCTTTAAAATTAAAAGAAATTTCTTATATTCACTCTGAAGCATATGCTGCTGGTGAATTAAAACATGGACCTATTGCTTTAATCGAAAATGATGTTACAGTAATAGGAATTATTACAAATCCTTTATTAGTAGAAAAAACTGTAAGCAATATGCAAGAAGTTATTACACGTGGTGCTAAAACTTTAGTAATTACAAACCAGAATATTGATAATTCACAATTCTTTAAAGTTATTAATATTCCTGAAACAAATCCACGTTTTGCACCAGTACTTTCAATAATTCCTTTACAATTACTTTCTTATTATATTTCTAAAGCTAAAGGACTAGATGTTGATAAACCAAGAAATCTTGCAAAATCAGTAACAGTTGAATAGGAATTCGGGGACGGTCCTAAAATCCCTATTTCATAGAAAAAAACCTAAATAAATTTAAAATTTATTTAGGTTTTTCTTTATATTTTAATTATAACTCATTGACTAGCTAATTTATCTATTGTTACTCCTCCACGGTTTGCATCCCAATCTATTTCTATAGAATTATATTTTTCATTTTGAAAATCGTTCAAAACTCTTACATCTTCCTCTTCTAAATCGAAATCTAATGCTTCTAAATTACTATCTATATACTCTTTTTGAGTTGTTTTTATTAATGTATATAATCCTTTTGCTTTTAACATCCAATTAATTAAAATTTGATTTTGTGTTTTATTGTATTTTTCAGCCATTTTTACTAAAAAATCATAATTTGCTTCTGCTATTTTATTTCTTCTTAAAGCTTGATAACATATAAATTTTATATTATTTTCTTTACAATAATCCACTAATCCCATATTTTCATATATCTTACAATCTAAATTATATACACCTTCAAAACTATATATTCCAAAATTATTTTGTAATTCTTTTAATTGTTCAAAAGAAGTATTACTTGTTGATAAATACCTTACCTTTCCTTTTTCTTGCACTTTTTTCATTTCGTAATAAACATCTAATAATGGAAGCTTACATACTTCTGGAGTATGTATTTGAAGTGCATCTATATATTCTATACCCATTCTTTTTAAATATTCATCTATTTGTTTTTCTACATCACTTTTCTTTTCTATATATTTTTCTAAATGTGACATTACAAAAATATCTTCTCTATTTATTTTACCGAAAAAGTCTTTCAAAAAATCTACAATTGCACAATCTGAATACATTAAACTTGTACTTATATAATTTTGTCCTTTTCTAAAAGAATATAATAATCCATCTAATGTTTCTTTTTTATTTTCCAAATCTAATTTATATGTTCCTATTCCTATTGGATTTAATTTTTCTATCATTTCTTACCTCCTATGTAATAAGTAAATTTATTATAACTAATAATATTGCACCTGGCAAGCCTAATAATCCTATTAGCACAGATGTAACTATATTTAAGCCGACATGAAAATTAAAGCTTTGACCTATATAATTTATAATTAATATTAAAACTCCTCCTAAAATCGAATTTAAAGCCAATTTAAATAATACTTTTAGAGGTTTTACAAAAATTCTCCCAAACAAAAAAATAAAACAAACTGCTGCAGAAAATGCCAAAACATTATTATAGTCCATATACATCACTCCTGTTTTAATATATGAATGTATATGGACAAATATTCTTTACATCGCTTCTTGTTTAGTTATTAATTTTATATTTTTTTCTTCTATATTATCTATTATCAATCCTCTTCTTTTAATTTTCTTTAATAAATAATTCATTTTAGATTGATTAGCTTTTATTTGATATGCATAATAATCTACTAATTCATCTTCTGCAAATTCATAATTTTTATTTGCGAGCTCTAGTTCCCCTTTAGTTCGAATTAAACATTTTATTAAATCTAGATCTTTTTCTTTATCTGTATAATCTATAATCTTTTTCTCTTTTATATAAGTTTCATATATCATAAAAACCTCCATCAGATAATCTTATTTTAAGTCTTACAATAAGTATATTCAAATTTTTGTAATTTATACCAAAAGAGAAATAATTATAGAGATTGGCCAAATAAAAAATATATTTAAAGTGTTTGAAACAACTAAATTATTGCTAGATTCTACTAATCCCAATATATTATCTTTATTTTTATAAAATTTTTGACTTTCTATAAATGTAATAAATTCTGGAATGCTTGTCGCAATTCCTAATATTATTCCAATAATAATTTCAGAAATATTAAAAGTATAACATAGTACTTCTAATGTATCGCTTAAAATATTTCCCACAAAATATAATATTATTCCTATTAAAATTATATATATAACATATTTTAGTACATTCCCTTCTCTAGATTTATATTCAGAATTAATTTCGTACTTTTTATGAATATTAGTATTTATTTTATTAAAAATATAAAATAATATAATAAAAATTGGAATTAATATAAGTGCTTTTTCCATATTATAATACATTACTAAAATTGGGATAATTATAGTAATTATAGATAAAAATATACTTATTAAAATTGCTTTGTTCTTTATTAGTTTAATATTTTTATTAATAATTATTGAACCTAAATATTGAATTACATTTATTAAATTCGAACTTAATATGTTAATTATACCAGTATTTACTAATCCTGTTATAGCAGAAAAAGTTGTAGTAAGAAACTCTGGAATACTGGTTGCAATTCCAGATATTGCACCTATTGTATGTGATTTTAAATTTAAGCTTTCTCCTAGTTTTCTTATTGTCGGAACTAACATCTTTTTTGATATTAAAATTATTACAAAAAGTTCTAATAATAGCTTTAAAAATTCTAAAAATATTTTCATATTTAAATTATGCACTTTAAAGCAAAAAAATAAACATGCTTAGCATGTTTATCTTTCATATATTATAATAATTGTAAAATTGCAACTTCTGCTGCATCACCTTTACGAGGTCCTGCTTTTATTATTCTTGTATATCCTCCAACATTACCAGCTGATGAATATTTTTCAGCTAATTCACCAAATAATTTTGCTGGGATATCTATATTTCTTCCTTCTTCATCTTTTACTTTACAAATGTTATTCATTATCATTCTTCTAGCATTTAATCTTGAAGGCATATCTTTTTGTCTTTTTTCTGTTACTTCTTCTTTAACAACTTTTAAATATTCTTTTCCGTTTTTGCTTTTTACTAATTCTGTAACTTTATTTCCATTAGCATCTCTTTTAGCTCTGATAATTTTCTTGTCTACTAATTCAAAATTATCTTTTTCTTTAATAGCTAATGCTATTAATTTATTTGCTATTGCTTGAGTTTCTTTAGCTCTTGCAAGAGTAGTTGTTATTTTACCATTTACTAATAAATCAGTTACTTGTGTTCTTAGTATAGCTTTTCTTTGTGCAGTTGTTCTTCCAAGTTTTCTATTTCTTGCCACTTTATTCACACCTTTCTAATTTATTTTAGTCATCTTCTGGAGCAAAATCTAATCCTAATGAATGTAATTTATTTGTTACCTCATCAAGTGATTTCTTTCCTAGATTTCTTACTTTCATCATTTCTGACTGAGTTTTATTTACTAAATCTTCTACTGTTACAATACCAGCTCTTTTTAAACAGTTGAATGAACGTACAGAAAGTTCTAAGTCTTCTATTGTCATTTCTAAAACTTTTTCTTTCTTAGATTCTTCTTTTTCTACCATTATTTGAGTATTCTTTGTAGCTTCTGATAAGTCTATAAATAATTCTAAATGTCCTGTCATAACTTTAGCAGCTAAGCTTAAAGCTTCATATGGTTTTAAGCTTCCATCAGTCCATACTTCAATTACTAATTTATCATAATCTACCATTTGTCCAACTCTGGTATTTTCTACTGTATAGTTTACCTTTTTAACAGGTGTATATATTGAATCTATTGGAAGTACTGATATATCTTGTCCTTCTTTTTTATTTTGTTCTGCTGTGTTATATCCTCTTCCTTTATTAACTGTCATTTCTATAACTAAATGTCCACCTTCTGATACTGTTGCAATATGTAAATCTTTATTTAATACTTCAACAACACCATCTGTTATTATATCTCCAGCTGTAACTTCTCCTTCTTTTGCATCAATTCTAATAACTCTCTCTTCATTTCCATCCATTTTTAGACGAACATCTTTTAAGTTAACAATAAGTTCTGGCACGTCTTCCACTACATTTGGAATTGTAGAGAATTCATGTAAAACACCTTCTATTTTAATACTTGTAATTGCTGTTCCTGGTAAAGAAGAAAGTAATATTCTTCTTAAAGAATTTCCAATTGTTACACCATATCCACGTTCTAATGGTTCACAAACAAATTTAGAATAATTTCTTTTTTCATCAACTTCCAAGCATTCTATGTCTGGCTTTTCAAATTCAATCATATTTACCTCCTAATAGAGTTGCATTGATATAGCAACCTTAAAAATATTTACCATCTTGCTATGGTATACTATTATTTTGAGTAAAGTTCTACTATTAAATGCTCTTCTACTGGTAAATCTATGTCAGCTCTTGATGCTAATCTTACTACTTTACCTGTTAATTTGTCTAAATCTCTTTCTAGCCAATCTGGAGTAGGTCTGCTTGCATTTTCTTCTACATTAGCTTTTATTGTAGCATTATCTTTTTTAATTTCTCTTACAGAAATTACATCTCCTGGTTTAACTAAATATGATGGTATATCACATTTTTTACCATTTACATCAAATTGTGAATGATTTACAAATTGTCTAGCTTGTGCTCTTGAAGAAGCAAATCCTAGTCTATAAACAACATTATCTAATCTACTTTCTAATATTGTTAATAATTCTTCACCTGTAATTCCCTTCTTATTAGAAGCCATTTCAAAATATTTTCTGAATTGTTTTTCTCCAACTCCATAATACATTTTTGTTTTTTGTTTTTCTCTTAATTGTGTACCATATTCAGAAAGTTTATTTCTTTTTTGACCATGTTCTCCTGGTCCATAATTTCTTCTAGCAATACTACATTTTTCTGAATAACATCTGCTACCTTTTAAGAATAATTTTTGACCTTCTCTACGGCATATACGGCATTGTTCATCTTTATATCTTGCCATTTGTCTTTTACACCTCTTCTTTCAAATTTATAATTACTTAAGTTATACTCTTCTTCTTTTTGGTGGTCTACAACCATTGTGTGGTATTGGTGTTACATCCTTTATACTGCTTATTTCTAATCCTGTTGTTTGAAGTGATCTGATTGCAGCTTCTCTACCTGAACCTGGTCCTTTAACAAATACATCAACTGTTTTTAAACCATGTTCCATAGCTTTTTTTGCTGCTGTTTCAGCAACTTCTCCTGCAGCATATGGTGTGCTTTTTCTAGAACCTTTAAATCCTAATCCTCCAGCACTTGCCCAAGATATAACGTTACCTTTAACGTCTGTAATTGTAACTATTGTATTATTAAAACTAGAATGTATATGAGCAGAACCTTTTTCAATGTTTTTTCTATCTCTTCTTCTAGTTACTGTCTTTTTTGTTACATTTTTAGCCATCTTCTAGCTTACCTCCCTTTTAATACTCTTTGCCTAAAAATATTATTTCTTTTTACTTACTAATTTTCTAGGTCCTTTTCTTGTACGAGCATTTGTTTTTGTTCTTTGTCCTCTTACAGGAAGTCCTCTTCTGTGTCTTAGTCCTCTGTAGCATCCTATTTCTGTAAGTCTTTTGATATTTAAAGCAACTTCTCTTCTTAAATCTCCTTCTAATAATAGGTGATTGTTATCTATTGCTTTTCTGATTGCTTGTACTTGATCTTCTGTTAGATCTTTTACTCTAGTATCTGGATTTACCTCTGCTTCTTTTAATAATTTTTGTGATGTTGAAAGACCAATACCATAAATATATGTTAATCCAACTTCTACTCTTTTTTCTCTAGGTAAATCAATTCCTGATATACGAGCCATAATTGCACCTCCAAATTTTTTGTTTTGTTTTTTAAAGTATATATATGAACACAAATTTGATAAAGAGTTGTTTCTCTTTCAGCCGCTACCATTTTTGTGCTTATACCAATTTTTTTACCAATTATAGCCTACCTTATGTAGTAACTTAATTGATAATTAATTAAAAAGTATGTAAATACTATTTAATTATCCTTGTCTTTGTTTGTGTTTAGGATTTTCACAAATAACTCTAACTACACCTTTTCTTTTGATAACCTTGCACTTTGGGCATATTGGTTTTACTGATGCTCTAACTTTCATTTAATACACCTCCTATTTTTATTACTCATATATAACTTATTTGAGCAATTATGAAGTGTGAAATCAGACGTGTTAAATGCACATCTCATTTCACACCTCATATGCCAAAATTAGATAGTCTTATTTAGCTCTCCATGTTATTCTTCCTCTATTTAAGTCATATGGTGATAATTCTACCTTTACTCTATCACCAGGTAGTATTTTAATATAATTCATTCTTAATTTTCCAGAAATATGAGCAAGTATTTGATGTCCATTTTCTAATTCAACTTTAAAATTTGTATTAGGTAATGTTTCTACAACTACTCCCTCAACCTCTATAACATCTTCTTTAGCCAAATTTATTCCTCCTTGAATAATTATTATTTATATTTTGACTACAAATAGCTAATATAGTATACACCAAAATTACGCTATAGTCAAGATTTTTGGTTCTTTTTCTGTAATTAAAATTGTATTTTCATAATGTGCAGCTCTTGTTCCATCTGCAGTTATTATTCCCCAACCATCATCTAGTTCTAAAATGTTAGGTCCTCCTGCAATTACCATTGGCTCTATTGCTAGAGTCATGCCAGGTTCAAGTCTAGGTCCACGTCCTGCTTTTCCATAATTTGGTATTCCTGGATCTTCATGCATTTCTCTTCCAATTCCATGTCCTTGGAATTCTCTTACTACTGAAAAACCATTTTTTTCAACAAATTCACCAATAGCATGTGACACATCACCTAATCTATTACCTTTTTTAGCAAATTTTATACCCTCAAAAAATGCTTGTTTAGTTACATCTATTAATCTTTTACTTTCCTTATCTATTTTTCCTACAGCATATGTTCTGCAACAATCTCCATTAAAACCATCTTTATAAGCAACTAAATCTACACTTACAATATCTCCTTCTTTTAAGATTTCTCTTTTAGAAGGAATACCATGTATTACTACATCATTTACAGAACTACAAATACTTGCAGGGAAATCAGGAACTCCCTTTATTCCACTTGGATAACCTTTTTCTGCAGGAATCGCTCCATTTTTTCTCATAGTTTCTTCTGCAATTCTATCTAGTTCATATGTTGATATTCCAGGTCTAATAGCTGCTTCTATTGCTTTTTGTGCAAGAAATGCAACTTTACAAGCTTCTTCCATTTTTTTTATTTCTGCCTTTGATTTTATATAAATCATTTCTATTACTTCCTTATCTATTTGAATTATAGTTTGCAAGCCATTCTTTTGTCATTTCTTCTGTTATATCTATATTTGCATGTAATTCTACTCTATATATAAGTTTCTTTTCTTCGTAGTATTTTATTAAATCTTTAGATTGTTCATGATATACGTTTAATCTATTTGTGATTGTTTCTTCATTATCATCTTTTCTTTGAATTAATTTGCTTCCACATATATCACAAATACCTTCTTGCTTTGGTTTTTTAAACTCTAAATTGTATATTTCACCACAATCTTTGTTAGAACAAATTCTTCTTTTTACAGTTCTATATATAATATCTTCATCAGGCATATCTAAATATAATGCTACATCTACTTTTTGTCCCATTTCTTCTAGCATTTTTTCTAATGCTTCTGCTTGATTTCTGTTTCTTGGAAATCCATCAAATACTACACCATTTGCATTTTTGTATTGATTGATTTTCCCTTTTAACATATTTATAGTTATTTCGTCTGGAACTAACATTCCTTTATTCATATATTCTTGAGCTTTTTTTCCTAATTCTGTCTCGTTTTTTATTTCTTCTCTAAACATATCTCCTGTTGCAATATGAGCTATATTTTGTGTTTTTTCTAATAAATTTGATACTGTTCCTTTTCCACTTCCAGGACCACCAAGTAAAACAATATTCATTTTCTTCACTCCCATCTTTTTTTCTTAAGCAAATATTACTTTTTAAATATATATATTCAAAAATATATACTTAAAAAATAATACTTGTATATATACTATAAGAACAAAAGTGGCATGATAAAAATATCAGTTCATTTTAGATTAGTTATATGCCACGTCTTTCCTATGTATAACTTATCTGTAGCTTGCTTCGCTTCACACAGCTAAGAAATATTCGTGCGCCAAATTTACTTTAGTAAATTTGTGTGCACTTTTATTTGCAATTATTATATATAAAAGAATTTAAAAAATTCTTTTATATATAATAATTGCATGGGTACGACAGGCATCACAGTCGCACCCTGATACAATAAACTTTTATTTATTCTAAGAATCCCTTGTAATGTTTCATTACTAATTGTGATTCTAATTGTTGAACTGTTTCTAATGCAACACCTACTACGATAAGTATAGATGTTCCTCCAAATGCTACGTTTAATCCTTCTGGTAAGAATCTCATAAACATTGGAAGTATTGCTATAAGTGCTAAGAACAATCCACCAAATAAAGTTAATTTTGTTAAAACTGATGATAAATATTCAGTTGTTGGTTTTCCAGCTCTTATTCCTGGAATAAATCCACCATTTTTCTTGATATTAGCTGATACTTCTGCTGGATTGAATGTTGCATATATATAGAAGAATGTAAATCCTACTATTAATAACAAATAAATAACTGCATTTGCTATTGTATAACCAATTGCTACATCTGAACTTGATGTTGCAACTGATAAGTTATATATAACATTCCAAAATCCAGTTTGAGATGCTATATCAGGAATAAATATTTGTATAAGCATTGCTGGGAAAGTCATAAATGATGATGCAAAGATAATTGGCATAACTCCTGCCATAGCTATCTTTAATGGAATATATGTATTTTGAGCTCCCATCATTTTTCTTCCTACAACTCTTTTAGCATATTGAACAGGTATTCTTCTTTCAGCTTGTTGTATAAATACAACCGCTGTAACTAATATTAAAGCTCCTATTACAACTGCTAATCCTATTAATAATCCTGTTGTGCTAAATCCTGATTCAGTCATTATTAATCCCCAAATAGAATTTATTGCACTTGGCAATCTAGAAACTATACCTATAAAGATAATCATAGATACACCATTTCCAATTCCCTTATCTGTAATTTGTTCTCCAAGCCACATAAGTAATGCAGTACCTGCCATAAGTCCTGTTACTACTAATACTGCTGATAGTGCTCCTGAATCTACGAAAATTCCTTGGCTTTGATATGAAAAATATAAACCAATTCCTTCTATTAGAGCTAATATTATTGAAAGTATCTTTGTATATTTGTTTATTTTTTGTCTTCCAACTTCTCCACCCTCTTGAGTTAATCTCTTTAAAGGTGCATATATAATTGACAATAATTGAATAACAATTGATGCAGTAATATATGGTGTTACTGACATAGCAAATATTGAAAAGTTAGAAAAAGCTCCACCGGAAATTATATCAATCAATCCTGCTATTCCACTCGAATTTGATTCTCTAACACTTTCTAATTGCAACATATCTACACCAGGTACAGTAATAAAACATCCTATTCTAAATACTATAATTAATACTAATGTATATAATAATCTCTTTCTTACTTCAGGTGTCTTTAATGCATTCTTTATAGTTTTAAACAACTAAATCACCTCAATCTTTCCTCCTGCTGCTTCTATTTTTTGAGCAGCTGCTTTTGTAAATCTTTTAGCTTTAACAGTTAATTTTTTCTCTAAATTTCCTGTAGCTATTACTACTATTCCATCATTTATTTTTCCTATTATTCCTTCTGCTAATAAGCTTTCTGCTGTAACTTCTGTAGCTTCACTCTTATTTAACATTGTTAAAGTTACTTCTGTGTATTTTTTAGCATGAATATTAGTAAATCCTCTTTTTGGAAGTCTTCTATATAAAGGTGTTTGTCCTCCTTCAAAACCTCTTCTAACACCTCCACCAGATCTTGCTTTTTGTCCTTTATGTCCTTTTCCAGATGTTTTTCCTAATCCAGAACCAATACCACGACCTAGTCTTTTTCTTTTAACTCTTACATCTGCTGGTCCTAATTCTCCTAATTGCATTTCTTAAATTGCACCTCCTTAATATTTGATATCACTATTATAATATATCAGAAACTTTTTTTCCTCTTTTTTTAGCAATTTGTTCTGCTGTTCTCATATTTTCTAATCCATTCATAGTTGCGTACACAACGTTTCTTGGATTATTTGTACCAAGAACTTTAGTTTTAATGTCTTTATATCCAGCTAATTCAAGTACTGCTCTAGCACTTCCTCCTGCTATAACTCCAGAACCTTTTGCTGCTGGTTTTAACATTACTCTTGCACTACCAAATTTTCCAATGAATTCATGAGGAATAGTTGTTCCAACTACAGGTACTTCTTTTAGATTTTTTCTTGCATCTTCAATTGCTTTTTTTATTGCATCAGGAACTTCTGCTGCCTTTCCATTTCCTACACCTACGTGTCCGTTTTCGTCACCAACAACAACTAAAGCACTAAATCTAAAGTTTCTACCACCTTTTACAACTTTAGCAACTCTATTTATTGCAACAACTTTCTCTTTTAATTCAACTGCATTTTCTTCTTGCATCGGTTTTCTTTCCTCCTTTTCTTATTTTTCTTTTATCTATATTAGAAGTTTAATCCACCGCTTCTTGCAGCTTCTGCTAATTCTTTTACAACTCCATGATAGATATATCCGCCTCTATCAAAAACAACATCTTTAATGTTCTTTTCTAATGCTCTTTTTGCAATAAGTGCTCCAACTTCTTTTGCAGCTTCTTTATTTGCATATTTAGTTTTAACTTCTTTATCTAATGTAGAAGCTGAAACTAATGTATTTCCAGCAACATCATCAATTATTTGTACATATAAATTTGTATTACTTCTATATACACATAATCTTGGACGTTCTGCTGTTCCGCTTATTTTTCTACGAACACGAGCATGTCTTCTTTCTCTTTCCATTTTTCTGTCTACTTTAGAAATCACTTTTCTCTCTCCTTTCTATAAATTAGAGTCTATTTCTTACCAGCTTTACCTTCTTTACGTCTGATAACTTCATAATCATATTTAATACCTTTACCGCCATAAACTTCTGGTGGTCTTTTTGATCTAATAACTGCTGCTGTTTGACCAACTAATTCTTTATCAATTCCTTTTACAACAATTGTATTTGCATCTGGAACATCAAATGTAATTCCAGCAGGAGCTTCAAATAGAACTGGATGTGAATATCCTAATGTTAAATTCAAGTTGTTTCCTTGTTTTTGAACTCTGTATCCAACACCATTTATTTGTAATGTTCTTGTAAATTCGTGTTTTACTCCTTCTATCATGTTTTTTATTAAAGTTCTTGTTAAACCATGTAAACCTTTGTTAAAGTTTTGGTCATCTGGTCTTGTAACTTTAACTATATTATCTTCTATTGTAACTGTTATATTTCTATGAATGTCTCTTTCTAATGTTCCTTTTGGTCCTTTTACAGTTAAGTGCTTACCGTCTAATTTTACTTCAACACCTTCTGGTATTTCGATAGGCGCATTTCCTATTCTTGACATTTCCTTTTTCCCTCCTTCTTATCGGTTAATGCGATTACAATGCTCATCCTTTGCATTGTATACTGAATTTGTAAGGCTACACCTTAACAACTTCAGCAATTACCAAATATATGCTAAAACTTCTCCTCCAAGATTTTCCTTTCTAGCTTCTTTGTCTGTTTTTATTCCTTTTGATGTAGAAATTAAAGCAATTCCTAATCCGTTTAAAACTTTTGGTAATTTCTCAGCAGAAGCGTATACTCTTAATCCTGGTTTACTTATTCTTTTAATACCTGCAATAACTTTTGCTCCGTTTTCATCATATTTTAAAGTTATTCTTAATATTCCTTGATTTTCGTTTTCTATTTCTTCAACAGATTTAATATATCCTTCATTACATAATATATTAGCTATTGATTTTTTCATTTTTGAAGCAGGCACATCAACAGTTTTATGTTTTGCAGTGCTTGCATTTCTTATTCTTGTTAACATATCTGCTATTGGATCTGTAGTATTCACGTAAGTTTCCCTCCTTTTTTATATTCTACCAACTTGCTTTTTTAACACCTGGGATTTCTCCTTTATGTGCTAAATTTCTAAAGCAAACACGGCAAATTCCATATTTTCTAATATATCCATGTGGTCTTCCACATATTTTACATCTATTATATTCTCTTGTAGCATATTTTTGTGGTCTTTGTTGTTTTACTTTTAAAGATTTTTTAGCCATATTAATCTCCTTTCTTGGACTAATTTTTGAATGGCATACCTAGAAGTCTTAATAATTCTCTTCCTTCTTCGTCTGTCTTTGCTGTTGTAACAAAAATAATATCCATTCCTCTTAATTTATCTACTTTATCATACTCTATTTCTGGGAAAATTAATTGTTCTTTAACACCCATAGAGAAGTTACCTCTTCCATCAAATGAGTTAGCTGAAATTCCTCTAAAGTCTCTTATTCTTGGCATTGCAACATTAAATAATTTGTATGCAAAATCATACATTTTTCCACTTCTTAATGTTACTTTACATCCAACATTAACTCCCTCTCTTAATTTGAAAGCAGCAATTGATTTTCTTGCTTTTGTTACTATTGGTTTTTGACCTGTAATGATTGATAAATCATTCATTGCATTTTCTAATGATTTTGGATTATCTTTTATATCTCCAAGGCCAATATTTATAACTATTTTATTTAATTTTGGTACTTCCATTATTGATTTATAATTGAATTTTTTCATCATTGCTGGAACTACTTCTTTTTCATATTGTTCTCTTAGTTTTTCCATTAGGATACAAATCCTCCTTTCCTAAAATTATTTTATTTCTGCATTACATTTTTTACATACACGAACTTTGCTATCTTTTTCTACTTTGTATGCAATTCTTGTTACTTTTCCACATTTAGGGCAAACTACACCAACTTTACTACTATGTATTGGGTATTCAGATGGTATAATTCCTCCTTCTTCATCTTGTCTTCTTGGTTTTACATGTTTTTTTCTAATATTAACTCCTTTAACAACTATTTTTTGAGTTTTAGGAATTACTTCTAATACTTCTCCTGTTTTACCTTTATCATTTCCAGATAAAACTTTAACTGTATCACCTTTTTTTATTCTCATTATAGGATTCTCCTCCTTTTCTTCAATTTTAGCTTTCATCTCTTTATGTTTAATTTATTAGCTCTTTTTGCATCTTTAGTCTGTAATTAAACAAAGATACTTAATTATATTCTTTTCTAATGTTTACAGAAATTACTTCGTAATTTCTGTATCTTTAGTCTGTAACATTTTAAAATATCGAAGATATTTTAAAATCAACAACTTAAAGAACTTCTGGAGCTAATGATAAAATTTTCATATAATTTTTATCTCTTAATTCTCTTGCAACAGGTCCAAATATACGTGTTCCTCTTGGATTTCCGTCTTCTTTTATAAGTACTGCTGCATTTTCATCAAATCTTACATATGATCCGTCTGCTCTTTTTGTAGGTTTTTTTGTTCTAACTACAACTGCTTTAACAACATCTCCTTTTTTAACTTGACCTCCAGGAATAGCTGTTTTTACAGATGCAACTATTACATCACCTATTCTAGCATATTTTCTATATGAACCACCTAAACATCTAATACACATAATTTCTCTTGCACCAGTGTTGTCGGCAACTTTTAATATACTTTGTTGTTGTACCATGTCACCTAGTACCTCCTTTTCTTCTATTATCGGTTATTTAATAATTGCTTTTTCAATAACTTCAACTAATCTCCATCTTTTATCTTTAGAAAGTGGTCTAGTTTCCATTACTCTTACTCTATCTCCTATTTGACATTCGTTATTAGCATCATGAGCTTTTAATTTGTATGTTTTCTTAACGAATTTTCCATATTTTTTATGTTTTTCACTTGTTTCAACTGCAACAACTATAGTTTTATCCATTTTATTAGATACTACTGTTCCAACTAAAACTTTACGAAGATTTCTTTCTTCCATTAGAACTTCTCCTTTCTATTAATTATTGCTTTCAGCTATTTTTCTTTCTGTTAAAACTGTATTTATTCTTGCTATGTCTTTTTTAACTTCTTTTATTCTCATTGGATTTTCTAATCCATGTGTAGCTAAACTAAATCTTAATTTAAATAATTCTGATTTTAATTCAGATAATTCTTTTTCTAGTTCTGGTGAAGACATTTCTTTTATTTTATTAATCTTCATTGCTATCACCCACCTTATCTTCAGATTCTTTTGCCACGAATTTACATTTTACTGATAATTTGTTCATAGCCAATCTTAAAGCTTCTCTTGCTGTTGCTTCTGGTACACCAGCTATTTCGAACATAATTCTTCCTGGCTTAACTGGAGCTACATAATATTCAACTGCACCTTTACCTTTACCACCACGAGTTCCGGCTGGTTTACTTGTTATAGGTTTGTCTGGGAATATTTTAATCCAAACTTTTCCACCTCTTTTTATATAACGAGTCATGGCAATACGTGCTGCTTCTATTTGGTTACCAGTAATTAATCCAGCTTCTAAAGCTTGAATTCCATATTCTCCGTTTGTAACCTTTGTTCCTCTTGTAGCTTTTCCTCTATTTCTACCTTTTTGTTGTTTTCTATACTTTGTTCTTTTTGGCATTAATGGCATTATTTGTCTCCTCCTTCCACGTTTTTCTTAGTTGGAAGAACTTCTCCTTTATATATCCAAACTTTTACACCAACTTTTCCATATGTTGTATCTGCTTCTGCAAATCCATAGTCAATGTCAGCTCTTAATGTTTGAAGTGGTATAGTACCATCTTTATAGAATTCTGTTCTAGCCATATCTGCTCCACCTAATCTTCCAGAGCATGCTGTTTTAATTCCTTGAGCTCCTGCTCTCATTGTTTTTTGCATACATTGTTTCATGGCTCTTCTGAATGAAATTCTTCTTTCTAATTGTCCTGCTATATTTTCTGCAACTAATTGTGCATCTAAGTCTACATTTTTAACCTCAACTATATTTAAGTTTACAGTTTTACCTATTAATTTTTGTAATTCTTCTTTTAATGTTTCAACTAAATTTCCACCTTTACCAATAACTAAACCTGGTTTAGCTGTGTAAACGCTAACTTTAACAAATTTAGCTGTTCTTTCTATTTCAATTTTAGAAATTCCACTTGCATATAATTTTTTCTTTAAAAACTTACGAATGTTGTAATCTTCTACTAGGTAATCTCCAAAATGTTTTGAATCTGCATACCATTTTGAATCCCAATTTTTGATTACTCCAACTCTTACACCATGTGGATTAACTTTTTGTCCCATTTCTAAAATTCCTCCTCTCTTATTCTTCACATTCTCTTAATACTATTGTTATATGTGTTGTTCTTTTTCTAATTCTAACTGCTGAACCTTTTGCTGCTGGTCTTATTCTTTTAAGAGTTGGACCTTGGTTCGCATATATTTCAGATATATATAATTTTTCATGACTCATATCATGATTATTTTCTGCATTTGCAATTGCTGAGTTTAATAGTTTTTCAAGTATTGGTGATGATGCTTTAGGTGTAAATTTCATTATAGCTAATGCTTCATCAACTTTTTTACCTCTTACTAAATCTGCAACTATTTTTACTTTTCTAGCAGAAATTCTTGCGAATTTTAATTCTGCTCTTGCTTCTTTAACTGCATTTTGCTCTTGCATTGTTTTCCCTCCTTGTTAATTTTATTTCTTAACTGTAGATTTTTTATCTCCAGCATGGCCTTTAAATGTTCTTGTAGGAGCGAATTCTCCTAATTTATGTCCTATCATTTCTTCTGTTAAATATACAGGAACATGTTTTCTACCATCATGAACAGCTATTGTATGTCCTACCATTTGAGGATATATAGTAGAAGCTCTTGACCATGTTTTTAATACTTCTTTTTTTCCTGTTTCGTTCATTTCTTCTATTCTCTTTAGAAGTCTTTCTTGTACATAAGGTTTCTTTTTGCTTGATCTTGACATTTATTTATTTCCCTCCTTTAAGATTATTTTCTTCTCTTAACTATAAATTTATTTGATAATTTCTTTTTGTTTCTTGTCTTGTATCCTAGTGCTGGTTTGCCCCAAGGTGTTAATGGTCCTGCGTGTCCAACTGGTGCTCTACCTTCACCACCACCATGTGGGTGATCAACTGGGTTCATAACAGATCCTCTAACTTGTGGTCTCCATCCCATATGTCTTTTTCTACCAGCTTTACCAATTTTAATTGTGTCATGTTCAGCATTTCCTACTGTTCCAATTGTTGCTCTACATCTTGTTAAGATTAATCTCATTTCTCCTGAAGGAAGTCTTACATGGGCATATTTACCTTCTTTTGCCATAAGTTGTGCTTCTTGACCAGCACTTCTTACTAATTTTCCACCTTGTCCCGGATTTAATTCGATATTATGAATCATTGTACCTACTGGTATAGATTCAATTGGCATACAGTTTCCTGGTTTAATATCAGCTTTTGCTCCTGATACTACTTTATCTCCATCTTTTAATCCTAAAGGTGCTAATATATATGATTTTGTTCCATCTTCATATTGGATTAATGCTATATTTGCACTTCTGTTTGGATCATATTCGATTCCTATAACTGTTGCTGTCATATCATCTTTTAAACGTTTAAAATCTATAATTCTATATTTTTGTCTGTTTCCACCACCTTGATGTCTAACTGTAATTCTTCCATATGAATTTCTTCCAGCTTTTTCTTTTTTCTTAGCTAATAAAGATTTTTCTGGTGTCTTTTTAGTTATTTCATCAAATGCAGAAACTGTCATGTTTCTTCTTGATGGTGTATAAGCTTTAAATCTTTTAACTGCCATTTTAAATTTTCCTTTCTTTATATATATTTGTAGATTTTTTCCTGCTCTACATGCAGATATTCTTTATTATCCTGGTATTTTCCAGATAGTTTTCTTTCAATTTTAATTTATATAACTACAAAATTAAGCTCCCATAAATTCATCAATAGAATCTTTATATTTTTTAGATATTTTTGTAGCTTTTCCGCCTTTTGCTAAATATGTTTTTTGTTCTGGATCTGTATCTATTGTAACAATAGCTTTTTTCCAGTCAGAAGTTTTTTCAACATATCTTCCCATTCTTTTTTCTTTTCCACTAACATTCATAGTGTTTACTTTTATAACTTTTACTTCAAATAATTTTTCTACTGCGTTTTTAATATCTATTTTCGTTGCTTTTTTGTTAACTTCAAAGGTATACTTTCCTTCATTTAATCCATCATTACTTTTTTCAGTAACTATTGGAGCAATTATTACATCTTCTGGTCTCATTATGCGTACACCTCCTCTAATTTTTTAACAGCATCTACTGTTACAACTAATTTATTATATTTTAATAAGTCATAAACATTTATTGTATTTACTAATGTTGTTTTAACACCAGTAATATTTCTTGCTGATTTTTGTACGTTTTCATTTTTTTCTGGTAATAAGATTAGTGTTTTTCCTTCTACTTTTAAGTTTGCTAAAGTTTTAACCATATCTTTAGTTTTGATTTCTTTCATTTCTGCTTTATCTAAAACAACTAAGTTATTTTCTAAAACTTTAGAGCTTAATACTGAACGTATAGCTAATCTTCTTTCTTTCTTATTTACTGTATATTTGTAAGAACGTGGTTTTGGGCCTAGTGCTATACCACCTTTTACCCATTGTGGAGCTCTAATAGAACCTTGTCTTGCTCTACCTGTTCCTTTTTGTCTCCATGGTTTTCTACCACCACCAGCTACTTCTGATCTTGTTTTTGTACTTTGTGTACCTTGTCTTTGGTTAGCTAAATAGTTAACAAGTACGCTATGTACAACTGCTTCATTTGGTTCAATACCAAATACGTTATCATTTAATTCTATATCGCTAACTTTTTTACCTTCCATATTATATACGTCTATTTTAGGCATTTTTTCTTCCTCCCTTCCTATTTACATGATTTTACACTTGTTCTTATTTTTAGAATTGCTCCTCTTGGTCCTGGAACACTTCCTTTTACTAATAATACATTTTTATCCATATCAACTTTAACTACTTCTAAGTTTTGGATTGTTATTTTTTGTACACCCATATGTCCTGGTAATTTCTTACCTTTGAATACTCTACCTGGTGTAGATGTTGATCCCATTGAACCTGGTCTTCTGTGATACATAGATCCATGTCCCATTGGTCCTCTGTGTTGTCCATGTCTTTTAATAACACCTTGGAATCCTTTTCCTTTTGATATTCCTTGAACATCAACTTTATCTCCTTCAGCAAATACATCTGCTTTAATTTCGTCTCCTACTTTTAATTCTGCAGGTTCTTCGCATCTGAATTCTCTTAAATGTTTTTTAGCTTCAACATTTGCTTTAGCAAAATGTCCAGCTTGTGGTTTATTTACTTTTGAAGATTTAACTTCTCCATATCCTAATTGGATAGCATTATATCCATCTGTTTCTACTGTTTTTACTTGTGATACTACACAAGGTCCAGCTTCTATAACTGTTACTGGAATAACCATACCTTTTTCATCAAATATTTGAGTCATTCCAACTTTTTTTCCTATTAATCCTTTACTCATTTTTTCTTTCCTCCTATACGTTTCACCGTATAAGTTATTCGTAGCTCGCTAAAGCTTCGCACGACTA
This sequence comes from uncultured Clostridia bacterium, assembly GCA_944393485.1. Lineage (GTDB taxonomy): Bacteria > Bacillota > Clostridia > TANB77 > CAG-508 > Merdicola. Next base: position 23,697 of record CALYAJ010000005.1, read on the forward strand.
ACTTAACTATTGGCTAATTACATCTAAAATATAACTAGCTTGGCTTCGTTATTTTTATTTTTAATTTTTTTATCATTATAATTTGATTTCTATATCAACACCTGCTGGTAATTCTAACTTCATTAAGTTATCAACAGTTTTTTGTGTTGGATAAAGAATATCGATAACTCTCTTATGTGTTCTCATTTCAAATTGTTCTCTTGAATCTTTATATTTGTGTGGAGAACGTAAGATTGTTACAACTTCTTTTTGTGTTGGAAGTGGAATTGGTCCTGAAACTTTTGCTCCTGTTTTTTTAGCAGTATCTACTATCTTTTCAGCAGACTGATCTAAAATAACATGATCATAAGCTTTTAACCTTATTCTTATTTTTTCGCTTCCTACCATTTGATTTGTTGTTGCCATAGTATAATTTCCCTCCTTAAAATATTTAAATGTACCTAGGCAAGTTTAAACGCACCCTGGTGTTTTGTAAAACTCCAATATAAAAACCCAAGTTGGCATGATTATCTTGGGATAAGTGCATTATGTATTTCGCAGCACATGCTGTAGCTATGCATAGCTAACTTATACAGCTTCGCTGCATAAGTTATTCGTAGCTCGCTTCGCTTCGCACGACTAACTTAACTTACCGCCCGGTCTAAGCCAAGACATACTCCATAGAAGTTCCCTCCAAACCTGTTGTTCCCTAGGTTTGTAGCCACATTCTACTTCATCGCTAATCTCATGCTCAACTATTATACAACGGTTATTGTTTTAAGTCAATACAATTTTGTAATATTTTTGTAATTTTTCTTTATTTTTCCTACGCAAACTTTATTTTAAAAAACTGTCAAAAAAAATACATCTTTCGATGTATTTTTTTATCTTTTTATTACTTTATCAATTTCTTCTTTCATTGACATTAATGTTTCACAACTCTTATCAAATTTTTCTTTTTCTTCACCTTCTAATGGTAATTCTAATACTTCTCTTGCTCCTTTTCTATTTATAATTGTTGGAACACCAATATATAATCCTTCATGATCATATTCTCCTTTTAAAAATGTTGATACAGTCATTATTTCATTTTGATCATTTAATATAGCCTTAATTATTTTAGTTAGACCTAAACCAATTCCATAATAAGTTGCTTTTTTTCTATTAATAATTTCATAAGCAGCTTGTTGTACTTCTGTATATATTTTTTCTAAGTCTATCATTGGATGATGGTTATCTTTCATAATTTCTGTCATTTTTTTGCATCCTACATTTGCATGATTCCATGGAACAAATGATGAATCACCATGTTCTCCCATTATATATGCATGTACATTTTTACTAGAAACTTTTAAATATTTTCCGATTAAATATCTTAATCTAGCTGTATCTAAAACTGTTCCTGATCCAATAACTTTTGAACTATCAAATCCAGAAACTTCTTTTACAACATATGTCATTAAATCTACAGGATTACTAGCTATTAAGAATATTCCTTTAAATCCACTTGCGACTACGCTTTCTGTAATTTCTTTCATTATTTTAGCATTTGCAGAAGCTAAATCTAATCTTGTTTGTCCTGGTTTTTGATTTAGACCTGCTGTTATTACTACAATATTTGCATCTTTACATTCATCATAATCTCCTGCTTTTATAATCATATCATTTGGAGCACAAGGCATACCATGAGCTAAATCCATTGCTTCACCTTCAGCTTTATCTTTAAGAACATCAATTAATACTAATTCATTAATTCCACCTTGATTCAATAAAGAATATGCCATACTCATTCCTACAAATCCTGTTCCTACTAATACGATTTTTCTTTTATCTACCATATTAAAAACTTCCTTTCTATTATCTTTTTATTCCAGTCTAATATTATACACTTTTTATTTAGTATCTGTCAAATTTTAAATTTTATTAACTTATAGCATCTATAATATATTTAATCGCTGGAGTTTCGTTTACCCAATTTTTTATCCATCTATTTGTTGCTGGTATTTTGTATATTAAGAAACATATTAAGAATACTATTCCTAAAACTAGGCACGTTGCTCCTAATTTTCTTAAAAATCCAATAACTCTTAGTCTTAATAATTCTTTTTTATATTCTTTCTTAAACTGTTTATTAATTTTCTTTTGTTCTTTTTGAGAAGTTGTATTGGCAGTTCCTCCATATTGTTCTCTATATAAATTTTGCACATTATTAACATATGCAGCTTGCTGAACTTGTTTTTTTCTTTCTTCTTCTTCTCTTGCTCTTTGCAATTTTGCATCATATGCTTGTTTTTTATTTGGATCTGACAAAACCTCATAAGCCTCATTTAATACTTTTATTTTTTCTTCTGCAGCTTTTTTGTTTTTATCTTCTTGTAAATCCGGATGATATTTTTTTGCAAGCACTTTATACGCTTTTTCAATTACCTCTTTAGATGCGTTTTCATTTACTTCTAAAACTTCGTAATAATTTTTCATATTTACCTCCGTATAAGTCCTTTTGATTATAACATTTTTTATAAAAATATAATAGTATTTTTTGATAATTCGTGTTATAATTTGTATATTAATACATAAGGAGTGAGCAAAAATGAAATTAGCTTCAGATAAAGACACAATGGCAGAATTAAAAGCTTTAATTCTTTATATTTTATATAAAATAAATAGACCAATTACAAATGAAGAATTTTTAAAATTAGTATTAACAATTACAGATATTAATTATTTTTATTTTCAACAGTTTTTATTAGATTTAATATCAGCTGAATATATTACATCTATAAAATTGGAAGAAAACACTTTATATAAAATTACTGATAAAGGAATAGAAGCATTAAAGCTTACAGGTGATATGATACCTGGAATATTAAAATTAAAAGTAGATAAAAATTTTAAAAATGAATTAAATATAATTGAAAATGAAGTTGCAGTTACCGCTGAATATGTTCCTAAAAACGAAAAATCATTTAATGTAAAATGTAAGATAACAGAAAATGGTGAAACTGTTTTTGAAATAAGAACATTTGCAGGTTCTAGTGAACATGCTAAACGAATAGTAGATAACTGGAAAAATAATGCAACAGAAATTTATCCTCAAATTATGAAAGCTTTAAATTGTGAAGATATAAATGAATAACAGGGCATTACATTTGCCCTGTTATTTTTCTTCTTACATATTCATAAACTATTATACTTGTTGCAACAGAAGCATTTAAACTTTCTGTTTTTCCAAGCATTGGTATAATTATTTTTTCATCTGCCATATCTAAAATTTCTTTGCTAACACCATTTGCTTCATTTCCTATTACTAAAACTTTTTTATTATAATCTATTTCATAAATACTTTTTTTAGCTTCTAAAGAAGTACTCATAACTTTATATTTATGCCTTTTTATTTCTTTTAAAGTTTCTTTTAAATCATCTACCTGAATAATATTTACTCTAAATATTGCACCCATAGTTGATCTTACAACTTTAGGATTATATGCATCAACAGTTTCTTTTGAAACAATTATTTGAGTTAAATTAGCACTATCTATAGTTCTTAAAATAGTTCCTAAATTTCCTGGATCTTGCAAACCATCTAAAGCCACAATTATATCTTCTGTATAATTAATTGGTTTATTATTATTTTTTTCTATAACTGCCAATATTCCTTGTGGATGTGTTACATCTGAAATGCTTTCAAATATTTTTTTACTAACATATATACATTCATATTTTGCAATTTCATATAATGTTTTTTCATCAATAATAGAACTTTCTAAACACTCTTCACAAATTACAATCTTTTTTATTACTGCTTTTTCAGATATAGCTTCTTTTACAAGTTTAATTCCTTCTATGATAAACTCATTATTCAAATCTCTATATTTTCTGTCTTTTAATTTTTTTATATTTTTAATTGTTTCATTGTCTTTACTTGTTATTATTTGCATATTGCCTCCTAATTATTAATTAAATATCTTAAAAATTCTTTTACTCTTAAAAGAATTTTACTATCAGATAATTCTTCTACTTTATATGTTATATATGGATCTTTCCCTGCAGAAAATTTAATTTTATTTCTATATTCTTTAATTAATTTATCTACAATGTCAAAATTAAATTTACTACCATCAAACCAAAATACAATCCCATTTGCTCTTTGTTGTATTCTTAAAATATTTGCTTTTTTAGCAAGTTCTTTTATTCTTGCAATATTAATTAGGTTTTCTAATTCTTCTGGCATCTCTCCATATATATCAATCATTTCATCAATTACATTTTGTATATCTTCTTCATTTCTACATAGTGCAATATCTTGATAAATTTTAATTTTTTGGTTTGATTCTGATATATATGTATCTGGTATATAGCTTGAAACATTTAAATCTATTTGTATGTCTGTTTCCTCTTCCACTTTTATATCTTTCATTTCTTTAATTACTTGATCTAATAAATTGCAATATGTATCATAACCAACTTGTTCCATATGTCCATGTTGTATTTCTCCAAGCATACTTCCTGCTCCTCTTATTTCTAAATCACGCATTGCAATTTTAAATCCAGAACCAAACTCTGTAAATTCCTTCATTGCTTTCAATCTTTTATCAGCAACTTCTGATAATAGTTTGTCTCTTTTATATGTTATATATGCATATGCTTGAACATCACTTCTTCCTACTCTTCCTCTTATTTGATATAGTTGTGCTAAGCCAAGTCTATCTGCATTTTCTACAATTATCGTATTTGCATTTGGTATATCTATTCCGGATTCTAAAATAGTAGTACATACAAGTACATTTACTTTTCCTTCAATAAAATCTAGCATTATATTTTCTAGTTCTGTTCCAGACATCTTTCCATGAGCATATGCTACTTTTGCTTCAGGTACTAATTTTAATATTTCATTTGCCTTTCTTTCTATCCCTTCTACATTATTAAATAAATAAAATACCTGTCCCCCTCTTTCAATCTCTTTTGTTATTGCTTCTCTTACAACTTCTTCATCATATTCTAATACATAAGTTTGTACAGGCTTTCTATTTTGTGGAGGTTCATAAATTATAGACATATCTCTTACACCTACAATAGACATATGCAATGTTCTTGGAATCGGTGTTGCAGTCATTGTAAGTACATCTATATTTGTTTTATATTCTTTTATTTTTTCTTTGTCTTTAACTCCAAAACGATGCTCTTCATCAATTATAAGTAATCCTAAATCTTTAAATTCAACATCTTTACTTAATAATCTATGTGTTCCTATAACTACATCTATTTCGCCCAACTTTAGTTTTCTTATTATTTCTTCTTGTTCCTTTTTAGTTCTAAATCTATTTAAAACTTCAACTCTTATTGGGAACTCTTCCATTCTTTCTTTAAAGCTTTTGTATTGTTGATCTGCTAAAACTGTAGTTGGTACTAAATATGCAACTTGTTTTTGATCCATAACAGCTTTAAATGCAGCACGTATCGCTACTTCTGTTTTACCATAACCAACATCACCACATAATAGTCTATCCATTGGCTTTTGTAATTCCATATCTTTTTTTACTTCTTCAATACATCTTAATTGATCATCAGTTTCTTGATATGGAAAACTTCCCTCAAATTCTTGTTGCCATGGTGTATCTTTTGAAAAAGCATATCCTTTTGATTTTTGCCTCTTTGCATAAAGTTCTATTAACTCTTTTGCAACTTCACGTAAGTTTTTCTTTACTCTTTCTTTAGTATTTGCCCATTCTTTGCTTCCTAGTCTATTAATTTTAGGTAAAGTTTCTCCTCCACCAATATATTTTTTTACATTGTCTAGTTGATCTGTTGGTACATATAAAATATCATCATTTTTATATTTAATTTTTATATAGTCTTTTGTTACTTTATCTGTAACTATTGTATTAACACCAACAAATTGTCCAATTCCATGAACTCTATGTACAACATAATCCCCTAGTTTTAATTCAGAAAATATAATTTTTTCTGCTTCATTAAATATTTTATTACTTCTTTTTTTCTTCCTTTTTTCTATATTTATAAGATCATTTGCAACAATAACTAAAATATTTGAATCATAACTTTCAAATCCTTGTGTTACATTTCCAAGTAAAATTTTAACTTGTACACCATTACTTATTTCTGAATATTTTTCATTATATTCAGAAATAATTTCTTTTTCATCTAACAACTCTTTGATTCTTTTTGCTTTTTCTTTAGAATTTAAATAAATATATATTCTTTTTTTAGCTTGTTTTGCTTCTTTTACATCTAAGAAAAATTTTTCTATATTACTTTTATAATAATTTACCATTCTATATTTAAAGTAATATTTTTCAGTATTAACCTCTTCTTCAAAATCATTAGATGTTAAATATATTTTTTTATAAGTTGTTAATTTATCCTCTATTTCATTTGCGGTAATATAATGAACTAATGCATTTGGTACAATTCTTTCTTTTTCTATTAATGCTTTTTCAGTTGCCGAAATATCTTCTAATATATTTTTTGCTCTTGCATTAATTTTTTTTATTTCATCTATACCTATTAAATAATTACTATCTATATAATCTAGAATAGTACAGTATTTACTATAAAAACAATCAAAATATTTATCTATTTTAGAAATATATTCTCCAGATTTTATTAATTCTATATCTTCTTTTACATTATCTTCTTGTTTTTTTGTATAGTTATTATCTAATATTTTATTAGATACATCTTCTAAATTTGTTTCTAATAAAAATTCATGTATTGGATTTATTTCTACTTTATTTATCATTTCTATTGATCTTTGTGTTTCTATATTAAATTTTCTGATAGAGTCTATTTCATCTCCCCAGAATTCTATTCTTACACCATATTTTTCGTCAAAAGAAATATCTAATATTCCGCCTCTTGAACTAAATTCTCCCTTAGTTTCAATTAAATCATTTCTATTATATCCTAAGCTACTAATAGTTGCTTTTAATTTTTCTAAATCATAACTCTTCCCTACTTCTAATTTTATTTTATTTTTAAATAATACTTCTTTAGGAATCATTGGTTGCATTAAAGCTTCTATTGATACAACTAATATATTTACTTTTTTATTAACTATATTTTTTAGTACTTCAATTCTTTCATAAGGTAATTCCTTACTTTCTGCAATATAGTCATAAGATAAAATTTCTCTTTTAGGGAAAAAATATACATTATCTATACAATTTTTTAAATTTTCTGATATTCTTTTAGCTTGTAATTCATTATATGTAATTAGACAAACTGGTCTTTTTGCAAAAGCATTTGTACTGCCTACTATTTGTTCTAATCCCACGCCAGCTAGCCCCAATATAAATATTGGGGCATTTGTTTCTTTTATATTTTTAATATAATCATTAAATTTGTTAGAGTTTTGCATCTCTGCGATTATTGGATTCATCTTGTTCTCCTTTTTAACACATTATATATTATATAATATTTTCCAATAAATTGAAATATATATTAAGTAAATAATATTTTTTGATTGTTAGAGGTATTGTAATGAGTTCATTAAACAAAAATTTTTCTATATTAAGTCCTATAAAGTTTTTCGTTTTTTTACTAAGAAAAAATTTTTTTACAATTTTATTTGTATTATTTACCATTTGCTTAGTATTTTTTTCTACATCTAATTTAACTGCAGCCAAAAACGGATTAGCATTATGGGCAAATAATGTAATCCCTGCATTATTTCCTTTTTTCATTGCTACAGAACTTTTAGGAAATACTAATATTATTTCTTTTTTAGGTAAAAAATTTAACAAATTTATGAGACCTATTTTTAATATTCCTGGAATTGCAAGTTATCCATTAATTATGGGAATTATTAGTGGATATCCTGTTGGTGCTAAAATAGTTTCAGAACTAAGGCAAAAAAATATGTGTACTAAAGCTGAAGGAGAACGAATGCTGGCATTTACCAATAATTCTGGACCTTTATTTATTTTAGGAACAATAGGAATTGGACTTTTTGCAGATACTACAACAGGTATTATTTTACTAATAACTCATTTTTTGGCAGGATTAACAGTTGGAGTAATATTTAGGTTTTGGAAATATAAAGATGTAAATATTGTATCTAATAAAAACTATATAACTGAAACAAAAGACATAAATCTTTCTAATTTTGGAGAAATTTTAACAAATTCCATAAAAAATTCTATAATTAATATTTTAAATATTGGTGGATTTGTAGTCTTATTTTCTGTAATAATATCCATTTTTAAAGAATCATATATGATTAATTTAATATATTCTACATTAAAACCAATTTTTGAATTATTTAATATTAATGAAAGCTTTTCATATGGAATAATTAATGGACTTTTAGAATTAACTAATGGAGTTTGTCAAATATCTAGCATTCCTATAAAAAATATTTCTTTTAGTATTATACTATGTGCTTTTATATTAGGTTTTGGAGGAATCTCTGTACTTCTTCAAGTATATAGTTTTGTTTCTAAGTCAGATCTTTCTATAAAACCATATTTTATAGGAAAACTTTTGCAAGGAATAATTGCCAGCTTTTATACAATTTTAATTTTTCATTTTTTTAGTTTTTTATCATTAGATTTAAGTTATATCACTAGCATTTTTGCATAAGTATAAAATATAGAGGAGGTTTTAATATGGATAAAAATATCGATTTCTCTAATTTTGGTGGATATCCACCTTTTGATACGCCAGATCCTGAAAATTTTTTTAATCCTATGACTCAGTATGAGCAAGGATATATGTATTACAAATGTTTATGTATGCAAATGGATTATAAAATAAAATGTAAAGAATATGAGAAAATGTGTAATGGAAAACCTTAGAGCATCTTATACTCTAAGGTTTAACTTTAACTAATTATTTCTATAACTGTTTTCTTTGTTACTTTTTCTTGACCTATTTTATATGTATTTAATATTTCTTTTTCTGCATAATTTGCTTTTTCCTCATTGTTTGCATATACAGTTGCAATTAGCTCTCCTTTTTTTGTATAATCCCCAACTTTTTTATGTAGTACTATTCCTACCGTTAAGTCTATTTTATCAGATTTTGTTTTTCTTCCTGCACCTAAATCACAAGAAATCTTCCCAATTGTTTCTGCATTAATTTCTTTAATATAACCTTCCTCTTCTGCTCTTACTTCTTTAATAATTGTTGCCTTTTCAAATTTATTAACATCTTCTAGATAGCTAATATCTCCACCTTGATTTTGTACAAGTTCAACAAATTTATTATATGCTTTTCCATTTTTTATATTTTCTAATAATTTATTTTTATTTTCTTCTATATTGTCACCTTTTCCAGCAAGCTTTATCATATATGCACCAAGTTCAATAACAACATCTTTTAAATCTTCTGGCATATCTCCATTTAAAAAATTAATTGCTTCTATGACTTCTAAAGAATTTCCTACTGCATATCCTAGTGGTTCATTCATATCTGTAATAATACAAATTGTTTCTCTATTTGCTAATTTTCCAATTTCAATCATTGTTTTAGATAATTCTTCTGCTTGTTCTAAATTTTTCATAAAAGCTCCATAGCCACAAGTTACATCTAATACTATTTTATTCGCACCACTTGCAATTTTTTTGCTCATAATACTAGAAGCGATTAATGGTATACTTTCTGTACAAGCAATTGTATCTCTTAAAGCATATATTTTTTTATCAGCAGGAGCTAAATTTAATGTTTGTGTTATTAAACTTATTCCTATTTTTTTTACATTATCTATAAAATCTTTTTCTGAAATAGATGTATTATATCCAGGAATTGCTTCTATCTTATCTGCTGTTCCTCCAGTAAAACCTAAACCTCTTCCAGACATTTTAGCAACAGGTATTCCCAAAGATGCTATTAATGGAGCTAATATTAATGTAACTTTATCTCCAACTCCACCTGTACTATGTTTATCTACTACATTTTCACCAAGTTTTGATAAATCTAGAATATCACCAGAATTTGCCATAGCCATTGTTAAATCTTTTGTTTCCCTATAACTCATTCTATTTATATATATTGCCATTACTAATGCTGCTGCTTGATAATCTTCTATTCTATTAGCAGTATATTCTTCTATAAAATATTTAATTTCCTCTTCTGATAATTCTTTACCATCTCTTTTTTTTGCAATTATATCTATAATATTCATTTTCATCTTCCTTTATACAAAATGTGTAATAAAAGTTTTTCTATGTATTGGACATGGTCCATATTCTTTCAAGGCTTCTATATGAGCTTTTGTTCCGTATCCTTTATGTTTTGCAAAGCCATACTGTGGATAAACCTCATCCCACTCTCTCATAATTCTATCCCTTGTCACCTTTGCTAAAATTGATGCAGCCGAAATGCTATAACATTTCGCATCACCTTTTACCATTGATACATATGGGATATTACAAGTATCTATTCCTTTTAATGCGTCTACTAAAATTAGTTCTGGTTTTGTTTCTAAATTATTTATACATTCAGTAACACCTTTTTTAGTTGCATTCAATATGTTTAGCTCGTCTATTTCGTGCCATCCAATAACTGCTACAGACCAGCTTATTGCATTATTTATTATTTCATCATATAATTTTTCTCTCTTTTTTTCTGATACTTTTTTAGAATCATTAACTCCTTCTATAAAAGAATCCTCTGGCATAATTACACATCCAACAATAACAGGACCAGCTAGTGGTCCTCTTCCTGCTTCATCTATTCCTGCAATATATTTAATCCCTTGTTTATGATAATCTAATTCAATTTTCTTTAGTTCTTTTAATCTTTCTTCTTCTTTTTCTTTCATGTTTCCTCCATTATTGTATTGCAATATTGTTTATATCTGTAAGTGAATAGATAATATTTCCATCATCTTTTTCATATCCATCTATATAATATACTTCTTCATTTTCATAATTCACAATAAATTTTTTATCTTCTTGTATTTCTGTTAGTTCAAGTTCTTTTAAATTGTCTAAGGTAAGTATTTTAACTTTTTCACTATTTTCTATATTTATTTTTTGTATTTCTTCTTCTGTAGCTTCTTCACCTATATATTCTTCTGTATTGTTTACTTTATTTCTTTCATTTATAATTTTTATTTTTGCTTGTATTTGTAGCATTTCTGTACTTAATGTTTGTAAAGATTGATTTTTAAAACTATTTTTTAAATAAAAAAACACTCCAACACTTATTAAAACTATTATTAGTATAATAAAAAATAATTTAATATTAAAGAAGCCTTTCTTTTTCATAAACACCTCCAATTTATTGTATTATATATTCTTTTATCTGATATTACAATAAAGTAATACATATTTTTCACAGTTTTTTCACAAAAGTATTGTATCTTTTAATTAGTTTAGTATAAGATAAATATTAATTGGAGGTAATATTATGGAAGAAAATAAAGATAATAAAGAAAATAATAAATTTAAATTTGCTAAACCTAGTAAAATTGAAACTAAAGAGAAAAAAGGCCCTGGATTTGGTAAAAGTGTTTTACTTCCTTTTTGCTCAGGTATAATAGGTGCAGCTTTAGTAGTTGGAGTTTGTTTTGGAATTCCAAGTGTTAAAAATAATCTTTTAACTGCAGGAAGTTCTACTTCTACATCCACTGGAACTCAATCTGTTGGTACTCAAAATTTAGTATCTTTGAATGATTATACAGGTACAGCTACAGCAGTTGCAGCAAAAGTTTTACCATCTATAGTTGGAATTAATGTACAATATACAGTAAATTCAATTTTTAGTGGTTCACAATCTGCAGAAGCTGAAGGTTCAGGAATAATATTAAGTGAAGATGGATATATTTTAACAAATAACCATGTTGTAAGCTCTAGTGATGCATCTTCTTATTATCAAGTATCAGAGGCTAATAAAATAACAGTTACATTATATAATGACACAACAGAATATGAAGCAAAAGTAATTGGAACAGATTCACAAACAGATTTGGCTGTTATAAAAATAGATAAATCTGGTTTAACCGCTGCAGAACTAGGTGATTCTGATAGTATTACAGTTGGAGAATTCGCTATGGCAATTGGAAATCCTTTAGGAATGCAAAGTTCAGTTACTTCTGGAATTATTAGTGCAGTTGATAGAGAAATTACAAGCGATGAAGGTACAACATATAATTTAATTCAAACTGATGCAGCTATAAATTCTGGAAACAGTGGTGGAGCATTAGTAAATGGTTCTGGTCAAGTTATTGGAATTAATACATTAAAATTAGAAGGTACTAGTGTTGAAGGAATGGGATTTGCAATTCCTATTAATTCAGCAAAACCAATTTTCGAGCAATTAATCTCTGATGGAAAAGTTGCAAGACCATATATTGGATTAAGTGGTAGAGATTTAGATGAAAAGACTGCTAAAGCTAATAATCTAGTAGAAGGTGTATATGTAGTTTCTGTTGAAGCATTCTCTGGTGCTGAAAAAGCTGGTATTAAAGCTGGAGATGTTATAATTCAAATAGATGGTAAAGATATCAAAACAATGGATGAATTAAATGAAATTAAAAATACTCATAAAATTGGTGATGAAATCACTTTAAAAATAAATAGAAATGGAAAAGAAATGGACGTAAAAGTAACACTTCAAGAACAACCTTCAGAAAATAATAATTAAATTTTATAAATAATCACTTTAAGTTCACAAAATGAACAAAATTAATTGTTATATTATAAGAGAAGTCAGTAATACTTATTACTCCAATTACTGACTATATGTTTAAAAACATCCCCTTTTATTTTCAAAAAAGAAGCACTGCAAAGTGCTTCTTTTTATTATTATATAGAAAATCACAATAAACTAATTAAAGGTAGTGCAAATATTAGTCACTACCTTTATTATTTATTTAGAATACAACTATATCTGTAACATCTGTATAACTTGTATTTCCATATGCATATATTACATATATATGATTATCTGCATCAATAAAGAAATTATTTACATTTTCTACTTCATAAGTATCACTTCTTAAATCTCTTGAATATACTGAATAGCCTAATTGTTGTAAAGCTCTTGCCTCTTCCTGTTTTCCTTGAATTTGTTTTTTTATAGTTTCACCTACATAATTTCTATCTAAATTATGTAATTGTAAAATCTCATCAAATTCAACTTTTCTCATTTCTTTTGTATTGTAGCAATATGTTTGCACAATTACTCTTTGTGGATTATCTCCTTCTTTAAGTGTCGATCTAATTACTATTGATAGTATATTATCATTTAAATATGCCTGATAATCAACTGAATATATAGAATTATTACTTCCACCATTTATTATACTTTCTGCTTTATCTTCAAAAATTGTTTGTATTTCTTGATTATATAATTTTATTTCCTCAGAATTAATATTTATTGTAGGTATATTTACATCCAAATTGTATTGTCCAGAAATTTCTTCCTTTTTTTCATATGATGTATATATGTAACTTTGTGTATTATCAATTCTTTCTATATTACCAGAATTCAAAGTATCGAGAAAATTGTTTTCAAAAATGTCATCGAAATTTTTAGCCAACATACCATTATTTATTGTATTTTCTGGTTCATTATCACTTTCTTCTAACATATTTGGATTTAATACATAATATACTGCTTCAAATACGGCAATAATACATATAATTGTGATAAATACAAAACAAATTATTTGACTCTTTGGTATTTTTACTTTCATATGTACTCCTTTATCTTTCTTAGAAAATATTATAACATTCGTATATATTTTTTTCAATGTTTTATATATTAAATAAGTATATATTGCTTGAAAACATTGACTATTGTGGTATAATAATATAGTATTATATAAATAATATCAATCAAAAAAAATTTATTTTATACTAACAATTTTTTATAAAGGAGAGCTTTTAATGATTTGTTCAGAATGTAAAAAAAATACAGCAATCATTTTCATAAACTCTATAGACCAAGATGGAAAAGAATCTTTGAAAGGTCTATGCTATGATTGTGCAAAAAAGAAAGGAATAGATCCTTTAGATGTTATTTCAAAGCAAAATAACATTTTAAATAATAATTCAAATATGTCTAATCAATTAGAATCACTATTTAAAGATTTATCTAAAAATTTAAACCTAGAATCTTTAAATTTAATTAATCTAGATAGTGATCCTGATAATGAAAATATAGATTCAGATAAAAATGGTACACCAATAGAAGCTTTATTTGCAGGATTTTCTAGTCCATCTTCTAATTCAGAAGATGATAATACTAATACAAAACAAAAAAAGAATTCTAAAACTAAGAAAAAGAAAAGAAAATTCTTAGATACCTATGGCACTAATCTTACTCAAAAAGCAAAAAATAATGAGCTTGATAATGTTATTGGTAGAAATAAAGAAATAGAAAGAATGGTTCAAATATTAAATAGAAGATCTAAGAACAATCCTTGTTTAATTGGAGAACCTGGTGTTGGTAAAACAGCTTTAGCTCAAGGATTAGCTATTAGAATTGCAAATAAACAAGTACCACCAAAATTACTAGATAAAGAAATTTATTTAATAGATATGACAGCTTTAATTGCTGGTACACAATTTAGAGGTCAATTTGAAGCTAGAATAAAATCTTTAATTGATGAATGCAAAGATTTAGGTAATATTATTTTAGTTATTGATGAAATTCATAATATTATAGGTGCAGGTGATGCAGATCATTCTATGAATGCTGCAAATATTTTAAAACCATCACTTGCAAATGGTGAGATTCAATTAATTGGGACAACAACTTTAAAAGAATATAGAAAATATATAGAAAAAGATTCTGCATTAGAAAGAAGATTTCAACCAATAATTGTTCAAGAACCATCTATTCAAGATACAATAGAAATATTAGAAGGAATTAAACAATATTATGAAAATTATCATAGTGTTAAGATTTCTAAAGATGTTATAGAAAAAACTGTTACTATGTCAGAAAAATATATTCATGATAGATTCTTACCTGATAAAGCAATTGATATTTTAGATGAAGCTTGTTCTAGAATTAATTTAAATAATAAAGATTTATTTAAATTACAAATATTGAAAAAACAATTAGAAGATATAAAAGAACAACAAGAAGAAATTGCTGTAGACACTGCAAAAGCTAAAACAGAAGAAGATTCTAATGAAGAATATGAAAAAGCTGCAAAATTAAAAGCTTCTGAATGTTCTTTAACTCAAGAAATTTCTGACTTAGAAAAAAATATTAAAGTTCCAAATCTTACAGTACAAGATATCGCACAAGTTATAGAAAGTTGGACTAAAATACCTGTAACAAAAATAACTGAGGCAGAAACAGATAAATTATTAAATTTAGAGAAAAACTTACACAATAGAATAATTGGTCAAAATGAGGCGGTTAATAGTGTAGCTCGTGCTATTAGAAGAAACAGAGCTGGACTAAAAAGTACTAAACGCCCACCATCATTTATTTTTGTAGGGCCAACAGGAGTTGGAAAAACAGAACTTGCAAAAGCTTTATCATATGAAATGTTTGGAAACGAAGATTCAATCATAAGAATAGATATGTCTGAATATATGGAGAGTAATTCAACTGCAAAATTAATTGGATCACCTCCTGGATATGTTGGATATGATGATGCTGGACAATTAACTGAAAAAGTAAAAAGACAACCATATTCTATAGTACTTTTTGATGAAATAGAAAAAGCACATCCAGATGTATTTAATATTTTATTACAAGTTCTAGATGATGGACGTCTTACTGATTCACAAGGAAATACTGTAAGTTTTGAAAATACAATAATTATTATGACATCAAATGTTGGATCAAATACTAATATAAACTCTATAGGTTTTAATTCTTCTAAAACATATAATAAAGACAAAATTGAGCAAAGTTTAAGAGAAACATTTAGACCTGAATTTTTAAATAGAGTTGATGAAATAGTTATATTTGATAGTTTAACAGAAGATGAACTTATTCAAATTGTTGATATCATGTTAGCTGATACACAAAAGGCTTTAGATGATAAGAATATAACTTTAATAGTATCACCTGAAGCTAAAAAATATTTAATGCAAAAAGGTACTGATTTAAAATATGGTGCTCGTCCACTAAGAAGAGCAATTCAAAGATATGTTGAAGATGAACTATCAGAAATGGTACTAAGAAGCCAAATAAAAAATGGAAATACTGTAAAAATTGATTTAGAAAATGATAAATTAACTTTTTCTGTATTATAATGTTTTAATAAATGGAGGATTTAAATTATATGAATAAATTTGCTAAACACATACCTAATATTTTGACTTTATTTAGATTTGTACTAATACCTTTTATTATTATAAATTTAGTAAATGATAATTATATTGCAGCATTTATTATATTTACAGTATCTGGATTAACAGATATTCTAGATGGTTGCATTGCTAGAAAATTTAATTTTATTACTAATTTTGGAAAACTAATAGACCCATTAGCAGATAAATGTACTCAAATATTAACTTTAGGTACAATGGCAGTAAAAGATATTATCCCAATGTGGATTATCATAGTTGTTGTAGCTAAAGAAGTTATAATGATATCTGGTGCATCATTCCTATATGGAAAAGAATTAGTTGTTTCTAGTAGGTGGTATGGAAAACTTGCAACTGTATTATTTTATATAGCTATAGTATGTTCACTATTTATAAAACAATTTAATTTACAATTTGATTTTAGTATATACATTTACTATTTAGCTTTAATTTCAACTATATTCTCTTTAATAATGTATATCAAGGCATTTTATATGCAAGGATATTTAAAAAAGGAAAATCTAAAAATTAATGAACAATTTGTAGATAAAACGAAAGGCAATCCTAAAAAATAGGATTGTCTTTCGTTAATTTTTTTCTAACTTAAACTGCTTTTTATTCAAAATTTTCTATAAATGCATTCAAATTTTCTATTCCAAAAACCTTTACTCCATTTCGTAAATTAATTTTATCAGTCTCTGGTAAATATTCTGTAGATATACCCGTATTTTGATATAATTCTTCTACACCTTCTTGATTTTCTTTATAAATCATAATATTACTATTTTCATCTTTAACAACAAAATGTTCGTCACATCTTCCTTCTTCTTGTTTTTGTAATACAATATTTGTCTCCGAAAATTCTTCTATAGTAAAATCTGGATACATATTTTGTAATTCTTCTCTTGTTTTATTAACCATATCTTCTGATACATTTTTATATTCGGAAGTAGTATGTCCACATTCTTTATAATATCTTTTAATTGTTAAACTTGCATTAGGAGATATTTTTGGTTCTGTATAACTTGCCTCGATTTCATTTACATCATTAGAGATTGTTTCATATATACATTCATCTTCTACTTTCTCTTCTGATTTTGCTAATTTATCATATTTTATATTTTGATATACTACTGCAACAGTTACTGATATTAATAAACAAGTAAATAATGTTATTATAAATATTTTAAATTTGCTCATATAATCCCTGCTTTCTAAGTTTTTTATTATTTTAAAAAATCTAACTATTTTTCTAAAACAACAATGCCGAAGTTACAATACTTCGCAATTGCAAAGCAATCTGTACATTATTATTATGTAGAATTATTAGCAAATTTATACATTTTTTAATAAATCATATTATTCAATTAATTTTCTTATACTAATTTTTTTATCTATTTTTAAATCAATTTCTCCATCCAAATCAGTTCTATATATTTTTATATTATAATTTTTTAATCTTTGTATTACTTCTTCATTTGGATGACCGAAATTATTATCTTTACCTACTCCAATAAGAGCAATTCTAGGAGATACAGCTTTAATAAACTCCTCTATAGAAGAAGTCTTTGACCCATGATGTGCAACTTTTAAAATATCTGCTTTTAATTTATCACTATATAAATTTAAAATTCTTCTTTCTGCTATTTCTTCTATATCACCAGTAAATAATATAGAAAAATTTTTATATACCATTTTAAATACCAAAGAATTATTGTTTACTATATTTTCATTTACAATATTATTAATATCGGGCCATATTACATTAATATATGTATTTTTATCAAGATATATTTTATCTCCTGCTTTTACAACTTTTATTTTAATGTTTTTCTCTTTTGTTATTTTTATAAACTTTTGATAATTTTCTGAATTTTCAAATTGTTTACCGATAATAATTTTTTCTACTTTTAATTTTTCTAGTATCTTAAATAAACCTCCTACATGGTCAGAATCAAAATGAGAAATGATAATATAGTCTAATTTAGATACATGGTGTTTTAATAAATATGGTAAAAGTGTTTTTTCTCCCACATCAAAAGATGAATTAAACTCACTTCCACCTCCATCTATCAATATCTTTTTATTAGATTCTGTTGTGATTAGTGTTGAATCACCTTGTCCAACATCTATAAAATTTAATTTAAATTCATTAGGCTTATAAAAAACATTAATAAAAATTAAAACTATCAGAATAAAAATGATTTTATTTTTCTGTTTTCTAAAAAAATGCTTTACTCTGTGCATATATCCCTTCTCTCTTAAATACCATAAATAAAACAATATTAGATAATATATTAGAATAAAAATTAAATTTGGAATAATAACATATATTTTTGATAGACTTAAACTTGCGAAAAAACTTGTTAATTTAATTGTAATATATATAAAAAAATTTAATATTCGAAATATTTTTATTGGGAAAATCATTATAATGAATCCACAAACTGTTATAACACTAGCAATTGGAACTACAATAATATTAGAAAATAAAAATGTAAAAGATATTATTCCAAAATTATATAAAATAACTGGGAAAATAAATAATTGGATTATAGTAATAACTAGTGAGTTATATATGATATAATTTAAAAATCTATTTTTTACTTTGATTTTAATATTAGAATAGGCTATAATTCCTAAAAAACCAAGATACGATAAAATCAAACTTAAACTATATATGCAATAAGGATTATTAATTAAAATCACAAAAAGTGAAATTGCTAAATTATTCCATATGTCTGCTCTTCTAAAAATTACACTTGCTATTAAGTTTAAAATTCCTACGATACAGGCTCTTTGGACTGATGGACTAAATTCAGTAATAAACATAAAAATTAGTAAAACAATAATTGAAATAATATTTATTAGTCTTTTATGCATTTTTAGTGTAGTAAATATAATTGTAATACTTAATATAATACTAGATACTTGTGTTCCTGAAACAGCCAAAATATGTGTTAAATTACTATCATTAAAATCTTTTTCTAATTCTTTAGATAGTCCTTCTGTATCTCCTAAAACCATTGCAATAACTAAATTAGAATACTCATCATTTTTTAATATTTTTCTTACATTTTCTTTTAAATAGTTTTTTAATTTATTAAATGTAACATTTATTTTTTCTTCCTGAATAATTTCTACTTTTGCATCTTTAACTGTTCCAATGACCTTTAAAGTTTTTAAATAATTTCTATAATTGAATCCATATTCATTTCTAGCAGTTTCAGGTATTTCATACTTTCCAGAGAAATATATTAAATCACCGTATTTCACATTTTTATTTGTATAAATGTACACACTTACATTTTCTTCTAATATTTTAACTTTAGCCATTTTGCTATACCCTTTTTCTTTTGGCTTTTCTATTATTATTCCATATGATTCAATACTTTTTAGATTATTATAAAAACTTTCATATTTATCTTCAATTATATTTGTATAAAGATATCCAAAATTAAGAAAAACAAAAACAATAATTAGTACTACTATTTTCATTTTCATTTTTATAAATCTAAAATATTTATTATTTATCTTTAGTGATAATATAAAAAATATTATTAAAAAGACTTGTAAAAAAATAAAGACCATACAATTTGTGTATAGCCTTAATAAAATTCCAAACATATATGAAATTATTGCTATTACAATTGGTCTATTCATTTATTCCTTTCATAATAGCCCCCATTTAAAATATCCTTCTTGCAGTTATATAATTCTTTTTATAATAACTATTTGACAATGAAGTAATTACTACTCCTTTTGAAGGATTTGCCGCATGTATAAATTTATTATTTCCCACATAAATTCCAACATGACCAGTGAAAAATACTAAATCGCCTTGCTTTAAATTACTTTTTGATACTGCTTTACCATAGCTCTGTTGCGCAGACGCTGAATGTGGTAAACTAACACCAAATATTTTATATACATATTGTGTAAATCCAGAACAATCAAAACTATTAGGTCCATCTCCACCATATACATAGCTAGCTCCCAAATATTTTTTTGCATAATTTACTACTTGTGTTCCTTTATTTGAAGATGAACTATTTGATGTTGTTTTTTCATCTGATTTAGATGTAGTACTTGATTTGCTTGTACTATTATTTGATTTTGAAGAACTTTTTTCGCTCTTTGTTGAAGTTTGTTTTGTTATAGCTGGTCTTTCAACATCTCCAGATCTATTTGTAACTTTTACTTCTTCTTTAGATAAATATTCATTTGAAATATATCCTTTAGTTCCATCTTCTGTTGTAACACTTGCCCATCCATTCTCTACACTTTCAACTGTAACTTGTTCATTTGTTGAAAGTGTTGTTACTACTTCAGAACTAGAACTAGCTTTTTCTCTTACATTTACACTTGATGCATCAACATATGCAGTATAAGATTCATCATTATTTTCATTAGACGTTTCTCTATCATTATCGTTTGAAGAATTATTAGATTCTTTATCTGATAATTTATCTTTTCTCAACCATCCGGCTAAATCATCTGTATAAACATATACCCAATCATTAATTTCATCTTGTACCGTTACAGTTGCATTCTTTTTTACAGGTCCTAATACCTCAGAATTTATTAATGGTAAAATTTTTAATTCTACATTTTCTATCAAAACTTTCTCTGTCCCAACTAAATCTTCTGTAATTTCTTCAGATTGATTTGCTTCTGTTTGTGTTTCCTCAGATTCAGAAGTTGTATTTGTTGTTGTTTCGTTAGTTGTAGTATTATTCTCACTTACTTCATTTTCAGAAGAAGTATTACTTGTAGAATTTGTATCGTTTGTTTCATTTTCTACTTCATCTTCAACATCTACATAATCTTGATAAACATAACCTTCATAATCTTCATATTTTATATGATACCATTCTCCATCTTTACCTAATACTTCTACTTTATTATCTACTGAAAGTAATGTAACAAGAGAACCATCCATGCTAGGTTCTTCCCTTAATTTTACAGTTTCACCTGTAATTACTCCATCACTTGCAGCATTTGAAACTATTGAAATTGTTAAAAGCATTAGTGTAATTATTAATGATACTAGTATTTTTTTCTTATTGGACATTACTCTTCTTCTCCTCTAATAATGTATTTTTACAGGTACTAGTATATAATGAAAAAGGTAAAAAGTCAATTATATGACAAATATTTAACCATTTGTTTTCATTAGTTCTTCTACAAATATTGCGCATCTACTAGCTGCCATTTTTAAGTATTTATTAAAATCTATTTGATTTTCTTCGTTAGGACTATCTGAAATTGATCTTATAATTATAAATGGAGTATTTGATAAATAAGCAACTTGTGCAATGGCAGCCCCTTCCATTTCTACACAATCAGCATCAAATTTTGATCTAATTTTTTCTTTCATCTTTTTACTTGTACAAAAAATATCTCCTGTAGCTATTGTTCCAACCACACATTTATACTCATTTTCTTTCATATTTTTAATAACATATTCACATCTTTTAATAAGCTTCTTATTACTCTCTAATTTTACACCAATATTACTTATATAACCTTTTTCATGTCCAAAAGCAGTTATGTCAAAATCATGTTGTAAAACATATTTACCTATAACGATATCGCCATAATCAACATCATCATTTATACTTCCAGCAGAACCAGTGTTTATAATATAATCTATTTCAAATTTATCAATCATAATTTGTGTAGTTCTTGCTGCATTTACCTTTCCAACACCACATTTAACCAATACAATCTTTTGATTTTCTATTTTTCCTTCGTAAAACTTTAAATTGAATATATCAATTTCCTTTATATTTTTCATCTTAAGTTTGATTGCATCCATTTCTTCAGGCATAGCTGCAATAATTCCTACGTATTTACTCATAAAATCTCCTCCTTTTTTAGGATTATATCATAGTATATTATAAAAAAAAACAACCACATTATAAAATGTGATTGTTTAAATTTTAAAATTAAGCTAATTCTACTACTGCTCCTGCAGCTGTGAATTTTTCTTTGATTTCTTCTGCTTCTTCTTTAGAAGCTCCTTCTTTAACTGTTTTTGGAGCTCCGTCAACTAAATCTTTAGCTTCTTTTAATCCTAATCCTGTAACATCTCTAACAACTTTAATTACTTGGATTTTGTTTGGTCCAACTTCTTTTAATAC
Organism: uncultured Clostridia bacterium; assembly: GCA_944393485.1. Taxonomy (GTDB): domain Bacteria; phylum Bacillota; class Clostridia; order TANB77; family CAG-508; genus Merdicola. The sequence continues at coordinate 46,066 of CALYAJ010000005.1, forward strand.
AACATCAAAAGATGATTTTTCTTCAGCAGCTCCTCCTGCTACTGCTCCTGCTGCTGGTGCAGCAGCTGCTACTGCAGATACTCCATATTTTTCTTCTATTCCTTTAACTAATTCTGATAATTCAACTACTGTTAAACCATCAATTTTTTCTAATAATTCTTCAACTATAGTCATTTTAATTCCTCCTAATTTTTAATTTTATTTGTGGTTTAAGTCCACTACTCTATTAAACTTTATATATTACTCATTTGTTTCTTTTTGAATTCTAACTTGATCTAATGCAACTGCAAGTTTTGAAATATTTCCAAGTAAAGCACCAGCAAGCATAGAAATAAGTGTCTCTCTTGATGGTAATTTTGCAAGAGTAACAATTTCGTCTGTTGTCATAACTTTACCGTCGATAATTCCACCTTTAATCTTGTAGCTTTCATTTTTCTTTGTATATTCATATATTGCTTTTGAAGGTTCTAGATAATCTTCTGTTGAAAGAACAACAGCTGTTGGTCCAACTAATAAATCTTCTACTCCTTCAACTCCAGCTTCTTGTAAAGCTCTTCTTGTAATATTATTTTTTATAACTTTGTATTCAGCATTTACTTTTCTTAAATCTGCTCTTAAATTAGTAACATCATCAACTGATATTCCTCTATAATCTGTTAATAATACTAATTTAGCTTCTTTAATTTTTTCAGCTAATGCTGATACTTCTGATTTTTTCTTTTCGATAGCTTTTTGATTTGCCATTTTAGTATTCACCTCCTAAAAATTTTCTAAAATTTATTCAAAAAAATGAATCCTAATCATTTGCCATAACGAGGCACATGATTAGGATTTAATCCGATCTCACAATGCCTCGGTAGGTCTTATTGTCATTGCCTACTTTCTTTGGCGATATTAAATTATTTTTGGTTTATATATATACTAGGTCCCATTGTTTTTGCTATTGCAACACTTCTAATATATTGTCCTTTTGCTGCAGCTGGTTTAGCTTTTATAATAGCATCTATAACTGTTCTATAGTTTTCTTCTAATTTTTCAGCTCCAAATGAAACCTTTCCAAATCCAAGGTGAATAATGTTAGTTTTGTCTAATCTATATTCAACTTTTCCTGATTTAATTTCTTGAATAGCTTTTGCTACATCCATTGTAACTGTTCCAGATTTTGGATTAGGCATTAATCCTTTTGGTCCTAAAATCTTTCCAAGTCTACCTACAACACCCATCATATTTGGCGTAGCAACTATAACATCATAATCAAACCAATTTTCTTTTTCAATTTTTGGTGTTAATTCTTCTGCTCCTACAAAGTCTGCTCCAGCTTCTTCAGCTTCTTTAGCTTTATCACCTTTTGCAAACACTAAAACTTTTAAAGTTTTTCCTGTTCCGTTTGGAAGTACTACTGTACCTCTAACTTGTTGTTCAGCATGTTTTGAATCAACACCTAATTTTACATGTAACTCAACTGTTTCATCGAAATTTGCCTTAGGCATTTTTTCTAATAATTCTAATGCTTCTTTAGCATCATATAATTTTCCTTTTTCAATTAGCTTTGCAGCTTCTTGATATTTCTTTCCTTTTTTCATTTTAACCTCCTTTGGTACTATCGAATAATTATTTATTCTCCCAATTATTTTTTATTAGTCTACTACTACAACTCCCATACTACGAGCTGTTCCTTTAACCATACTCATAGCAGCTTCTAAAGATGCTGCATTTAGGTCTTCCATTTTTTGTTCAGCTATTGCTTTTACTTGTTCTGTTGTTATTTTAGCAACTTTATCTTTATTAGGCTTTCCTGAACCTTTTTCAATTTTTAATGCTTTTTTTATAAGTACAGCTACTGGTGGTACTTTTGTAATGAATGTAAATGATTTATCTTTATAAACTGTAATTACAACTGGTATTATCATACCTGGTTGATTTGCAGTTCTATCATTAAATTCTTTAACAAATTGCATAATATTAACACCACTTGAACCTAAAGCTGGACCTACTGGTGGAGCTGGTGTTGCTTTTCCAGCTTCTATTTGTAATTTAATAATATTTGTAACTTCTTTTTCTGCCATCTTATTTTGCACCTCCTTTAATTGAAAAATAAATTATACTTTTTGCACTTGTGAAAATTCTAGTTCTACTGGAGTTTCTCTTCCAAACATAGAAACTAAAACTTTTACTTTGTGTTTTTCTTTATTTATTTCTTGTACAACTCCTACAAAATTTTCTAATGGACCGTTAAGAATTTTTACAGAATCATTAATATCATAATCAACATTAATTTCTGTTAATTCAAATCCCATTTTTCTAATTTCCTCATCTGTAAGAGGTATAGGATCTGTACCAGAACCAACAAAACCTGTAACTCCTCTTGTATTTCTAACTATATACCAAGATTCTTCTGTTACAATCATTTTTACCAAAACATATCCTGGGAAAACTTTCTTTAAATTAGTTTTTCTTTTTCCATCTTTAATTTCTATTTGTTCTTCCATTGGAACAACTATATCAAAAATGTAATCTTCTAATTCTCTATTTTTAACAGTTTTCTCTAGATCAGTTTTTACTTTGTTCTCATAACCAGAATAAGTATGCACAACATACCATTTTGGTTGAAGTTTTTCATCTTGAGACATATTGGGCCTCCTTGCTAAATTTATTCTACTGTATTATTCATAGCAGAATTTAATTCATTTTCGGTTATTTCATTTCCTAAAGAATTTACACTATTAGTATCAGTTAATTGTTCACTTGTAATTGAATTTTGTAATGTTTCTATACCTTTAGCTTCTAATTTGTTTAAGAAGTTAAGCCCCAAATCTAAAATAATAACTATAGCTGCAACTATAAATACAATTACTAATACTGCTGCTGTACTATTTATAAGCTCCTTTGGTGATTGCCAATTTACTTTTTTCAATTCAGCTTTATATTCTTTCCAGAAATGTTTTTGTTTTTTATCTTCTTTCTTTACATTAACCTTTTTCTTCTTTTCTTTAGCCATTTTGTTTCCTCCTTAAAAATAGCTTATTTTGTTTCTTTATGTTTTGTATGTTTTTTACAGAACTTACAATATTTAGCTATTTCTAATCTTTCAGTATTGTTCCTTTTATTTTTAAATGTTGTATAATTTCTTCTCTTGCATTCTGTGCATTCTAAGATAATCATTTCTCTTGCTCCTTTTGCAGCCATTTTATACACCTCCGTTACTATGTAGTTTCTTTGAAACGATGTGAGCCATGTAATATCTCATACATACGCTTGAATATTTTACCATGTTTTTTTATAGAAGTCAATAATTATATAGGCTTTTCTTGACTTTTTTTGAAGTTGCAAAATTTTCATTGCCAATGCAACAACTTTTTTCTAAAAAGTGTTGTCATATTCTCGTTTTATATTTTTGATTT
>CALYAJ010000006.1 GCA_944393485.1 uncultured Clostridia bacterium
ACTTTAAATATTTTATCAATATATTCTTCTTTTACATAATAATCTAATAACATTACAACTGCAAATCTAATTTCATACTCTTTTTTTGATTTAAAATATTTGCTTATTATTTTCCAAAAAAATTCAGGATTTTTATTTGCATCTTTTAAATCAGTACAAAAGCTATCACATACTGCCCAAGAATTAATTTTTGGTACAAAATTAATTATATATTCTTTCTTTTTTTCTAAATCTATTTTTAAATTTGCAATTACTAAAGCCTCTAACATTAATTCTTCCAAATATTTTTCTTGCGGATTATTTAAATATTCTTCAGGATTATCTTTTACTATTTCTTTTGCTAGCTTTCTTATTTTTGGAATTCTAACTCCAAGTACTTCTATATCTACTCCTGGGCATAAGTCTGTACTAAATTCTTTATATTTTGCATCACTTAATTCTATTAATTTGTTTCTAATTTCTTCATTATTCATATATACACCTTTCCATAGGGATTTAAGGGCCGTCCCTAAATCCCTATTCTAGTTCGAAAAAGTCTTTTAATATGCCTTTATGTACATTATTTGAAAATACTTCTCTTATAATTAAGAATATTATTGGTCCTAATAATAAACCAATTACACCAAATAATTTAAATCCTGTATACATTCCAAGTAATGTAAATATTGGATGCATTCCCATTTGTTTGCTTACAAATTTTGGCTCTAAGAATTGTTTTATAATAGACCATGCAAGCCATAAAACAAATATTGCAATTCCTGCTGGTGCATTACCTTGAATTATTAATATAATAGCCCATGGAACCATTATAAATCCAGCTCCAAATAATGGTAATAAATCTACAAATCCTATTAGTATTGCCATTATTGCAACATATTCTATATTTAATCCACATAAATTAAATATGCATAATCCTATTGTAACTAATATAAAACATAATAAAGATAATTTTGCTTCGGCTTTAATATAATTCCAAATTATTTTTAATGATTTTACAACTATTTCATTTGCTTTTTCTAGCCATTTTTTTGGTATTTGATCTTTTAATAATTTTTTAACATAATCTCTATCAAAACACATAAAAATTATTGCAAGAATTGTTATAACTGTATATGTAATTGCTCCTGGTACTTGTCCTGCAAAGTTAATTATTCCTGTAGCAAAACTATATACAACATTTTTTACAACCTCTAATATACTTCCTAAAGAATCTTGTATTACAGAAATCCAGTCATTTGGAATTACAAAATTTCCATTTGCAAAATTATTTATAAGTCCTAATCCCCAATTATATACATCATCCATAGATGAATTTAAATTAGTTAATAAAACTTTTGATTCTGAGATTATTGCAGAAATTAAAACTGCAAGTAATGAACCAATTATTAATACAACTAATATAAGTGAAATGCTTGCTGAAGCTTTTCTTTTTAATTTACATTTATTCATAAAAAATTTTATTAATGGTTCTATCATTGTAGCAATTAAAAATGCAATTATAAAAGGTACATAAAACATTGCAAGTTTATATGCAAGAAATAGTAGTACTAAAGTAAATACTAATACTACTGTTTTAAATAATATTCTAGAATAATATCTTCTCTTTTCTCCATCCATATTACTTATTTCCTTCCTCTAACGCCCTATTTAATATATATTTTAATCTTTCGTCTTGTTTAGTTAAATATAGGTATCCTATTAATCCTTCAAATGCTGTTGCATATGCATATTCTGCAGGAGTAGCATTTTTTGCTATATGATGATTTTGAGTGTTTCTTCCTCTTCTTACTATATTTTTTTCTTCTTCTGTTAGTTCTTCTTCTATTGCTTTTAATATTTTTGCTTGTCCTGCTGCTTTAACAAATTTAATTGCATTAACATGTAATTTATGTACTTTTTCATTTGAATTATTTACTAAATTTGTTCTTATAAATAATTCATAAACACTGTCACCAACATATGCCCAAACAAGTGGATTTAATAAATTCACTTCTTGTTTTTCTCTTTTTCTTTCTATTAATTCTTCCATTTATAGCTCCTTATCTATCCCATCCGTCATCCATTTCTGTTTTAGTTCTTATATATGGTTCATAAGATATATATTCTTTATCTGCATCTTTAATCCAATATCCAAATCTACCAACTAATTTAATTGGCTTTTCCAAGGCTTCGAAATCAAGATCTTTGGTTTTAACTGCCTTAGCTCCATTAGCTAGTGATGCAGTAATATGTGGTACTTTTAATACAGATGGATTTTGTTCTTCATAATTTATATAATATTTTCTTAATTCAGCAGGAAGTTCAATTTCAAACCCACTATTATTTCCATCATTAGCATATCCTATAAGATATACTTCAAAAGTTTTTCCAACTATATCATCAAATATTTCATTTTCTGATGGATGATATTTAAATGTACAGTGTAATTCATCATTAACATTTTCTAACTGATTTGTTTCTAATGAATGTATTAATTTAACCATTTCTTCTCCAAAGAAAAGACCTTCATAACTTAACATTTTTTGTTTCCTCCTAAAGTACTTTTATTTTACTTTTTCTAGTGTAATTCTTCCTAATTTACCACTTCTAAAATCTTCTAATATTATATTTGCAGTTTTTGTATCATCAATATTTCCACCAGATACAACTGCTCCACGTATTTTCCCAATTTTTAGCATTATATCATAAATAATTTCATTTTCGGGTCTATTTTGATTTTCTAATGATTCTATTATTTCTTCTTTGTTTAAATTATATCTTTTAACTAATTTATCAATTTCATTTTCTAACATATATTTTAGAAAATGAAATGCTACTTCTGTTTTTTCTAATATATCATCTTTTATTGTTCCTGTATATGCTAAATTTAGTGCAACTTCCTCACTTTCAAATTTAGGCCATAATACTCCTGGAGTATCCAATAATTCTATACTGTTACTAATTTTTATCCATTGTTTTTTTCTTGTAACACCTGGTCTATTTCCAACTTCTAAAGAATTTTTATTTGCTAATCTATTTATAAAAGAAGATTTTCCTACATTTGGTATTCCTAATATCATTATTCTAATTTTTCTACCAATTCTTCCTTTTTCTTCTCTTTTATTTAATTCATCTTCCATTATTTCTTCTGCTTTTTTTATTACATCTTTTATTCCTTTTCCAGAATTTGCATCTGTAATAATTGCTGGAATATCTTTCGCTTTAAAATATTCTGACCATTTTATTGTTTCTTTTTCATCTGCTAAATCACTCTTATTTAATACAATTATTCTTTTTTTATCTTTTACAATTGTATTTATATCTGGATTTCTACTAGATATTGGTATTCTGCTATCTAGTAGTTCCACTACTACATCTATTAGTTTTAAGTCTTCTTGTATTTGTCTTTTGGTTTTGGCCATATGGCCTGGATACCAGTTAATGTTCATTTTGTGATAACTATTATTATCTTGATTTTTATCCATTCAGATTACTCCTTTACTTATATTTTACTTGTATTTCTCCATTTTGATATATAATTATACTATCTATATTGTTTTAGTTATAGATTCAATAATCTTAGTTTTACATTATTTGTTTGTTATATCTAATGCTATTTATTTTTACTAATTGAATGTTTTGTACATAATCTTTTCTTAGATATGATAAGTAATAGATAGTTTTAACTACAGTTCTACATTACACTATATTATTTAAGCCTTTCTCTTTAACTCATATTCTTCATACTATCTTCAAGCTCTTTAATTCTAGTAGCTTTAATTACAAGTCCTAAGTTATTTGGTATTTGAATAACCGCTCTTGGATTAGTTGGAATATTTTCAAAAATAATGCTCCCTGTACTAGTATGTTGCGGTCCACCGTATAGTACTCCTAATAATTTACATCTTGTTCCAAAAACTGTTGTGTTTCCTTGTGTATATGAAGACTCATTACAAAAGAAAATAGGTGAACCGCTAGAACCCGGAAAACAAGCCATGTCAATTAAAAATTCCTTTTTCCCATTATAATCAAATTTTAAGTGTGTAGAAGTGATTCCCTTTCTAATTATTGGCTTATTATTATAAAGGTCCTCTAATCCATTTGGATAACCAATCATAATAATATCTTCCATTGCAGAACAATTATTTACTTCTTCATCAGTTATTATTAAATCTGTTTTAAGTTTTCCTCGATATAAATTAACTTTATACTCTTTACTATAAATATCCAATGATGCTATTGGAATTGCACATAGATCTACTTTATCATCGGGATGATTTATTATATTAAATTCATCGAGATTTATTGTAAACTTTTCTTGATCTAATGGATTATTACTTTCATCAGCCCTACATACGGAAAAAATAATTTTTTTAGCATCTTTCACAACATGCTTATTTGTGATAATTACAGGTTGACATATATTTTTTTCGATATTCTCATTAAAATTCATAAAAAAGCCTGTACCAGTTGCAACCTGTTTTTCATTAATAATAGTAATTATTTTTGTAGTACAATAAATCAATTGTTCTGACAATGTCATTTTATCACTTCCTTGCTTTATTTCATCATATTATATAACATATAAATCACACAGAAATTTAATCTTTTTACTCAATATAATTTCTTTTTAAAAAATCATCATATATCCATTCTGGTCCGTAGTCAAATATATGTATTAATTCTTCAATTAGTTCATTTCTTGACATCTTCATTATATACCTAATTGCCTTATTATAAAGTTCATCTTGATATTCTTCATATTCTTCTTGTAATTTAGTTTGTTCTTCTTCAAAATTTCTTGCTTCTCCTGGAATAGCCTTAAAATATGTGGCAATTATATGTTTACAAATTACTCTTCTTCCTTTTGCTAATGGGCACTCACATGTAGATTTTCTCGGATGTTTGATATTTAAATATACTTTGTAATTTTTACTTCCTTTTACAATACTTGAATATTCAAATTCATTTATTTTATTTACTTTTACTACATTATTTCTTTTATAATAATCTAATCCTCGCCAACATGAATTAGCACTTGCTAGTGAAATTATTCCCATATCCCACTACTCCTTCTTTTTTGAGTTTACAATATTTTTTATTTATATTATTATTTATTATTTTTAATCTCCTGTTTCCCTGCTTCTTCTAACAATAAATCAAAATCAGATTTGTATAATTTATCTTGTCTTACTCTATACTTCTCAAATTCTGTTAATGCTTTATCACAAGCTATTTCATGTGATATCTTACCAGCATCTTTCAATATATCTCTATCATCAGCTAATAAAAATTTATCTATCCTTGTTGCCCAATCTTCCATAGTCATAGGTATATTTCTTTTTGCTCTATCTTCTGCTAAATCTAAAAAAGCGGAAATAATACGTTCTAAACTTTCTAATTCTTCTTTATTTAAATAATTCTTAGCTATTATAACATCTGTTTCAAGAATTTTCCCGTCCGGAGAATTTCTCCATGAAGTAAGTCCCATGTGTTCTTTTTCTGCATCAGCTCTATTATATATTATTTCTGCTGCTGTTTGATGAGATACTGCATAGTGCATTTTGTTTTGTACCTTTCTAAAGAACTTAATTGTAGTTGGAGACCTTTTATCATAATCAATACTTGTAGCATAAATATCTGTTATCTTTTGATAAAATCTTCTTTCTGATAATCTTATTTCTCTAATCTCTGCTAATAATGAATCATAATAATCTTCATCAAAAAATGTACCATTGGCCATTCTCTTTTTATCAATAATATATCCTTTTTTAGAAAACTCTTTTAATATACTTGTAGCCCATCTTCTAAATTGAATTGCCTTATCAGAATTAACTCTATATCCTACAGAAATAACAGCATCTAAATTATAATACTTTAATTTTCTAGTAACTTCTCTTGTACCTTCCTTTTGAACTACCGAGAATTCCTCGGTAGTTAAGTCTCTATCAAGTTCCAAATCATTATAAATATTTTTCAAATGTAATCCTATATTATCAGAAGAACAGTTATATAGTTCTGACATCGATTTTTGAGTTAACCACAAATCTCCATTTTCAAATCTAACTTGTATACCTTTATCATGAGTTTGTCTCTCAAAAATTAAAAATTCAGCACTACTACTTCTAATTATTAAATCTTTTGTCATTCGCTATCTCCTTTACTATTCTTAATTCAAACATATAATTATGATTGATTTTTTAATCCTTTAAAGTTAATTTTATTAACTCTTTTTTTCCTAACTGCTACTCTTCACTTATTTTTATTATCTATTATTTGATAATTAAATTCTTCATCATTTTCTATAATTAAATCAAATTCATTTTCATGACTTAATACATTTACTCTGTATTGACTGCTTCTTTCTTCACTATATAATTCTATTGGATCTCTATTTAGTTGTTCAGTTCTACTTTTTCTTCTTTGTATCTCGTTTTCTGTATTACATTTTAAAAATATTGTTAAAGATTTGTTTTTGTCTTTTTCCAAGAATACTGTTCCTACACCTTCAATTATAGTTAAAAAATAATTAGATTTTAATTGTCTTATATTGTTTTTTTCTTTATATCTTTTTGGAAAATAGAAACAATCTACACCATTGTCTATATTATAAATTAGTTCGTATATATTTTTCCAAAAGTATGATTCATAATTAGATGATGTATATCTTCCCGTATATTCCACTTCATTTTCAATCCATTTACTTATTCCGTTTTTTCTTAATGTAGTATTTACTAAAAAATCATCTGTTGAGATTAAATTTACATTTCCATAATTTAGTGCCTCTTCTTGAATTTTCTTACTTAGTGTAGTTTTTCCGCTACAACCATTTCCACATATATATACTTTGTTTAAATTATTCTTTTTACAAATATCTATTATATTTTTGATAATTTCTTCTATTTTCATAAGATCTAAAGTCTCCTTATACTTTAAAATTATTATATATTTTAGTATTACTAAATAATTTTAATATTTCTTTAAAACTTTTATCTTTTTCTTCATCATTCATATCTAATAAATTCCATCTTAAATTTTTATTTTTGCAATTAGAAATGCTTAAAATTCCATTATTAGAAATAAATGGGCTAAACATTCCCTCTTGACATTTATCAAAATATGAACAATTATTAACACATTCTTCTGAAAAAGTACTTCCTCTGTTTGAATCTTTTACTTGAATATATTGATTTCCTTTAAAATATCCTGACATAGGTATACCTGTAGAAACAAGCATATTAAAATTCTCTTGATATCTATCTGTTATACTTCTTAAAAATTGTTTTATATCATCAATAGATTGATATGAATTTTTGAAAAAATTATTAGACTCTTCTTTATTTTTTTCAAAATATTCATCATGTTTTATTAAGTCTAGTAATTTTATATTCACACCCAAGTCAAGAGCTTTTAATATTAATTCTGGTGTTGCATTAATATTTTCTTTAGTTATAACAATATTGTAACGCACCTTAATTTTTCTATCTAATAACTTTTTTGTAATATTTATTATTTGTTCTGATAAATATTTTTCATATTCTACTTTTCCAATTTTTTTATTTAGTGAATCCACACTTATTACAATTTCCATTCTTTCTCTGCATTTTTCTATCATATCCATATAATTTAAAATCTTATACCCATTTGTTGATATACGAATTTTACTATCTTTGCCTAGTTCCATAATATATTCTAATAATTCTCCAAAGTAATGAACTGTCGTTGGCTCTCCACCAGTAATTCTATAGTTTTTAATTCCATTTTTATATGCTACTTTTACAATACTTTTTAAATTATTAAATTCTATTGTTCCAAGTGCATTATCTAAATTTTCTCCACTATCTTTACAATAAAAGCATTTTAAATTACATGCTGATGTAATTGCTAATGCAAGTATAACTTTTGGTTGTTTTTGTTCCATTTTTTACCTTCTTTTTCGCTATCTTTCGCGATAATATTATATTCTATTTTACATAAAAAAGCAAGCTATCTTACTTATAGCTTGCTTTTGTTTTTATCTTAATATTATAAAGTTCTGTAATTATTTTTATCAGCTCTTTCATCCAATTTTCTATCATACTCTTTGTTTTTATAAAACCAATCTGTTTTCTTATCAGTTGGATGTGCTGCTCTGTTTTTATCTACTAATATATTTAAGAATGCAAATAATGATACTATAATACCTAATGTTGATGCAATAACTGTATCAAATGTATATATACTTGCACCTTCTCCAGATGATATTTGCATTATTGCTTCAAATAATTGTGGGCCATAATATGCTGCATATACCATAAAATATATCAATCCACCAACTAAAATTCTTTTAAATACACAAATTAAAAATACTAAAGTTAAAAATAATAATACAACCTCCATTGTAAAATCTTGTATTGGAAATCCCGAATCTTTTCCTACTGCATCCATATATGTAATTACTAATCTAAATCCCCAAAAGATTATACCAAATAAAAATGATAGCATTGAACTTAATTGTTTCATACGTTTCCTCCTTATTTTATCTTAAGTTAAATAACATTATTACCATACCTATGCAAAACAAAATTGCACCTATAATTTTTAAAGTTATTGCTCCTGAATTTTGGTCTCCTATGCCAAATCTTTCTCTTACAATTCTTCTTGCATTATATATAATTAATACTGCAACTAGTGATATTAATGCTCCTATAATTGATAATATAATATTTACATCCATTATTTAACATCCTTTTCTTTTATACTATATTTTTATTGTATTTATTTTTTATATAAAAGTCAATATCTTATATATTAAAAACATAAGATTTTTATATAACAGAAACAAGCTAGTGGCAATGCTACTAGCTTGTTTCTATGGTTTAATTGTCTGACATAAATTTCTCCAATTCAGCCAGACTTGAAAAAGCCTTATTAACACTTTCAATAATTTCCTCTCGCTTTTCCAGGAAGTTATTGCGAACATCATCTGACATTTTTCGTGCAATTATATCAATCGCATCTTTTGCAGAGTTTCCTCTTGCAATTTCATAGCAGATATTTGATATGTTTCTCTTGTCTTTAATACTTACATTAAGCTTTTTCACTTTCTCTGTGGAAAGTTCATAAGCATCCGTCTTCTTTTGAAGCTCCACTGCTTCTGCAATGGTTTCTTCCAAAGCTTCTTTTCTGTTTTCATCAGTGTCTTTTTCTCTACTTCTCCGCATAACAAGCTCATAAATTTCTTCAAGAGCTTCTTCATACGAAATGTCAAAAATGAACTTACTAGTAGCCCATTTAATTTTTTCTTCAGTCGTCATATCATTGCCTTCCTCGAGAGTTTTATAAATCACATCTCTAAAAAGGCTATAGCCTACTGTTGAAGATACTGATGTTTCAAATAATCTTCTCATCAGAATATTCGCTTTTTCAAACCGAATATTTTTTATTTTTTGCTCCTTTTCTTTTGTGTCCTTTCTTGCCATCTTTCTGGCTCCTTTCTTTCGTGTCCTCAAAATTAGTTTGAGGTTTATTGTGATTGGTTACAAATTGTATTATATCATATTAACATAATATTGTAAAATTAAATTCGTCGTTTTTTATCGACCTTATTCGACATTTATAAATTATTAAATTTCTACTCTATCTTTAAACTTTTCATTAATTAATTGTTTTAATTCTTTGTTCTTTGGCAATTCCAATTTCGGATCTTCTTTCATAATTTTAATTGCCAATGCTTGAACTTGTTTTAAAACTGGCATATCTTCAAAAAGATTTGCAATTTTGAATTCTGGAAGTCCATGTTGTCTAGTTCCAAAGAATTCTCCACTACCACGAAGTTCTAAATCTTTTTCTGAAATTATAAATCCATCATTCGTATCTGTCATAACTTTCATTCTTTTTCTTATTACATCTGAATTTCCTTGATATATTAATATACAATATGATTGATATTCTCCTCTTCCTACTCTTCCTCTTAATTGGTGTAATTGTGCAAGCCCAAATCTTTCTGCATTTTCTACAACCATTATACTTGCATTTGGAACATTTACACCAACTTCAATAACTGTAGTAGAAATTAAAATATCAATATCACCATTTTTAAATCTTTCCATTATTTCATCTTTTTCTTTATTTTTCATTTTACCATGTAAATATTCTACTTGGTATTCTTTAAAGACTTCATTTTTATATTTTTCAGCTAAGGCTGTAACAGATTTTAAATTCATTTCTTCATTTTCTTCTACTAATGGACATACAATATATGCTTGTCTTCCTTCATCAATTTGTTTTTTTATAAAATTATTTACTCTTTCTTCCAAAGCTTTTGTAACTGCAAATGTATCAATCTTTTTTCTATTTGGAGGAAGCTCATCAATTATAGATATATCTAAGTCTCCATATAAAATTAAGGCTAATGTTCTTGGAATTGGAGTTGCCGTCATTACTAATACATCTGGATTTTGTCCTTTTTCTACAATAGTTGTACGTTGTTTTACTCCAAATCTGTGTTGCTCATCTGTTACTACAAATCCTAAATTTTTAAATACAACATTTTCTTCTAATAATGCATGTGTACCAATTAAAATATCTATTTCTCCATTTTTTAATTTTTCTAAAATTTCTTCTTTTTTCTTTTTCGTTATACTCGAAATTAATAATTCACATCTAATTCCAAATTGATCTAATATTTCTTTAAAACTTTCTAGATGCTGACTTGCAAGAATTGCTGTTGGTGCCATAATCGCAACTTGGTATCCACCTTTTACAGCTTTATATGAAGCAATTATTGATACTGCTGTTTTTCCAGAACCTACATCACCTTGTAATAATCTATTCATATTTTTATTACTTTCCATATCTTTATCTATTTCTTCTAAAACTCTTAATTGTGCTTTTGTTAACTTAAATGGAAGAACATTTATTACATCAGACATTTTTACATTTTTATCAAAACTAATTCCATTAGTATCTGCCTCATATTTATTTTTTAAATTTAATAAAGCCAATTGCATTCCCAATAATTCTTCAAATACTAATCTTTTTCTTGCTTTTTCAAATTCATCAAAATTTTCTGGGAAATGAATTTTATGAATTGCTTCATTTATCCCAAGCAATTTATATTCTTTTCTTATGTATTCTGGTATCGTTTCTTCTAGGCTATTGTCTACTAACTTTAATCCATTTTCTATTATTCCTCTTAAAACATTTTGAGATAAATTATATGTTAGTGGATAAATAGGGATTATTTTTCCTGTGTTTTTTGTTTTGTTTTGATCATCAAAAACCGGTGACATCATTTCTACTCTGTTTTGAATCCTTTTTATTTTTCCAAAGAAATGATATATTTCTCCTACTCTAAATCTATTTTTTAAATAACTTTGATTATACCATGTAATCACACATCTACCAGTTTCATCTTCAACTATTAATTTATATATAGTCATTTTCCTGTTTCTTACTCTCATTTCTGACATTCTTGCAACTGGAATTGCCTCAATTAAAACCTCTTCTCCATCTATTGCATCTGCTATTTTTACAGGTTTATTTCTATCTTCATAATCTCTTGGATAATATGTAATTAAATCTTTTAAATTATATATATTTAAATTATTTAATAATTTTACTCTATTAGGTCCAACACCTTTAATATATTGGATTTCTCTATCTAATTCTGACATTTTTTCCTCCTTATTATGTGGTAATTATATACTATTTTTATCAAAAAGTCTTGTATTTTTTTATTTTCTATGTTATTATATTAAACAGTCAATTTATTATCTTAATTAGGAGGTGCAATAAGATATGGCAAAATGTGCAATTTGTGAAAAATCAATTTCACACGGAAATAAACTAAGCATTACACGTTCACACGTTAGTAATAGAGCTCCAAGAACTTGGAAAGCAAACTTAAGATCTGTAAAAGTTATAGAAAATGGTCAACCAAAGAGAATAAAAGTATGTGCAAAATGTCTACGTTCTGGAAAAGTAAAAAGAGCTTAATTTAATTTTTTATATTTTATAGATGGTATTTAGAATACCATTTATTTTTTTATACTAAGGAAGTTCTACGGACTACCTTTTAGTATATAAATAAAAATCAACCAAAAAACACCTAAAATTTTTTAGGTGTTTTTTACTATTAATTTACAACTAAATTATTAATTGTAATATGTATTAATCTTTAATTCTAAATAAAAATTTAACTATTCCCCTTAAACATTTGGGAACTTTTTTTACAACAATTGTCATATTCCTCTCCTCCTCTTAAATGTTAATTACAAAGCCATGATATTCCCATTATTATGATTGCTACACCAATTATAAATAACCAGCCTGATAAAGGAAGTAATAAGACAAGTAATATTCCTATTCCTAGTCCAATTAAAATAACAGCTAATGTCTTTTTTAATATTCTTCCCATTTAATTACCTCCTTTATAATATCCTTAATATATTTTATGAAAAATAATTATATATGTGACTACTTTATGTTGATATCAAAATATGTTATAATTTGTTTGAATTTAAAGAAAGGAATGTATTATATGAATAAAAAAGATGCAATAGATATGATAGAAACACTAAAGAAAACTTATCCAGATGCAACTTGTAGCTTAAATTTTAAAACTCCATTTGAAATAGTAATCGCTGTTATGCTATCTGCACAATGTACTGATGAAAGAGTTAATAAAACAACTCCTGAATTATTTAAAAAATATCCTACAATTGAGGATTTTGCAAATTGTGATATTAATGAACTAGAAGAAATTATTCATCCATGTGGATTTTATAAAAATAAAGCCAAAAATGCTAAAGCATGTGCTCAAAAAATATTATCTGATTTTAATGGAATTGTCCCTAAAACAATGGAAGAACTTACTTCTCTTCCTGGAGTAGGAAGAAAAAGTGCAAATGTAATCTTATTGGAGGCCTTTGGCATTGCGAATGGAATTGCTGTTGATACACATGCTAAAAGGATTTCAAATAAAATTGGGTTATCTAAAGAAAAAGAGCCTACAAAAATAGAACAAGATTTATTAAAAATATTTCCTAAAGAATACTTAAAAGATGTAAATCATTTATTTGTATGGCATGGTAGAAATACATGTACTGCAAGAAATCCTAAATGCGAAAATTGCGCTATAAAAAAATATTGCAAAACATACAAAACAAAGCATAAATGCTGATATTATTCGCTTGACAAAAAAGTAGCTTTAATATATATTGGCTTTATATAATAAAAGGAGGGTTACAAATGAAAAAACTAAAAAACGTATTTCTGACTATTTTCTTAATAGTTATTTGCATTTCAGGTGTTGTATATGCAGACAATACAACTTCTTCTGATTTACAAGTAACAGAAAAAAATTCAAAATCAATTAATTCAGATTTATATTTAACAGGAGATTCTCTTGAAGTAAATCAAAATGTTGAAGGTAATGCATTTATAATTGGTAAAGAAGTTACCGTTTCTAGCAAAATTGATGGAAATTTAATGATAATGGCAAATAAAGTTCATCTTACAGAAAATTCATATGTAGATGCAAGTATATTCATAGTTGCAAATGATATCGAATTTGATACATTAAGTTCTCATCTATATGCAGTTTGCAATAATCTTACTATATCTACTAACCATGGAGTATACAAAGATTTATATGTTTTGGGAAATAACATAAACATATATGGAGAAGTCGGAAGAGATGCTTATGTTTATGCTGAAAACTTATCTCTTTCAGGTAGCAATTCTGTTGGAAAAATCAAAGGTAATCTAACATATTCTTTGCCTCAAAATGTAGATTTTCCACAAGGTAGTATTGTTGGTGAAAAGAATTTTGTAAAAAAAGTTAATACATATGTTGCACCTAATTTTATAGATATTTTATTCCAATTTATTAATGCAATATTCGCAGCTAGTTTAATATATTTAATACTAAAATTCTTTATGGCAAAAGGATTACAAAAAGCTTCATCTTGTTTAGCCCATAGTTTTTGGAAAGTATTCTTTATTGGATTAGCATCATTAATACTTATTCCAATAATATCTATTCTTTTAATAATTAGCAATGTTGCATCATTAATTGGATTAATTTTACTAGCAATATATGTGCTTATGTTAGTAATATCTCCATATATACTTTCTTCTATTTTAGGAAGACGAATTGCAAACAATATTAAACAAAATAAAGTACTTGTTGAATATTTAATAACTATAGCAATAGCTCTTATACTATCTGCTGTTTCAATAATTCCATATATAGGATTTATTATTGGTTTATTTATTTCTATTTTAGGATTAGGTGTAATTATTTATAATTTATTCTTTCACAAAGAACCAAAAAAATCCTATCATGAATAAATCATGAATAAAAAAATAGCTCTATATGAGCTATTTTTTTATTGCATATTTCTATGCGGTTGCAAAGCAATCTGTACATATGGCAAAACCACTTTCCTTATTCTTTTATTTTTTTTACTGTTTCTGCATAATTCTCTGATTTTAATATTCCTGTTCCTACAACTGCTATATCAATTCCTGCATCTTTCAATTCTTCTATTGTTTCTAAATTAATTCCACCATCAGCTTCTATATATGTATCTAAGTTCTTTTCTCTAATATATTCTTTTAATATCTTTATTTTTCTTAAAGTTTCTGGAATTAATTTTTGCCCTCCTTTTCCAGGTTCTACTGTCATTACTAATATAAAATTTAAATAAGGTAAATATTCATAAATTTCTTTTATATCTGTTTCTGGTTTTATTGCTATTCCAACTTTACAATTATTTTCTCTAATAAGATTTATTATATTTTTTATTTTTTCTTTATCTTTTACAGCTTCATAATGAAAAGTTATTACACTAGGCTCTATTGTACTATATAATTTTACATATGTTTCTACATCTTCTACCATTAAATGAACATCTATTGGTAATAATGTTATATGTTTTAAAATATTAGAATATTTATTCATTTTATCAACTGTATTATTTTCTACGAATTTACCATCCATTACATCTATATGAAAATAATCAATTTTAGCGACCTCTAAATTATAAAAAGTTTTTGCGCTTTCTTCCTCTTCTACATTTAATACTGATGCTGATATTTCTACCATCTATGTTCCTCCTTATCTTTTAAATCTTCATATATTCTTATAAAGTTTTGATATCTACTTTCAGATATTTTTCCTTCAGCTACTGCCTTCTTTATTCCACAATTTTCTTCTTTTATATGACCACAACCAATATATTCACACTCTTTAATATGTTCCTTAAATTCTTTAAAATATTCTGCCAAATCCTTAGATTCTATTTCATTTATATCAAATGTTGAAAATCCTGGTGTGTCTGCAATATATTCGTTTTCATTTAGTTTATATAAAGAAATATTTGTAGTTGTATTTTTCCCTCTTTTATTTTTATTACTTATCAAACCTTCTTTTGTAATTTCTTTATTAAAGATATCATTTAATAGAGTAGATTTTCCAACTCCTGAATTACCTGAAAATACACTAATATTATTTTCTAAAGCTTTTTTTAATTCTTCAATCCCTTCTTTTTCTTTTGCATTTGTTTCTATCAATTTATATCCTACATTTTTATAAATTTCTTTTATTTCATCCACTTTTTTATAATCTAAATCTATCTTATTTATTACAATTACAGCATTTATGCCAATATACTCAGCATATGCCAATTGTTTATCTAGCATTAACAAATCTGGTTTTGGATGTTTTGCTGATAATACACATATCATTTGTGTTATATTAGAAACCTTTGGCCTTTTTATATATGTTTTTCTTGGTAATATTTCTTCTATTATTTTTTCTTCATGGTTAAATTCTACTTCATCACCTACAGTAGGACCGATATCTTCTAATTTTAGTTTACCTCTTGCATTACATTCATATATGTTTCCATTTGCTTCTATATAATATAAGTTTGATATATTACTTATTATTTTTCCTTGCATGATTCCTCCTTTACCTTTTATATTTCAAATTTGCTCTTACAATTTCTCTATCATTTTCTTTAATTAGGAATTCCACATCTGTATCTTTTAATTTCCTATAAATCTCTAGTTTTTGTCCTTCTTTTGTTTCATTTATATAATGTATTTCAAAATCTGTTACTTTACAATTATCTAAAAATTCTGAGCTTAAAGAATTTAAAATAAACCTTATGTATGCAACATTATTTGTGTGATGACTAAAATCTATATCTGTTGAATTTACAATTTGTTCACTTACTTTATCATCTATTGTAAATTCATCATTTAATTTTAAGTATTTTTCTTTATTTATTCCTTCTATTATTTCTAAATCTTTTGGATAATTTACTGTACTAATCTTTTTTATTTTTCTATCATCTAAGTCTATTGCACAAGTTTCTTGATTAGCATAAAATAAGATATTATTATATTTATCCTTAAATTGAGTTTCTGTTCCTATACGTATTGGTTTTATATTTGTAGTAAAAACAGTTCCTTCTACAATATCTCTCCATACTGGTAAATTATTAAAATGTACTTTCGTTTTGGTTAATACCCATATTGCATTATTTTCACGTTTTAAGATAATATTATCACTTTTAAAAAATCCAAAATATTCAGTCATCATATCTTGAATTAAATAAAATGAATCAAGTAAACTCAAACTTATTTTTCTATCACAATTTGAATATCCTATAAAAAATTTTCTTTTATATTTATTTTCCATATTTCCCACCTTTTTATAGAAGATATTATAACATATATTTTTCCATATAAAAATATTATTTAATGCAAAAAGAAGTAGATATATTATCTACTTCTTTAAAAATTCTATTCAAATGTATATTTTGTTGTACTATTAAAATTAAATGTGATTGATCTTGTATATTTTTTGCCATTTCCGTCAGTTAAAGTTACAATAACTGATTGTGATCCTTTTCCGGATACATCTGCTGTTATCGTATTATTTTTATCTACTCCTGGTTGAGTAAATGCCTCATTTCCATCTACTGTTATTACTATATCAACTTTTTTATAGCTTTCTTCAACTGGATTTTCCTCTGTATCTTCATATCCTCCAGTAATTGATTTTACATTAATTGTAAAGTTAGCAGTTTTAGTTTCTGCTACCTTATTTACTGTAATAGTAATAGTTGTTCCTTCTTCTACCTCTTCTCCTGCATCCTTGTTTTGTCTTAATACAACTCCATTATCTTTAGAGTCATCTTCATCATTAACAACATTTACTTCTAAGTTTGCAGCTTCTAATAAATCTCTAGCTTCTTGTTCTGTTTTTCCAACTAGACTTGGCACTTTTACCATAACAATTCCAGAACCTTTACTTACAACAATTTTAACTACACTACCTGCATCAACTTCTGTATCTGGCTCAATATCTTGACTTATTACAATTCCTGCTTCTACTTCTTCATCATTTTCCTCTGTTATTTCTGCTGTTAAATTAGCCTCTTCTAATGCTTGCTCTGCTTCTTCTCTTGTCATACCTTCAACTTTTGGAACAGTAGTTTTTTCAGTTCCTTTACTTACTATAACAGTTATTTCACTTCTTTCTTTAACCATATAGTTTTCTTGATATTCAGGATCTTGTGATATTATTCTTCCTGCTTCAACATCTGGACTAAATTCTTCTGAACCTATAACAAGTTTTAAGTTCAATTCTTCAGCAGTTTGCTCTGCTTCTTCCTGTGTCATATTAACAAAGTTTGGAAGTTCCACATCATCAGGAAAAGCTATATTAAATATTAAGCTAGAAATTCCAAATACTAAAAAGAATAATAATATTGCTCCTAATATTCCAGATAAAACTTTATGTTTTAAAATTAATTCTTTAAACTTACTTGGTTTCTTTCCGTTCTGTTCTCTAGCTTTTCTTTCTGCCTCTTGAATTTCTTGAGTTGAAATTCTTTGTGTTGCAGCATTCATATTTTCTCCAATTTGTACAAAATTTGCTTCAGGACTTTTTAATGCTTCATTTAAATCTTTTAACATTTCTGTTGCTGATTGATATCTTAAATTAGTATCTTTTTGCATTGCCTTCATTATAATATCATTTACTGATTGTGGAATGCTTGGATTCAATTCTTTAGGCTCTACTGGCTTTTCTTGCATATGTTTTAATGCAACTGATACAGGTGTATCTGCATCAAATGGAACTCTTCCTGTAAGCATTTCATACATAACCACACCTAAAGAATATAAATCTGATTTTGCATCTGTATATCCTCCTCTAGCATGTTCAGGTGAAAAATAATGAACTGAACCTATAGTTGTTCCAAATGCTGTAATAGTAGAATTAGATACTGCTTTTGCAATACCAAAATCTGTTACTTTAGCAACACCATCTTCTGTAATTATTATATTATGTGGTTTTATATCTCTATGTACAATATTATTTTTATGTGCCATCTCTAAAGCTGATGCTATTTGAATAACTATATTTAAAGACCATTTCCAAGGTAAAGGTCCTTTTTCTTCTGTTATTATTTCTTTTAGAGTCTTTCCTTTAATTAATTCCATTACAATATAATAAAGACTACCTTCATTACCTACGTCATATATTGATACAATATTAGGATGTGTAAGACTGGCTGCTGATTGAGCTTCTATTCTAAATCTTTTAATAAACTCTTCATCAGTCGTAAATTCGTCTCTTAACACTTTAATTGCTACATATCTATTTAATACACTGTCTTTACTTTTATAAACAGTGGCCATTCCACCATTACCTATTTTTTCAATTATTTCATATCTGTTACCTAATATTTTCCCCTCAAGGTTCATATTTTCATCTCTCCTTAATCATTATATACAATAACAACAGTTATGTTATCATATCCTCCTCTATTGTTTGCTAAGTCGATTAGCTTTGTATGAGCATTATCAAGATCTTTTGTTACAATATCATATATTTCTTGGTCTGTTACCATATTTGTTAATCCATCTGAAGTTAATACAATTGCATCTCCCTTTAAAAATCCTTTAGTAGTTACATCTGGCTCTACATATGGAGTACATCCTAAAGCTTTCATTAGCATATTTTTCTTTGGATGATGTTCTGCTTCTTCTCTAGTTATAGTTCCTTCTTTAACTAATTTTTCTACATAACTGTGGTCAGTTGTAAGTTTTCTTATAATGTTTTTTCTCACTCTATATATTCTACTATCTCCTACATGACCTATATATATTTTATTCCCATATGACAAACATAATTCCAAAGTTGTTCCCATTCCTTCTAATTCTGGAACTTCTTTAGATTTTTCGAATACTACCATATTGGCATATTCCATACTACTTCTTATTAATTCTTCTATATTTATTCTATCATGTGGTATGCTTGAAAAATTGTTGGTTAAATATTTTCTAGCTGACTCTATTGCTAATTTACTAGCAATTTCACCACCGTTATATCCTCCCATACCGTCTGCCAACATATATATTCTTAAGCTCTCATTTTCTTCTGGTACATAATATGCATCCTCGTTTAATTCTCTTGCCTTACCTAAATCAGATTTAGCAAAAATCTTCATTATCTCACCTCTATTTTTTATTTATACTTTTTCTTCTTAATTGACCACATGCAGCCTCTATATCTGAGCCTAATTCTCTTCTTATAGTTGCTACAATCCCATGTTCATTTAAATAATCTCTAAATTTTATTATATTTTTATCAGTTGATTTTACAAATTTTCCGTTCTCTATTTTATTAATTGGTATTAAATTTACATGTGCAAGCATTCCATGTAATAACTTTACTAACTCCTTAGCATCTTCCAAATTATCATTATTATCTTTCGCTAAAGCATATTCAAATGAAATTCTTTTGTTTGTTTTTTCTATATAATATTTGCATGCTTTCATTAATTCTTCTATTGGATATGCATTATTTACAGGCATCATACTACTTCTTTTCTCATTATTTGTAGCATGTAAAGAAATTGATAATGTACATTGTATGTGTTTATCTGCCAAGTCATAAATCTTTGGTACTACTCCGCTTGTTGATATACTAATATGTCTTGCACCTATATTTAATCCTTTTGGATTATTTAATATTCCTATAGCATTTATAACATTATCATAATTATCAAATGGTTCTCCTATTCCCATAAAAACAATATTTGAAATTTTAGTATTCTCATCTTGTTCTACCGCTAATATTTGTTCTACAATTTCTCCCGCAGTTAAATTTCTTATAAAAGGGATACCTGTTGATGCACAAAACTTACAACCCATTTTACATCCTATTTGTGATGAAACACATATAGTTTTACCATGATGATATTGCATTAATACAGTTTCTATCATATTTCCATCTAATACATCAAATAGATATTTTTTTGTTCCATCTTTTGATTCTAATTTTTTTACTATTTTAAAATTACATATGCTATATTCTTGTTTTAATTTTTCTCGTAAATCTTTTGATAAATTTGTCATTTCATCAAAATCTTTTACTTTATCTCTATATAGCCATGTAAATACTTGTTCCGCTCTATATGGTTTTTCATTCATATTTTTAAATTCATTTTTTAATTCATCTAAATTATAATCTTTAATATTCTTCATGTCTACTCCTATTATTTATACGCTTATATATATCACAATTTACTATTTTTTTCAATAGAACAAAAAAGGAAGATTTCAAAATCTTCCTTTTATGCTGGTTCACTTTCATTTGTTTCTATTTTTCTTCTTTTAATTGTAGGCTTTTTAACTTCTTTATTTTCATTAATAACAACTTCTGGTTTTGATAAGCCTAATACTGTATCCTTTGTCACAATACATTTTTCTATTTTTGAATTTGATGGAATATCATACATAATATCCCTCATAATTTCTTCAATTATAGAACGTAGACCTCTTGCTCCAGTTTTTCTTTCTATTGCTTTATCTACAATAGCTTCTATAGCATCATCATTAAATTCTAGTTCTACATCATCCATAGCTAATAACTTTTTGTATTGTTTTACTAAAGCATTTTTAGGTTTAGTTAGTATATTTATTAATGCATTTTTATCTAATTCTTCCAATGTTGTAACTATAGGTAATCTTCCTACAAATTCTGGAATTAAACCAAATTTTAATAAGTCCTGTGGTAATAATTCTTTAAATATTTCTGTTTTTGACTTTTTAGCCATTTCTTTTTGCTCTACTCCAAAACCTATAGTCTTTTTACCTGTTCTTTGATCTATTATTTTTTCTAGTCCTTCAAAAGCTCCACCACAAATAAATAATATATTTTCTGTATTTATTTGTATTAATTCTTGATGAGGATGTTTTCTTCCTCCTTGTGGTGGTACAGACGCAATTGTTCCTTCTACAATTTTAAGTAACGCTTGTTGCACGCCTTCTCCACTTACATCTCTTGTTATAGATGGATTTTCAGATTTTCTTGATATTTTATCTATTTCGTCTATATATATAATTCCTCTTTCTGCTTTTTCTATATCATAATCTGCAGCTTGAATTAATTTTAATAAAATATTTTCTACATCTTCACCTACATAACCTGCTTCTGTTAATGTTGTTGCATCAGCTATAGCAAATGGAACATTTAATATTTTAGCTAAAGTTTGTGCAAGTAGTGTTTTTCCACATCCAGTTGGACCTAAAAGTAATATATTACTCTTTTTTATCTCTACATCATCATCATTTTTATTTTTTTCTTCGTTATTAATTCTTTTATAATGATTATATACTGCAACAGAAAGTGTTTTTTTGGCATTTTCTTGACCTATTACATATTCATCTAATATTTTTTTAATTTCTGCTGGTGTTGGAACTTTATCTTCTTCAACTGTTGTATATGTTTCATCATCATCTTCATAATATTCGTTTTCAAGTATATTTGCACATACTTGAATACATTCATTACAAATATACACTCCTGGGCCTGCAACTATCTTTTCTACACTATCTTGAGTTTTACCACAAAATGAGCATCTAATATTTTTAGTATTTTCATTTTTTTGCATATAGAACACTCCTTCTTTCTAATTTATCTTTAGCTCATTATTTTCTTTTATCCATTATTCCATCTATTAATCCATATTCTAATGCTTCTTCTGCTGTCATATAATGATCTCTTTCTGTATCTCTGTTGATTACATCTATTGGTTGACCTGTTCTTTCACTTAATAATTTGTTTAATTTTTCTCTTGTTTTAATCATATGGTCTGAATAAATTTTAATTTCTGTAGCTTGACCAGAAATTCCTCCACCTTGACCACCTATTAATGGTTGATGAATTAATATTTCTGAATTTGGTGTAGCAAATCTTTTACCTTTTTCACCATTTGCTAATAATACTGCACCAAAACTTGCTGCTAAACCAACACATATTGTTGATACTGGGCATGAAATATAATTCATTGTATCTACAATAGCCATTCCATCTGTTATTGATCCTCCTGGGCTATTTATGTATAAATGTATTTCTTTTTCTGGATCTTCTGATTCTAGGAATAATAATTGTGCTATTACAACACTTGCTGATGAACTATCAACTTGTTCTCCTAAAAATATAATTCTATCTTTTAATAATCTTGAAAATATATCGTATGATCTTTCACCTCTGCTACTTTGTTCTATAACATAAGGTACTAAGCTATCTCTTTCTTTCATAATAATTCCTCCTCTTGAAAACTTACATTATTGTATATCATATTTAAAGTAAATGCAAACTTTTTAGAAAAAAAGAAGGAGTTTTTATGTAATAAGATTTTTACTAAAATTCCTATTACAAAAATATTTAACTCCTTCTCTTGTTTTATTTTATTTTTGCATTTTTTACTACAAATTCTATTGCTTTTTCTGTCTCTAAGCTTCCTTTTATGTAATTCTTTAATGCTTCATTTTCTTGTAATTCTTTTACATCCCTACCATAGTTTTTAGCCATTTCTTCTAATTTTTCTGTAACATCTTTTTCGTCTGCTTCTATTTTTTCAGCTTTAACTATTGCTTCAATTACTAATCTTGATTTAACAGCTTCTTTAGCTTGTTCTTCATAGTCTTTTCTAAATTCTTGTTTTGTTTTTCCAATCATTTGTAAATAACTATCTAATGTTAAACCTTGATATTGTAATCTAGATTTCATATCATTTTCCATGTTATCTATTTCTGTTTCTATCATTCCTGATGGAATATCTAATTCTGTATTGTCACATACTGCTTTTACTGCTGCATCTTGTGTTTCATATTTTTCTCTGTCTGCATTTTCTTTTTCTAATTTTTCTTTAATGCTTGCTTTTAATTCATCTAATGAATCAAATTCGCTAACATCTTTTGCAAAATCATCATCTAATTTTGGTAGTTCTTTGTTTTTAATTTCGTTAACTTTTACTTTAAATACAGCATCTTTTCCAGCTAATTCTTTTGAAAAATATTCTTCTGGGAATTTTACTTTTATATCTTTTTCTTCATCTTTTTTCATTCCAATTATTTGATCTTCAAATCCTGGAATAAAAGTATTGCTTCCTATTTCTAGTTCATATCCTTCTGCTTTTCCACCTTCAAATGGTTTGTCATCAACAAATCCTTCGAAGTCTATTACAGCAATATTTCCTTTTTCTACTGGTTTATCTTCTACTGTAACAATTCTTGCATTATGTTCTTGCATATGTCCTAATTCATGATCTATATCTTCATCTTTTACAGTATACTCTATTTTTTTAAGTTCTATACCTTTATATTTTCCTAATTCTACTTCTGGTTTTGTTTGAACTGTAGCTGTAAATATTAAATCTTTTCCTTTTTCCATTTGTTTGATATCAAATTCTGGATAGCTTACAGCTGTAATTTCGTTTTCTTTTAATTCTTTATCATATTCTTCTTTTAGGATTTCATTAAAAGCATCTTCATAAAAGATATTTGCCCCATAATAATTTTCTACTATTTTTAATGGTGCTTTACCTTTTCTAAATCCTGGTATATTAAAATATTTAGCTGTTTGAGCATATACTTTTTTAATTGCATTTTCAAATTTTTCAGCTTCTACTGTAAATTCTACTTTTAATTCGTTTTTGTTATCTGTTTTTTCTACTTTAATACTCATTTATTTCAATCCTTTCGTTTTATTGTAATTGCTTCGTTTTGGTAATATTTTCGTTTACCACATTTTCGTGCTTTCATATTATATCACAAATTATGTGAATTGCAAGCGATTTAGGTATAAATATTACAATTATTTTACAAATTTATTATTTTAATATAACTTAATAAGTTTAAATCCTGTATAGTCACAACTTATCATAATATATTCTATACCATCAATAATATTTTCTATAACAAATCTATGTGCAGGTCCATGTAAATGACCATATAAACATTTTTCTACATTATAATTTTCCATTAATCTTACAAAATCCGAAATTTCATCTGTCTTTAATGGTGGATAATGCATACATACAATTATTTTTTTATCTTTTCCAAAATTATTTACACCATCTTCTAATGATAGTTTTAATCTTTGAACTTCTCTATTATATATCTTTTCTGTCTCTTTCTCACCATCATTAAAATTCCAGCCTCTTGTTCCACATATTATTTTATTTTCAAATTCATAACTATTATTATAAATAAAGTCTATATCTGTAAAATCTATTTCTTTTACATATTTTCTCATTTTAGTTACTGTAGTCCACCAGTAATCATGATTTCCTTTTAATAATAATTTCTTTCCTGGTAGATTATGTATAAATTCAAAATCTTTATATGTATCTTCTAATTGCATTGACCACGAAAAGTCTCCACCTAAAATTACCATATCTTCTTCTTTTACTTTTGATAACCAATCTTCTTTTATTTTTTCTTCGTAATCTTTCCACCCAAATATATCCATTGGTTTATCTGCATTAAAAGATAAATGTAAATCTGATATTGCATATATCGACATTTTTCTTCCTCTTTCTTTATAATTTTAAATTTGGTACTGCATTTAATGTTAAATCAGAAATATTTCCCTTTATAAAATTATAATATCCAGCAGATGCAATCATTGCCGCATTGTCTGTACATAATTTTAATTCTGGATAATATACTTCTATATTTTTTTCATTTTGTAATTTACTAAATTCTTGTCTTATATAACTATTGGCAGAAACTCCTCCTGCTAATGCAATTTTAGTTATTCCGGTTTCTTTAATTGCTTTTTTGGTATGTTCTATTAAAATTTCTGCAATATTTTTTTCGAAACTTGCTGCTAGATTAGCTTTATTTATATCAGGTATTTTGTGATGTAAATTTATAACTGCTGTCTTTAGACCACTAAAACTAAAATCTAATCCATCAACATGAACTTTTGGAAGTTCTATATTTGGTTCTCCTTGTTTTGCTAAATTATCCATTTTTGGTCCTCCAGGATAACCTAACCCTATAACTCTTGCAACTTTATCAAAAGCTTCTCCTACTGCATCATCTCTTGTTTTACCTAATATTTCAAATTCTGTATAATCCTTAACTAAAACAAGTTGTGTATTTCCACCAGAAATTAACAGTGTTAAAAATGGTGGTTTTAAGTCTTTATATGTAATATAGTTTGCAGCAATATGACCTTCTATATGATTTGTTGCAATTAAAGGTTTTCCTGATGCATAACTTAAAGCTTTTGCATATGCCACACCAACTAATAGTGCTCCAACCAATCCCGGTCCATATGTACACGCAATTCCATCTATATCATCTAATTTTATATTTGCTTGCTTTAGAGCTTCTTTCATTACTGGTGAAATATTCTCGACATGATTTCTAGAAGCTATTTCTGGAACAACTCCACCATATAGCTCGTGAATGCTAATTTGTGTATTTATAACATTTGATAAAACTTCTCTTCCATTTTTCACAACAGCAACAGATGTTTCATCACAACTTGACTCTATTCCTAAAATTAATGTATCTTTCATTACTTATATTTCGCTCCTTTTCGACTAAAAGTATAACATTTATTTGCCCATAAGTAAAGGGATTTGTGGATGTCCACAAATCCCTGCTTTTCTTGTTATATATGTAAAAATCGTCAGATTTTTGCATACACAACAAGGACTAAGTTACCTATGTCCGTGCGATTGCGAAGCAATCTGCACATATGGCGACTTTTCTTATCCTAGACCAAATATCGCAAAAGCTATTCCTAATATAAAATCTGAAATTCCTCCAATAATTGGTGATGTTATTCTTGAAGCTATTGGTGTTAGCCAAATAACTATAAATGCTATATAAAATATATTTTGGTGTTCTATAAAACATCTTCTTGCATTTATTGGTAAAAAATGTGCTAATATTTTTGAACCATCCAATGGTGGCAATGGAATTAAGTTAAACACTCCAAGTCCAATATTTATCATTATAATATCTGCTAATATAAGTCCAACTACTCCATTTGCGGATATCCATATTGATGGCACAAACCTTGTGAGCGCTGCCAGTATTAAAGAAAATACTATTGCTAATATAAAATTCATTATAGGTCCAGCAGCAGATACTATTGCCTCTGCTGCACTCATAGATACTTTTCCTTTAAAATTTCTAGGATTTATTTCTACTGGTTTTCCCCAACCAATATGTGCAAATATAAGCATTATTATTCCTATTGGATCTAAATGTGATAGTGGATTTAAACTAAGCCTTCCTTGCATTCTTGGAGTCTCATCACCTAATTTTACTGCTGCCAAAGCATGTGCATATTCATGGAATGTTATTGCAATTAAAACTCCTGGAAGACTTAATAATAAGCTAAATAAATCAAATCCTCCTGACATAAGATTCGTAATCAACATTATTAATAATATAATATATAAATAACTGCTTCCTCCTGGAATAAAAAACATTAAACTTCTCTCCTTGTTTATAATTTTTATTTAGTATCTGGAACAAATGTCTCATCACTTGATTCTGAAGGATATATAATACCTATTTTTGAATATATAGAATCATCATATCTATCACTGTTGTATACCGATTTATTAGCAAATTCATCTAATATACTAGAACCTGAATAAATCAATTTAATTTGTGTTCCATCAAAATAATAGCTATTATATTGCATCATCCCATCATTATTTTTTTGTGCACAAGTAAATAAATTTCTTCCTAAAATAATTGGCTCTTGTTCAGCTGATGTTGTTAAAAATGTTAAATTTTTATCTAATATTTGATATTGATTTAAGTTTTTATCATATATAACATAAAAATTATTATATACTTTTAAATATGGATATTCAAGTATGTATTGTTCAACTTCTTTATTTACAGCATAAGTTCTGTTATTGGTTTTATTTAGCATTATATTAAAAGCTGCACTTGTATCTTGTACTATGTAATCATTTTGTATTTCATATTTTTTGCCTGAGAAATCAAAATATCCTGTACTTTCACCATCATAAAAAGGTATTTCACCATATGTATATAACAATATTCTCTCTATTAGATTATTTGATTCATCATAATAAGGTGAATATATTAAATTTTCACAATCTAATTTCATCCTTCTTCCAGAATTAAGATTTATTAAATAATAATTTCTTTCATGTGTATAAAATCTTTGAATAAGATTATATGCATTATTATATAAATTAATATCATTTGAAGCAGATAAATCTTCTAATTTTACATTATCTAAATAAGTATTAGCAAGTTCAGTATCTTCATAAGGTGAATTAGTTAATTCTATTTGAATAACCTTGTCACTATTATATCCTGAATTCCAAAAATACATATATTCTGAAGTTACATCATTTTCAAATTCTTGCACATTATTCATTTGATATCTATATAATGCAAACTCATATGCTTTATCTTCATCAAAGTCAAGATTTTTATCACTAAATTGAATTCCAAATTTCTCCTTACTAAAAATGTATCCAAAAAAGTCTGAAGCAACATTGTATGAATCATTTTCATCTCCAAATATATTTGGACATAATTCAAAAAGAATTTCACCTTTGCAATCAATAATTAATAATTTACCATCTTCATTTTTTGCAAATCCTATTGGTATATCTTTATTATCTATTTTTATAGTTGTTCCATAATTTGCAATAGTATAATCTTTTTCTGCAATTTTGTTTGCATTTTCATCTATAAAAACAGTTTTACCATCATCTGTCTCATATGTATATGTTTTTACATATTCATCTTGTTTAATTTTTTCAAGTGCATTTTCTAAATTATTTATATTTATGTTATTCATAATTACTGGTACTAAAATAATTCCCAATTCTATAATGGCTATAATAACAAAAAATATTATAAGTGCTTTACTTCCAGATTTTTCTAATTTTTTGTTGAAAACTAGATTAATTATAGATAATACTATACTAATAATTGCTGTAAAAATAAAAATTATTACTTCTCCATTTATGGAAATTCCAAATCCAATTGCCATAATAATTCCTAAAATTATTTGTATAAAACCTATTCGTAAGTTTTTACCCGCCAAATTTGTTATACCCAAAATTATATTAATTGCTGATATTAAATAAAAACTAACTTCTAAAAATAAGAAAGTTTTTGGATATATAATAAAATCTTTAATTATTATAGATAAAGCAATAATTATTATTTCAAATATATTTAATAAATTTGTATATTTGTTTAACTTTTTCATATTTTTCTCCCTTTATTCTCTTGGATCATCTTCTTTTGTTGGTTCTTTCATTTCTATTCTTGGTCTATTTTTTTCTTTTTGCTTCATTTGGCTTCTTGCCTCATTTACAATGTCTATTGTAGAGGATTTTAAAGGCTTTTCCATAACATAATCTTCAGGAACTTTAAAATCCACACCTATATCTTTAATAAATTTCGTATAATTATTCCTATCCTTTTCCTTGGTCTTTTCACCATTTAAATAACTAGGGAATTTATCAATTCCTGGAAGTGGCTTTGGCACTTCATCAATTTCTTCTTTTCCATCTACTATATTTATTTCAGGTACAAAAATTTTCTTTCCCTCTGCATCAAATGTAGCAATTAAATCTCCTTTTTTATCAAATTTATGTGATTGATAGAAATTACCTTCTTTATCAAAGAGTTCTACAGTAATTTCTTGTAATTTTCCATCAACAGTTTCTCTGTAAACCATATTTCCATCTATTTTTTTATAATAAGTACTGGCATTTTCCTTATTTACACGTTCTTCATATATTTCATGTATTTGACCATTTTCTATATCTTTAATACTTTGTTCAGTTTTTTGTCTAAACTTTACATCTCCATCTTTATAAGTTTCTTCTATAATTTTAAAATTGCCTATAACATTTTTGTCTTTATCGGTTATTGGACCTACTTCTTTTTTATATCCTCTTTTATTTTCATAATCAATATATTCTTCTTGATAAGAGTCTTTAGCTGGATTTCTTACTTCTTCATTCATTGGAACACCAAACTTATCAACAATTTTTGTATCAAAATGATAATTAACTAATTTTGTATGTTTAAACATCTCATTTTCAATCATAGATAATACTTCTATTCCATTAATTGCATAATATGAACTTTTATTCCCATTTGGAGCAATTTTTTCTTTAAAGTCAACCTTCTTGTTTCCAATTTGCTCACTATCTTCTTTTGTCCAATCTTGTTCCATATCTTTTAAATGTAAACTTATATCTTCGATAATAGGTGGCTTTTGTTTGTCCTGCTCTTCCTCAATCTCTTCAATTTCTTCAAGTTCTTTATTTTCTTGTTCTTCGGCTTCTTTTTCCTCTCTTTTTGCTTCCTTATCAAGTCGCCTTTCTTCATTTTCCATACTTTGTATTTCATTTTCTAATTTTTCTATTTTTTTCTCTGCTTTAGCTAATTCTTCAGTATTATCTGGCTTTACTCTAAATAGTCCCTTTAATCCATTTAATAAAGCACTAAGAATTCTGCTAAATATATTCTTTTTTACAACAACTAGATCTTTATCTTCTTTACTCATTTGTGTTTCCTCCAGAAATCTTTTGTAAATTTATTTTAATATATCATATTTTATATTAAAATAAAACATTTTTATTAAATCTTTATATTTATGATTTATCTATGCGTATACTTCGTAAGTGCAATGATATAGGATTTTAATCTTGTTATTGTTTTTCGTATAATATTTTTAATTAAATTAATAGAAAGAGATAGACTTTATACACCTAAAGTTTATCTCTTTCATATATAATTCTATATTTTAAATCCGTATGGTAATATTTCTTTCATTGTATATTCATTTACTTTATTTCCGTCCAATGTATATATTTTAAAATCATCATCTACAAATTCGCTCATAAATTGTCTGCAATATCCACAAGGCATACATTCTTCAGTTGGTTCTTCTCCTTTTTTAGCTCCTACAACAGTTATACTTTCAAATTCTCTTTCACCTTCTGAAAGTGCTTTTGCAAAAGCTGTACGTTCACCACAAATTCCTTGTATTCCATGATTTTCTATATTACATCCAGTATATAATTTTCCACTTTTAGTTCTAAGAGTAGTACCTACTAGAAAATTACTATATGGAGAATACGAATTAAGTCTAGCTTTTTTCGCCATTTCAATATCTTCTTTATGCATAATATTTCCTCCTTAATAAAATTATTAATTTAAAGGTTTCATAGTTGGGAAGAATAACACATCTCTTATTGATGCAGAATCTGTTAATAACATTATTAATCTATCTAATCCTATTCCCATTCCTCCAGTAGGTGGCATTCCTATTTCTAGCGCATTTACAAAGTCTTCATCCATTCCACCTGCTTCTTCATCACCTTTTTCTTTTGCTTCAACTTGTTTTACAAATCTTTCATATTGATCTATTGGATCATTTAATTCTGAATATGCATTTCCATATTCTCTTCCACCGATAAATAATTCAAATCTTTCTACTAATCTTGGATCTTCTTTCTTTCTTTTTGTAAGTGGTGATACTTCTACTGGATAATCAATTATAAATGTTGGTTGAATTAGAGTTTCTTCTACAAAAGTTTCAAAGAATTCATTTATAATATGTCCTCTAGTATTTTTAATTTCTTCATATTCTACACCTTTTTCTTTAGCTATAGCTTGTGCTTCTTCATCTGTATTTATTGTATTAAAATCTACTCCTGTTCTTTCTTTTATAGCATCTATCATTGTTATCTTTTTCCAACCTGGTGCTAAATTAATTTCTTGTCCTTGATAATTTATTGTTGTTGTACCTAACGCATTTTGAGCAACTGTTGAAATTAATTGTTCTGCAGTATGCATCATATCATTATAATCTTGGTAAGCTGCATAAAATTCCATATTTGTAAATTCTGGATTATGTTTAATATCCATACCTTCATTTCTAAAATTTTTACCTATTTCAAATACTTTATCAAATCCACCAACTATTAATCTTTTTAAGTTTAATTCTGGAGCAATTCTTAAGTACATTTGTAAATTTAATGTATTATGGTGTGTTATAAATGGTCTTGCAGCATCTCCTGTTGCGACAGTTGTAAGCATTGGTGTTTCTACTTCCATATATCCAAGTTCATCCATAAATCTTCTTATTTCTTTTATTATTTTACTTCTTAAGATAAAAGTATCTTTAACTTCTGGATTAACAATTAAATCTACATATCTTTGTCTATATCTTAAATCTGGATCTTTTAATCCATGGAATTTTTCTGGTAATGGTCTTAAAGATTTAGATAATAATGTTACTTCTTTAGCATGTACAGAAATTTCTCCTGTTTTTGTTTTAAATACAAAACCTTTTATTCCAATGAAATCTCCAATATCATAAGTTTTAAAAGCTTTATAACTTTCTTCTCCTAAATCGTTTATACTTACATAACTTTGAATTTTTTCATCGCTATCTTGTATAGTACAAAAAGATGCTTTACCCATTATTCTTTTTGCAATTATTCTTCCTGCAACAGATACATCTTTTTCTTCGTATTTATCATAGTTTGCTTTTATTTGCCCTGCTGTTTCTGTTCTATCATATTTTGTTATTTCAAAAGGATCCTTTCCAGCACTTCTTAATTCATCTAATTTTTCTCTTCTAATTTTCATTAATTGGTTTATATCTACTTCTTCATTAACATTATTATCCATTAAAATCTCCCTTTCTTCTTTAAATCTTGCACTATTATATAACAAATTTGTAATATTGTAAACCTGTTATATCTAAGTAAAATTATACTCTAACTAAATTCTTTAATTATAATATCAACAAAAAATAGAAGGTAAAAGTAAATATATTACTCTTACCTTTTATTTTTTACATAGAATGTTTTCCTTTACTTCTAGATTTTTTTTCGACTTTTACTGTTTCTTCTATTTCTTCAGCATTTTTATAAAATTCATCTAAAGCTTTTTGATGTCTGAAGTTCATTGTATTTTGAGTCACTTTATCCTCTTTTGTTTCTTCATTTTCTTTTTTATCTTCTAGAATTTTATTCTCTAAATTAGCAATCTTTTCTTCTAATTCTTTATTATTTCTTTGTACTTCCTCAATTTTTTTCTTATCTTCCATTTCTTGAACAGCTTTTGGATGTTCTTCTAATGATTCTTCTTTTAGCTTTTTAACAGCAACTGGCTCATCTTCTGCTTGAGTTCTCTTCTCTTTAGTAATTTGTTCTACAACATTATTTCCTTCTTCATAATATACTTCATCTAATTCTTTGCTCTTTTTATATAAAGAAATAGCTAATATTATTGAAATAAGAGTTTGAAGAGCTATTACTCCAATAATTCCAATATAAATTAAACCTTTTTCCGCATCTTGAAAATCTATCTCAGCAAAGCTCAAATCTATTCCATAAGAAATTGAATTTTGCATTACTATCATTAATACTAATATAAATAAAAATACAATTAATCCTTTTTTCTTTTGCATATTATATGCCTCCTAATTTTTTGTATGATTTTAGTATATTATAATGAATAAATTTAGTCAAGAAAAAGAGTTTATAAAATAATCTATATTCTTAAAACCTCGCCAACATAAATATTGTTAATATTTTTTATACTATTTAAATTTGCTATTTGTTGAACTGTTACATTATACATTCTTGCAATTTTAAATAAAGTATCTCCTTTTTTTACAGTATATAAATTATGACCAGAATCATAATTTCCAATTTCTATATTAATAGGAATTCTTATTTTTTGATTAATATATAATCTATTTACATTTCTAATACCATTAATTCTAGCCAATATGTTTACAGTAGTTTTATACTTGTTTGCAATTTTCCATAAATTATCTCCTCGTTTTACTGTATAGGATGAATATTTATATCTTATATTTTCTGTTCCTCTAAAAATTATTAATTTTTGTCCTGGATAAATCATACTAGGATTTCTAATATTATTATTATTTATAATATTTGTAACAGTTGTATTATATTTTCTCGCAATCTTCCATAAATTATCTCCTCGTTTTACTATATATACTGTATTATTAGTATTATCACTTCCTGTAGAAACCGTGTTATTTTTTGTCGGAATAAGTAATGTTTCACCTGTATATATTTTATTTGGATTTTGTATTTTATTTATTTTTACCATCTCATTAACAGTCGTATTGTACTTTCTAGCAATTTTATATAATGTATCTCCTTTTTTTATTTTATATCTAATATATGAATTATTATTTTCATTTGTATCTTCTGGTTCAGTTGTATCTGGAATTTCTTCAGTATTATTCAAAAGCACATCTCTTGTAAATTTATTTCTATCTACATTTCCATTAATTCCGTCAACTCTTCCTGTATCAGTATATTGAAATCCTACCCATGTATTCCATTTACCATTATCAGATGGTTCATCTACACCATATTGTGCAACCCATAATTCATATCTATCTGCTATTTCTTTACTAAAAATATTGCGTGCATTTGATGTATCACTATATACTATCATTTCCTTATTTGTTAATCTCTGTGTAGTTTCTAAAAATCTTAAAGATATTTCATTTATTTCTTCACTAGTTAAATTTCCAAACACTTCAAAATCCATTGCTAATTTGCAATCAGGAGATGTACCTGCAATTGTTTTAGCAAAATGTGATGCCTCTTCTTCTGCTTCTTGAATACTTCTTGCAGTTACATAATGATAAAAACCTACGTTTAACTCATTACTTTTGGCTTCTCTATAATTTCTGCTAAAGTATGGATCTATACTATTAGAACCTTCTGATGCTTTTATATACACATATTCAATCCCACTATCTTTTACTTTCTCAAAATCAATTTCACCTTGCCATCCGCTAACATCAATTCCTTCATATGTCCTCCCTGATGGCTCAATTGCATAAACTTTTATATTTAGTTCTAATAAAACTAAAACACAAATACATAATATGTAAAAAACCTTAATAATATTTTTCATAAAATCACCTACTTATGACATTTTATGAACTAAATATTATTAAGGTTCTTTTGAAGTTTTATTACATATGTAATCTTTTCTTTGTTTCTATCCACATTGCTCTGCCACACAAAATAATTGTTAATAATAACGAAAAAGCTGCAATACTAGAAGAAACAATAGTTAAAACTTTGTTTTGTATAATTCCCATAAACATTAAAATTAATGGAATCATACTAAATAAAAATGTTAAAACATGATACATTGCATATTTCATATATCTTTTTCTACTTACTATTGTTAAAATCATTAATGTAGAATTTGCAACTATTACTACTATTGGTATTGAAACATTTAAAGACCAACCACTAAAACCAATAAAGTAATCTATTGCAATTATTAAAAGTGAAACTAATAAACATTGAACAAAAACATTTGACGCTATATTTATATTTCTTTTTTTAGTATATATAATTGTTCCATAAACATATAAAATTCCTGCAACACATAATAATGACCAATGATTTGTTTTATCTACTAAAACATTTATTAATAACAATACATCAATTAAAATTATTGAAATCGCAATACTAATTATTAATATTATATTATTTCTTTTTACATTATTTAATTTTGGATATAACATATTACACACCATTACTTTCTCTTTTTACTTTTATTCCATGTTCTCTTAAAATTTTCTCAAATTCATCTTCAATATTTATATCTCTTAAAACAGATGTAAATGTAAAAAACATTTTATCCTCAAAAGAACAAGTTGAACATTTTATTTTTTCGATCCTTTCTGGAGCAATTAAAAATAAAAATTGATCTATATATTTTTGATATTCTGCTATTATACCAATTCTTCCTATATTTGAAAATGTAGTTGTCGTATATTTTCTTATTTCTAAATAACTTAATCTGACAAATATCTGCTTTAAAAACAATGGGATAATTTTTATAAAGAAATTATTTCCCAATTTTACATTTAATGACATTGTTCTAGATATTTTTTCTGGTTTTAATAATTCCTCAAAATCATTTTTTACTAATTTTAAAACATCGTCTAAATTGTCTAAATTTATTTCATCTACATCTGCAGAAACTGTAATATATGAAAAGAAATTACTTAATGTTTTAGATTTAAAATATTTTTTTAAATCTACTGGCACACATATTTTTATTGGTCTATTATTTTTTTGCTTTTTCATATTTCCCCTATAAATTGCTTGTATTAAAATTGCTGTTAAATATTGTGTCATAGTAACATTTTTTATTTTAGTTTGCTCTTTTAATTCTGTTAAATTAATTATTTCATGGGTAGCTCTTATTGCTTCAAAAGGTATTTTCTTTCCTTTTAATAAATATGCTTTTTTATTTATTTCATTACTTTTAGCTTTTTTGTTATAATTTTTTAAATAACTATCTTCAACATTAACATCTATTTTTCTGCTGGTTCTTAAGCTATTTTTAAAATCATTTGAATGAGCTATTTCTATATATTGATATACTATTTCTTTAAAAAATTGTATTCCACTATTTCCATCTGTTAGTGAATGAAATATATCTATATTTATTTTAGAATCAAAATATGTAACCTTAAATAAATAATCATTATTTGTTGCTGGATCTATATATTTACATGGATAATCTTTTTCCTCTTCTATTACTATTTTTTTATCATTGTATTCAAAATAATACCAAAAAAATCCTTGTTTTAACCTAACTTTAAAAAATTCATATTTTTCTAAGGCTCTATTTACTGCTTTTTCTAGTAACCTTGGGCTTATTTTTTCTTTCATTACAGCTGATATTCTAAAAACACTACTGTATTTTTTACTAGATGATAGAGGAAATATTTTTGCTGAATTATCTAATTTTCTCCACATCAATTCTTTTCTTTCTTTTCTTCTCATTAATTGCCTCCAACTAATTATTTTTTAATAATTCTATCATTTGATTATATGGTTCTTGAACTAATGGATCATTTTCTTCGTCTTTATATTTATATAATAACCATACATGTGTTGCTCCTTCTGTTTCATAAACATTTATTGTTGTTCCAACACTTTTGGCCCTTTCTTCTAATATTTTTACATCTGGATTTAATATATCATTTGTTCCTGTAAAAATAGAAACATTTTTTAATTTGTCTAATGGTCCATCTATTGGATTTACTAAATAACTATCTATTCCATCTTTCCCTGCATAATTTTCTCCTGCTATTTTTAATGCAGATTTATTTAGTTCTGGATCATTAGGTTCTACTTCTTCTATTTCCGGATTATTCATTCTTACATCCAACCATGGAGAAATTAGTATTGTTTGATTTGGCATTTGGATATTTTCTTCTCCTACTTTTTCTAATAAAGCTAATGATAAACCTCCTCCTGCTGAATCTCCCATTACAACAAATTTTGTTGGCTCAATATTCTCTATTATTTTTTTATATAACACTTCCATCATATTAATTGTATCTTTATAATTATATTTTGGTGTAAGTGGATAGTCTGGTACTATTATTGTACATCCTAACTGATTTATTATGTCAGAGCAAGTCTTCCAATGTTCTTTTTCCAAATCTCCTACATATGAACCACCATGAACATACATTATTACTAAATCATTTGTTACTCCATTTTTTGGAGTAATCGTATAAACTGGTCTGTTTTCCACTTCTTCTTCAGAAATATTATATTCATCTTTCATATATCCTGGAACTCTTGCTTTAACATCACCTTTGAATAAATATATAATTAATATTACAGCACATATTGTTCCAATTAATATTATTGCTAATAGTATTTTTACTAATAGTAATAATTTGCTTGTAGTCATTTCTCTTCCTTTCTTTTTTACACTAAAATTTTATTGTTTTTCTTACATAATCTATTCTATCATATTTTATTTTTTGACAAAAGATTTCCCTCATAAATTCTTGTTTGAATTTATGAGGGACTTAGCAGAGGTTAGGAATTTTATTTAATCAAATATTTAAAGAATTTATTATTTGCCGCAATTCTGTTGGAAGTGAGGTAATTTTATAGTTATCCATATATATTGTATTTTCCAAAACTTCTATTGATTTCACCTCTTTTTCTGTAGACATATTATATATAGATATATTTTTCACTGTTGGTGAATCATTATTTTCCGTTGCTGGATATACTGCTCCTTGAACCATAAAATATGATGTTTTTAATTTCTCTATTCCTATTCTTTTACTTATTATATTTTGACCAATTCTTCGATCTAATATAGTAAGTAATTCTTCATCCATATTTTCCCTATAAAAATATGAACAACTTTCAAATCCAACACTTTCAGCTAGTATAAAGTTAAAATCGTCATCCAATGGATTACTCCATTTTAAATCTTCTTGTTTTAAAGTAAAAACATCTTTAGAAGGATTTTCTGGTATGAATACTAACTCCAAATTATCTTCAGTAATTTTTGCTTTTGAAGTCGGAAGAAATTTTCTAATTTCCCCAGTATCTTCAAACAAAATATATGATGTTTTTAACCAACTGCATTCAAAAAATTTTCCCATATTATACCTCCTATAATACCTCTGCTTTTTTCAAAATTACCTGTTACAATGCCTATTATATTATCTTTTTGAAATTATGTCAACGTAAAAGACCTACAACTCTATGTAGGTCTTTTTTACTATTATTGAAAATCTTCTATATCTGAAACATTTAAAGCAAAATATGGTAAAGTTTTATCTTTTTCTCTAACAAATACTACAAATTCTTTGTCAAAATTAAAATTTCTAATATCTTCTGGCTCTTCTATTCCATTTTGCTGTACGCTCATTCCAGCTTCACTTATTACTTGTCCACCTGTTTTGTCCAAACTAAAATCTATTGTCTGTAGTGCTTTATCTATTTTCATTTTATTTCCGTCTACGTCTTCAAATTCTTTATTTTCTAAATCAGTAAATTCTTTTTCTGTATCAATACTCAAATTTGGAATTTTTAATTCTTCTACATCAGTTAGAGCTTTATTTCCTTGATAATTTTGACTCTCCGTAGTTATTTTTTCATAAATCTGATTAAAATTCTTCATTTTATTAGTCATGGCTATGATTACTTCATCACCTTGTTTTGTTTGTAATAAAATTGCTTTATCGTTTTCATTGTTATAATAAAGTACTTGTACTTGACTTCTTGCACCTTCATTCATATTTGCATTTAAACCAAAATATGTAGTATCTGTTCCTTGTCCTGCAAAGCTACCTTTATTTAAATCATCAAATGCTTGATTAAATTCAAATTTTTTATTAAGCATTGCATATGCAAAATATCTTATTCCATTATTTTCATCCCAACTAAATTGGTTTAAAAAATCACTTGTATAATCAAATTTTTCTTTAAGTGCATTTTCAATTTCTTCTTTAAGTCCTCCTGTCATTACTCCAGATTTTATATAATAATCATCTGAAGAAATCATATCTGTATTAAATTCTGATGTATTTAAGTTTTTTACCATTTCTAATTGTGGTGAAAATTCTATATCTTGTTTAACTATATTGTCTTTAAAATCCGTCCATGCTAATTGAAATGAACCACACCACATTGTATTACCATTAATTTTATCATCTAATGTTGGCACAATATTAATTTCTGGTTCTTCTGCTACTAATGCTGGTGCAATATTATTTTCTATAATATCTTTCGCTTTTTCTGCTATTTCTTCATTATATTTCCCAATCAAAAAAACTATTGCAACAACAATTATTATTAACACAATAAATAATATTATATTTACTTTTTTATTTTCCATAGCAACCGCTCCTTTTGCAACATTATATATAAAATTAATGTTTTTTACAATAATTAATTAAGATATTCTTCTAGACATATATTTTTTTCTTTCATTTCTTTAGCAACTTCCTTACCCACATATCTAAAATGCCATTCCTCATTTGTAACATTTGTTATATCTATTTTATCTTTTGGATATCTTAAAATAAAACCAAATTTGTAGCTATTTTCTCTAAGCCAATTCCACATTGGTTCATTATCTTCTGGTTTATTAGGATTGCTAAAATCAATTGCAAGTCCTGTTTCATGTTCTGAACATCCTGGTAGTTGAACTTCTGTTAATGCTTTTTCTTCTGTATCTTTTTTATTTAATCCTTCTTGAACATATAATTTTATTCTTCTATCTAAAATTTCTTGTTGTTCTTTTTTATCTCTATATGAAGTATTAATATTTAAGTTAACTCCATCTTTTTTCGCATTTTTATACATATCATCTAAATCGCTAATTATATCTTTACTTACTAAATGATTATCATATTCTTCTAATTCAACTTTATAATCATCGGGTAAGGGATTATCTTTATTTACCAATATTATATAATCTTTCATATTAGTTTCCTCATTTACAGTATTATTTGCAGCTTCTGCATACACTTTTATATCAATATTTCCTGATTTATAGAAACCTATAATAGCAATAAACAAAATTATTAAAATAAATATTTTATTAAAAGATTTCTTTTGTTTCTTTTTCATTTTTGCTCCTTAAAAAGCCCATAGATTATATGGGCTTTAATGATTATTCTTTATTTGCTGATTTTTTTCTTATTAAAACTAGTGGTGTTTGTTCCCTTCCTTGACCTGTTGGATTATCTTTTATTAATCCTTTTAATTCATCTTCTGTTAATTTTATATCATCTGAATATCCTAGTACTTCTTGTCCTAAATCATTTGCATCAACAATCATACAAGATATTCCCAATTTTTCATGAATTTCATTACATACCTTTGTTGGATTTTCAGGAAGCATTATTCCTATATCTCCATATTCTTTAAATTCTTTATCATAAAATCCGTCTATTCCTGCAATTTCTTGTCCAACTATTTTATAAAATACTCCTCTTTTTCCAAAAATCTTTGTTATTGCACTTACAATTCCTGCAAATAATATTTTTGGTAAACCAACTTGATCAATTGCAAACTGCATTTTGTAAGGATTTCTTACGCCAAATCCTGCAGTTGTTTTATGAACAAATTTAGATAGAAATTTAGCCCAAAAACCAATTTTCATATCTTCTTTTCTTACTACTCTATTTTGGCATAATGCAATTATTTTTTCACTTGCTGATATAATATCCCCTTCTTGATAAATTGGACTTACATATTCTTTAAATAAATCTATATAACTTTCTCCTTGTTTTACAAATCTTGTTCTTATTGCATGTCTTAAATAAATTTCTCCACTTACTTCTATTTCTACTTGTTTTCCTTCATTTGCATGAAATTCCATTTATATCACCTTTCTTTTTTGTTTTTCCTCATGTATTTTAACCTTATTAATTATTTTTTTCAATACTTTTAGATAAATAGATTTATTATAAATATGATAAATTGATACATTATATTTATTTGTGCTATTCCTGCTAAACTTCCTGTTATGAATCTCCTAGCATTTGTTGACTCTTTTATCTTCTTAAATTGTATATACCAATCTAAAAACATTATAAAAAGAAATATAAAATCTAAATATATTGGAATATTTATTTTAAAAATAATTAAT
Source organism: uncultured Clostridia bacterium (assembly GCA_944393485.1). Classification (GTDB taxonomy): domain Bacteria; phylum Bacillota; class Clostridia; order TANB77; family CAG-508; genus Merdicola. The sequence goes on from CALYAJ010000006.1 coordinate 40,828, forward strand.
ATTACAGATATAATTTGTCCAAATAATATTCCTGTACACCTACTACAGATAGGGAATTGAAATTCTCCTATTTTAAAACTTCTATCTTCTCTTTGATGGCATCCACATCTATTACCAAGTCGCATTGACCAAGCCCATATTCTTCTTTGCGTACTTTTTTTCATTAAAATCTATGTCCACAATCATTACAAATATTAGTAGTATTCGTTGTTGTTTTAGTGTCTCCTGTATTGCATAATCCACATAAAACACCTGGCCATCCAAATAAAAGATATCCACAGCAAGCACTTCCACCATCAAAACCTTTAGTATGTGTATTGGTATTTACTATACTAGATATATTTTCACTTCCACATTTAGGGCATCTCATAAGCATCCTCCTATAATTTTTTTCTATTATATAAATAACATTGCAAAAAATCAAATTAATTATTTCTTAAGTTATTGTATTATATTATAAAAAATGTTAAAATGTTTGCTTGAAAGGAGCCTATTATGTATAAAAAAGATTGGTTATTAGATCAGATAGATGATTTAGTTGAATTTTTAGCTCGTGTATTTTTAAATCAAACTAATACAGAATATTTACCAGAGAATATAGTAAATTCTTCTGCCGATAGTTTACACACAGAATTAAATAAATTACTTTCAGAAGGTAAAATAAATGAAGCTGAAAATTTATTATTTGATAAAATTGAGGTTGGAAATACAAAGCATTTAGCAGTTGCTTTAAATTTTTATGATAAATTAAATAAATTTAATGATGAAACATTGGAAGCTTCAAATTATTCTAGAGAAGAAATTAATCAAGGACTACATGATATCTTAGATCAATTTGGAATAAAAATAGACATTTAAAAACTCAGTTCACCATGAACTGAGTTTTTTTCTATCCTAATGCTACATCTAGTATCATCATAATTACAAATCCTAACGCAACACCAATAGTTCCTATATTACTATGGTCACCTGCTTGTGATTCTGGTATTAATTCTTCTACCACAACATAAATCATTGCTCCTGCCGCAAAAGATAATATATATGGAAGAATTGGAATTACTGTATGAGTGAATGCAATAGCAAGTATTGCAGATATTGGTTCTACTATTCCTGAAAGTGCACCATATAAAAATGCCCTTCCTTTTGATACTCCTTCTGCTTTTAGCGGCATAGATATTATTGCACCTTCTGGGAAGTTTTGAATAGCCATACCAACTGCAAGTACAATAGCTCCTGCTATTGTCATTCCTGTATTTCCAATTAATGCTCCAGCAAATACAACTCCTGTCGCCATTCCTTCAGGTATATTATGAATAGTTACTGCTAATACTAATTTTGTACTCTTTTTTAAATTTGATTCTAAACCTTCAGATTCTTCTGTTTCTAAATGTTGATGTGGAATTAAAGAGTCTAATACTAATAAAAATATTATTCCAATCATAAAACCTACGGCAACAGGTACCCATGCAAATCTTCCATCAGTCATATCTAAAGCTGGTGTTAACAAAGACCATATTGAAGCAGCCATCATTACACCTGCTGCAAAACCTATTAATAATTTTTGTACCTTTTTATTTATCTCTTTTTTTCTCATAAAAAATACTAATGCAGAACCTAATGTTGTACCTAAAAAAGGAATAAATAAACCTATAAGTACATTTGTCATATTGATCACCTTCTTTTATTTTCCATAGATAATTATAACTCAACTTTTTACTATGTACAATTTTATTTTTTGCAATATACATATTTTTATGTTAAAATTTTTCTATATTCTATTAAAATATAGGAGGTTTTTATGACAGAAAAAGAAAAAGCAAAACAAGGTTTATTATATAATGCAAACCATGATGAAGAATTAATAAATGAGCGTTTTAAAGTAAAAGATTTATGCTTTAAATACAATAATACTTTGCCATCTAATATGAATGAAAAACAAAAATTACTTAAAGAAATTTTACCAAATGTTTATACAAATCCTTATATAGAACAACCTTTTATTTGTGATTATGGTTATAGTATAGAAATTGGTGAGAATTTTTATTCAAATCATAATTTAATAATATTAGATACAACAACAGTAAAAATTGGTAATAATGTCATGATTGGCCCTAATTGTGGTATTTATACTGCTGGACATCCAGAAAATGTTCAAATACGAAATTCTGGTTTAGAATATGCAAAGCCAATAACAATAGGTAATAATGTTTGGATTGGTGGTAATGTTGTAATTTTACCAGGTGTTACTATTGGCGATAATTCTATAATAGGTGCTGGAAGTATTGTTACAAAAGATATTCCGTCAAATGTTATTGCAGTTGGTAATCCATGCACTGTAAAGAGAAAAATAGCTATGTAAAAACATAGCTATTTTAATTTTCCATAATACATATCACTAAATATTCCATCTTGTTCTATTAATTCGTTGTATTTTCCATTTTGTTCAATTTTACCTTTATTTAAAACAATTATTTGATCACAATTTTTTAATGTTGTTAATCTATGTGCTATAGAAATAATTGTTATATTGTGTTCTTTTTGTAATTTTTCTATTTCTAATTGTATATGTCTTTCTGATGTATTATCTAATGCTGAAGTAGCTTCATCTAATATTAAGATTTTTGGTTTTCTTAAAAAGATTCTTGCAATGGCTATTCTTTGTCTTTGTCCTCCAGATAAATTATTTCCACCTTCCGCTATTACTGTATTAAATTTATCTGGTAAATTATTTATATAATCATAAATATATGCTTTTTTAGCAGCCTCTTCTACCTCTTCCATTGTAACTTCTTTATCTATTCCATAACAAATATTTTCATATATTGTTCCTGCGATTAAAAATGGACTTTGTGGTACTAATGCAATAATATTTGAAATATCTTTTCTTGTTAAGTAATTTATATCTTTGCCATCTATATATATCTTTCCATCTCCCTTTTCCAATTTACAAATTGCTTTAATAAGAGATGATTTTCCACAACCACTTGGTCCTGCAATACCTAAAAACATTCCTTCTTTAATTTCCAAATTAAATTTATCTAATATTATTTTTTCTTTATTTTCATTATAATAGAATGTTAAATCTTTTATTTCTACAATATCTTTTCCCTCTATTTGTTTTAAATTAGTTTTATCTATTTTTTCATATGAAAAGTCATTTGGTAATTCTATCATTTTAAAGAAATCTGTAGCCAAAACAGTACATTCAGATAATTCGTCAAATATTCTATGCAATTCTTCTAATGGTTTTGTTAATTGTGTAAAACATAAATATGCTGTTAAAACACTACCAACAGTAATTACATTTTTTGTTGCAAGCCATGTAGAAATTCCTATTATAAGAACTGTAAAAACTGCTTGGTTTATAAATTTTAAACAGTCATATTTAGCCATTTGCTTATGATGCTTCATTTCTTTTTTTCTTAAAAATTCTGATTTATTATTAAATCTATTTGTTTCTAAATCAACACTATCTGTTATTCTTATTACTTCTATACCATTTAATAATTCTACAATTGTTCCATCCATTGCAGATTTTGTTTCTAATAATTCAACTCTTATTCCTTTTTGAGTACTTATCTGTCTAAAAACTATTGCAATTCCTATTGGAATAACAAGTAACATTGGCAAGGCTAATGAAATTGGTAGTGTTATAAATATTGTTATAATTGCCGCAATACTGTTAAATATTGCAGGTGCAAAATCCATAAAAAGTAATTTTTCTAATTTAACTGTTCCCTCTAAGCATCTATTTAATCTTCCATGAATATTTCCAGTCATGTTTTCCCTAAAGTATGATAAAGGTGCTTTTAATAAAGAATTTATTACTATTCCTCTAGCTTTTTTCTCTGTTCTTGTTGCAGTATCTTCTACCATTACTCTTCTTAAAATTTTTATAACTTCATTTACTACATTTACAACTAATATAAAAATTAAAAATGGTACTACTCTAATAAAATCTACTTGCTTTTCTACTAATATATCATCAGTAAGCCAACCAATTGCTTTTGGTGTTAACTGTGCAAGTCCAGCAGATACAATCATTATTATAATTATTATAATAAAATTTCGCTTTTGTTTTCCTTCTAATAATTTATATAATTTTTTTAGTACACTTTTTACATTTCCTTTATTTTTCATTATTTTCCTCCCCAAAATTTTCCTTATATATTTTACCATAGTTTACATAAAAATACAAGTATGAAATATATTTTATTCACATACTTGTATATATAAAATTTATTTAATTTCCTCTATTAAATATTTGGCTATAGCTTTCGAAATATTAAAATCTCTAAAATCAGTATTTTCATTTTTTAAATCTTCATATGTATTTATCAAATAAATTGAAGCAATTTGCTTTGTTCCATTTTCATCTTTATCTGATTCTAAGATTCTAATAATTTGTTTTACTGCATCAGTTCCAGTACTATTTTCTATGTATGCCATATCTATTTTTCCTGTTTCTAAATATCTTGTTACATTTCTACTTACTATTATATTATCTATATTTACTAAGTTTATAATTACATATATAGTTACAATAATTGAAAAATATGTTTTTATAAGATGTTTTTTCTTGTTTAATACATATAAAATAGTTGGTATTAATAATATTACTTCTGTAAACAGTGCAATATATACTGCAAGTCTTAAAAATGTATATCCATATGCTTGTTCATAAAAATACATTCTAATTGCAGATGTTATTATTAATATAAATGTAAAGAAAATCATAAATAAGCACATTATATTTGTATAATTATTATCTTTATAGTCTTTTCTTTTAGCAATTAAAATCATAATTAAATTTATTACAGAAATTATCATTAATTGGAAAAATCCTTGTCTTGCATAATTTGCATAGTTGATATTAATATCTCTTACCATTATTGCTTTAATTTGAATAATAGAAAATACTAAATATATAATATTTAATGTTGTTAATATCATTTTGATAGTTGTATTATCTTTTAGCTCATTATTTTCTTTAAACTCTTTTTCAATTTTAAAATTAGTAATGATATTATCAAAAAAGCTAGCTAAATAGATAAATACAATAATTATTAATATTAACCTTAATACTATCTCCATAAATTGCATATTTCCAAAAGCTTTTCCAATTACTCTTATAATACTATATAAAACATTACTAAACTCTTGATCTGCAGAGGCTAACATTCCTATTATTATTAATGCTATAGGTATTGTTATTAATAAACCTTTGAAAATCTTTTTAGAACTATTATTATCTTTGCTTTTTAATTTAAATTTTCTTAAAATGCTTAATTTTATCTTTTTTAAAGTTTCTCCTAAATATGCTATTGGATCAAATACTAGCTCTACTGCTTTTTCTATCCAAACTTCTAAATTAAATACATTAGTAAATAAAGATACTAACATAATTATAATTAAAAATGGAATAACTATTAAATTTAAATTATTAAAAAAGTGATTATCATAAATTAAATATGTACTTGCTAATAGGATTATTGGAATTAATAATATTTTTGCTTTATTATTTTCTATTTTATTATTTTTTTCTAATATAAATATTAAATAATATGTTATTGGAATTATAAATAATAGCATGGATAAACCTATTTGCTTTCCATAAAATAAAACAACACTCCATATTGCTAGTATTAATGATACTATAAAAATATTTCCCTTTTTCATATAAAATACCTCCATAGGAATTATTTCTTATGAAGGTATTTTATATCTTTCATTATCGTTTGTCAATAATTTATTATTGTTTTATTTATATTTAATTTTAAACATCATCATTTTGCCAATCTCTATTTGTCAAACATATTCCATCAGTTTTAAAGCCAAATTTATTATAATATTTTTCTTTATCCAATTCTGTTGTTACTATTCTTCTGCCAAAACATTTAAATTTTTCTAAAAAGTCATTTACTAAAATTGTACCTAATCCTTGTTTTTGATATTCTGGTCTTATTAATAAATATGTTAAAAACACATTAATATATCCATCTGAAAGTGCACAAATTAAGCCTACTAATTTATCTTCATCCCATACAGTCATTACATAATCATTATTTTCTACTGCTTTTTGCAATCTATTTGGATATTTTGCAGATTGCCATCCTACAGAAGAAAATAAACTTTCTAATTGATCTTTATCTATTTTTTTGTCATATTTATATTCCATAATTAATCCTCCTTTTTTACATCATACCTAATTTGTACTAAATCTTCTTTTTCTCTTATAATATTTTTTAATTCTAGTTTCTTAATTAAATCGTCCTCTGTAAATAAATTAATTCCATCTGTTACAATTACAGGATTATAATTTATTATCACTTCATCTACTATTCCTTGCTTTAAAAAATCCGTATTTGTTTTTGCTCCACCAGATATAAATATTTTCTTAAAATTCTTTTCTTTAACAATTTTTAAACAATCTTCTATTGATTTGGCATAAAATATATTTTTTGAGTTTGATTTTTGATTAGAATTACTACTTAAAATTATCATATTTATATTTTGTAAATCTTTTGTGTATTCATCTCCCCAAGTCATTACACTTTCAAATGTTTTTCTTCCCCAAACTAATACATCATAGTTTTTTAGAAATTCTAACATTATCTCCCATCCTCTATCACTTAGGAATTCTTCTTCTCCTTGACTGCTTGCAATCATACCATTTATTGAACATACCATTTCTACTGTTATTTTATTATCTGAAAATTCCAGAAATTCTGTATCATTTAAACCTTTTATTTTTTCTTTATATAAATTAATTTTCTTTATTCCCTCTTCACTTTCTTTATCATAATGTGGATATATATGTTCATCTATAAAACCTAAACCCTCATAGTTTTCGAAAAAGACATCATATTTTGGTTTAGTTCCTCTTTTTAAATCAAAATACCATTCTACATTTTCATCTAATATGATACTTCCACAACTTTCGCCAATATATATTCCATAATTTAAGAAATCTTTTAATACATTTTTTATTTTTGTTTCTTGAATCATTTTTAGTAAATTTGCAATGCTTCCACCCATCATATAGCATATATCATAATTTAGAATCACATTTACATTCTTACTATTAATTGTGATTAAATCCGATTTTGTTGCACCATATTCTATAAATTTTATTCTATTTTTTTCTCTTTCATCAAAATTTCTTGTTCCATATGTTCCATTATCAATTATTATTACTTTTTTCCCTTTAATCCTTTGTTCTATAAATTCTTTTGGAAATTTTGTTCCTATAATTCCATTTGATGTGCATATTATATTTTTCATTTTTTACCTCTTATTAAATTTTTTTATTATATTATCATTTTTTTAATTAATTTTCTACATTAATATAAAAACTAGGAGGCTAACACCTCCTAGAAATCAATCTAATTTATATTTTACAAATAATATATTGCTAAAGCATTTAGTATCTCATAATATATTATAACTGCATACATAATAGCTACGATCAAATCTGATTTTTTACGAGTATTAAATGCTTTTATAATATCATTTAAAGTAACAAAACATAACATTACCCAAAATATGATATATATAAGAATTCTCGAATAAAAATCCTCCTCAAAAAAAACTTTATACCATATTGCTAGCATAACACATAACCTGCATATTGAATTTATTATTTTATTTATTTTACTATCATAAAAATTTTTAATGAATTTTTTTATCTTCTTGAATATTCTTTTTAGTTTATATACATGTTTTTTTAGATATTCTTTGTAAAATTCTCTATATGTATGTGTCTCCATATAATTTTGAAGTAGTTCTAATTCATTATAGAATATTATATCTGTCACAACAAAAAGTAATATCATAGCTGTTCCAAATATGATGAAAAACCATATTCTTGGATCAATTTCAAATGAATTGTATACAGTTAATAATATACCTACAATAATTATAATTGCTAAAATAGTAGTTAAAATTTTTAAAATACTCCGCTTCATAACTCTACCTCTCCCATTACCTTTAGATTGATTTTTTGATTCAACTTATTTTTATAATCTAATAAATTATACCTCACAATCTTCTAAATAACAATATTTATAAAGTATTCAAGAGTTTTCTATTGTTTTCTTAAACAAAAGTATATATAATAATTATGTATTATTATATGTTTAAAAGCATTATTGCTTTTACCAAATGTAAAAAATTTTATGGAGGTAATAATATGAATGATGTGATTCGGTTAGTAAAAAAAGGCTTTTGGTATACCAGGATAAAGACATGAAAAAAAATTTCAAAGTTCTAAAATAATATAAAAATCAATAAAAACCAGTTCCAAATATAC